>JACMLY010000091.1 GCA_014379345.1 Chitinophagaceae bacterium
AATGCATTTGGCAACATCCCATTATCATACGCCAGTAAACTTTCAAACCAATGCCAGTTGTCAGTTTTGCATTTGTCATATTCATTGATGAGTACATAGGCCATATTCCTCAATCTTTCAATCATTCCGTCATCAGAAGGATTGGCTCGTAGATAGTAACTAATACCAATCATAGTATTTGCGATACTGCGGATAGATTTTAGTTTCTCAAAGTTTGCGGCGGCGTCAAAAAATATTTCCTTACCTGACTGGTAATATGCATCATTGGGAGCATTACCGATCAGGAACCCCAGTGACCAGATCGCACGCCCGAAAGAATCTTCGGAGCCTACTTCATCGAGAAAATTACGGTTGAAACTTAAAAAGTTTCGAAATGTTCCATCATCATTTTGCATGTAATGGATATAGCTAAGATAGATGGGTGACAATGCAAGAGCCAACGGGTGTTTCTTTTGCTTGAACGCCATCAGTACCATCAACAATGCCCGCGCATTATCGTCCAGGCAATAACCTTCTTTGAGATTAGGTATACCAAATTTTGCATGCTGAATTATTCCCGTATCATCTGTCATCCGCTTTATATGATCAAGTGTAAAAGGCGGTAGCAGCTGCGGGTCAAACAACGCCTCTTTTTTCATGGGCCGGGTGATATGTACACGCAGGATGGTTTCGAGGGCTTCATGATATCTTTCGCCGATATTGGGCCAGGTAATCTCACGTCCATAGTCATACGCTTTTTTCCGGAGACGTAACATTTCCTCAGGTTTATCCAGGAGTTCCATAAGTATAGCGGACAGAGCTGTTGAGTCATTGAAATCAAACAATAATCCCCGCCCTTCTGATAACAGCTCTTCCGCATGCCAGTAGGGTGTTGAAATTACAGCTGCCCCGGCGCCGACTGCATAAGAGAGAGTACCACTGGTAATCTGCGCCTCGTTAAGATAAGGAGTAATATAAATGTCAGAAGCAAAAAGATATTTAAATAATTCTTTTTGATTGATGAATTCGTTCAGAACGAGTACATGTTTTTCAAGCTTCAGATTTTTTATCAACCGAAGCAGGAAGATCCTGTATTCTTCGCCTGAATGTCTTAACACAGCAGGGTGTGTTTTACCAAGTATGATATAGATTGTTTCAGGATATTTTTCAACGACCGCCGGTAATGCCTTAATAACAGTTTCTATACCTTTATTTCGGCTAATAAAACCAAAGGTCAGCAGCACCTTTTTATTTTCGAGTTTGAATTCTTTTTTTGTTGCTACCTGGTTGAATTGCAGATCTGGTACACCATGCTCGATGATCTCGATCTTGTCGGCAGGAATCTCATAGATTGTTGTGAGAAATTCCAGTGCCTTATTACTCATCACAATTACTTTTTCTGCCATCTTGCAGATTTCGGATAGAATTGCCTTTTCGTTATATGAAGGAGTTTTCAGTACCGTATGGAGTGTTACGATTAAGGGTATTTCCAGCCTATGCAACAGGGGAAGAATATAAACGCCATTCTGGCCGCCGTAAATGCCATATTCATGTTGCAACACACAAACATCTGCACCTGATATATTGATAAACTTTGCGGCTTCGATGTAGTCGCCCTGTTGTTCCTGTGCGATGGAGAATTTGACTTCTTCCGGATAATCGTAGTGTTCTTCGGTATCATTCATGGCGATAACCAGGCCGGTATTAGACGGACCTCCACCGCCTTTACCGTCCGTTAAAGAATGATACAGGTTCCGTGTGAAGGTTCCTATTCCGCATTCTCTTGGCGGGTAACTTGCTATAAAGGCGATTTTCATGACTATGTATGTTTAGGAATGGATATGACTGAAATAACACCAGAAGCCGGAATAGGTTATCGACAAGCCTGAAAAGTTGCTTATGCAAAAAGCCAACAATAGTTGCCAGCGTCTGAAGCCCATTAAAATAGAGCACATCTGACGCTTACAAAATATTCACAGCGTTTAAAATAAATTTGGGTCAGCTCCGCGTGAAATAAATTGAGGTCCACTTCACAATCCCTCATGGTTTCGATAAACAGGAAAAATTGTGATCAATAAACCACTTAAACAAGTTGCTGGGCGAAAAATGAGGTCACCGAAGGCAGTAATCTGTGGAAATAAAAATAATAACAGAAAGCAATACCGATATCCAAGCAACAAGACATCTACCTTAAAACAATGGAAATGTGATTGCCTCGAGGGTATATCCAGGAAATTACCCGAACGATCTAGCCATGGGGTCATCAACTACCCTAACGGGGAAGTAATATTGTCAGCAGAAATCGAAACGATTAGATCTTTTCTGTTGCAGCGAGTTTCAGCCTTGTAAATTCCATTCCGCTGAAAATCCGGGCCAAATTAATATCTCCTGACTTTTTATAGCTTTCCATATTTGTCTCGTTCACAATTCTCCAGAAATTTTTAGATTTTAATTCTGCATAGTCTGCAGTTTTGATAAACATACCCAGGATAGTATTCCGGGTTTTAAAACTTATCTGAACCGGAGATTTGTCGAGTGTAACATCGGACAGGAATTTCTCAATCTGGTCATTTGTCATATAGAATCATTTATTTTTTGTGGGCTAAATCAGGATCTGTGTCGCAGTTATGCTCTTCAATTTGTAGCCCGCTATTGAAGATCAATGACTTAAGTGTCTGGGAACACGTAAATATAGGCATTTTCACCCACATTTCCGCATCAAACAGCTAGTGGGGCCGATATACAAGCACATTTTCCGCACAATCAATTCTATATCTCCTTTGCCCGGGCCAAATCGTCAACATCCAATACTTGCATTTCTATGTATTATTTTGTTATTTTCTACGTTATTGTACCTAAATCCTAAACCCGTGAAAAAAGTCTACTCTTTTTTTATTGCCGCTGTGTGGCTTAACCTCGCCATGGCTCAAACTTCTACACCGGATACTGCCGGCCTTAAGGAGCAAAAAGACAAAATCATCTTTGCTTCCACCATTCTCAAAATCGAAAATCTTGGGGAAAACATCAACTCGGATCTCCACGAGTTAAGACCGACCATTTCTGCTGATGGCAACCTCCTTTTCTTTATCACAGAAAATCATCCTGCCAACACAAAATATAGTTCCATCCCGAATTCGCAGGATATCTGGTATTCGGAGAGGGACAGCCTGGGTCGATGGAGCGAAGCACGCCACCTTAGGGACCCTATAAACACTGTATTTTATAACGCAGTTTATTGGATCTCACCTGATAAAAACAGGATACTTATTCGTGGCGCCTTTACTGAAGGTGGATTTGAAGGCAAGGGAGTAAGCATGAGTTATCGTAAAAGAAATGGAAAATGGAGCAATCCACAAATGCTGCAGATACGCGGATACCATAAATATGATCGCGGTTTGCAATCAGGGGCGTCTATGGCCAATGACGGACAGACATTGTTATTTTATATGACTCCTGACGAGAAAAGCAGTTTTAATGATATGTATGTCAGTTTTCTTTTGGAAGACGGCACCTGGTCTGAACCAAAAAGCCTTGGCAAGAAGCTTAACTTCCCGTGTAAAAATGAAATGACACCATATATAGCTTCTGATGGGGTTACCTTATATTTTAGCAGTGACCGGCCCGGAGGATTAGGTGATAATGATATCTGGATGACACGCAGACTGGATAAAACC
>JACMLY010000092.1 GCA_014379345.1 Chitinophagaceae bacterium
AGGAATTGAAACGAGGTGAAGCTCTCAGCATCATCGAAGTAAACGGCGCGGGTTCAGAGCCTACACATATGTATGACCCCCGTCACAGTATTTTTTTTGCCTGGAAGGAGATTGTCCGCCACTGGTTTATATTGTGGCGTATAAGCCGGATGAATCACAGGAAGGGTCATCCATATCTTAGTCTCAAGGAAGGTATTGCCATGTTCCGCGAAGACAAAGCGCATTCCCTCAAACTGGCAGAAATGCCTGAATAAATGCGTGTATATGAGTACGACAAAAAAGCGACCAGCGGGAATTGTTTTCGGACGGATTGCTCTGACCGGCTTATTCATCAGTTTCCTTGGCACTCTACCTTTAGGAACCCTGAATGTAGCGGCAATGCAGATTTCTGTATCCGATGGTGTGGTACCGGCTATATATTTTGTTTTGGGCGCTATGGTTGTTGAAATTATTTACGTCAGGGTTTCACTGGTTGCCATGGCATGGGTCAGGAAACATGAAAGACTTTTCACCTGGCTCGAGTGGATCAGTCTTGCAATGATTGTTGCACTCGCGGTTACTACCTTTCTTGCGGCATCAAATGCCGGCGGTTCTGGAAAAAACATCATTTTATCTAATACAATGCATCGCTTCTGGCTTGGCGTTTCAATGAGTGCTATAAACCCCGTGCAGATCCCATTCTGGTTTGGATGGAGCACAGTGCTGGTAACGAAACAGGTGTTGTTGCCGCGGAACAGCTACTATAATTTTTATATCATTGGTATTGGAATCGGAACTTTAACCGGCAACGCAGTTTTTATATTTGGTGGCAGGTTAATAGTTGAGCAGCTAAATGCGAACCAGAATGTACTGAATTGGATTATCGGTTCCGTGTTTACAGTGACTGCGATAATCATGTTTATCAAAATGATCAGAAGGAAAAAACAACCTCAGATAATCGTATCTCCAAAATCAGAAAAAACCGTTGAAGAGATTAACAGGCTTCATTAGGTTCGCTTTGTTAATCACCGAGGACAACTGTCGTTATATCCGCGCTTGCGAAATATAGCTGCGCCAGGCAGGTAAAGATCAGGTGCTAATGAAAAAGCAGAATAAGATTTGAATGGTGCCGGCGAATCAATTTAGGCCTTTAAATCTTCCGTCCACCGATCGCGATCTTCGGGACTAAACTTCCAGGGAGCAAAGTTGTTTTCTACATTGCCAAACATTGCGTTCCATTCCTGGGGCGCATTACTTTCCTCCATCACGAGCGAACGTCGCATTTCAATGATGATTTCAAGTGGACTGATACTGACCGGACACTCTTCCACACAGGCTGAACAAGTAGTGCAGGCTCTTAATTCCTCAGCAGTAATATAATCATGCAGGAGCGTTTTGCTATCGTCTTTGAACTCACCATTGATCCTTATATTTTCCCCGATTTCGGTTATACGATCCCGTGTGTCCATCATGATTTTACGGGGCGATAACTTTTTGCCGGTAGTAGTGGCGGGACAGGCTGCACTGCAACGTCCGCATTCAGTACAGCTATACGCATCGAGTAGGTTCCTCCAGCTCAGGTCCGTTGCATCTTTTGCTCCAAACTTTTCAGGTGGTGCTGCATCGGTGGGAGCGAGTTCAGGTTGCATAGCATACAAAACCTCATTCTGAATAGAGGGCATATTTTTTATGATTCCCTTTGGCAAAAGCCGCGTATAATATGCATTTGGAAAAGCAAGTAAAATATGAAGATGTTTTGAATAAGGAAGATAATTCAGAAATGCAAAGATGCCCACGATATGTAACCACCAGGCGGTTCTTTCCAGGCCTGCAATTGTTGAATTATCGAGGTTTGCAAACAAAGGGTGCAATAAATTTGATAACACAAAATTCCCGGTTACATGTTCGGCATAATGACTGTAGCCGCGTTCCTGTAACAAGGTATCTGTGGCATTCATTGTTAAAAACAGCGCCATCAAAACTATTTCCGTTATCAGGATGTAGTTTGCATCCGATCGCGGCCATCCATCAAGGTCATGACTCATAAAGCGGCGTAACTTCAGAACGTTTCTTCTTATTAAAAAGATGACACAAAATAGAAGGACGCCAAAAGCCAGCAGTTCAAATGAATTTATAAGCCAGGGGTAAAGTCTCCCTAATATCGGGGCAAACATCCGGTGCGTTCCGAAAATACCATCCAAAGCGATTTCCAGCACTTCAAGATTGATAATCACAAAACCGGCATAAACTACGAGGTGTAAAATTGCCACTACCGGATTGCGAAACATCTTTTTTTGCCCAAACGCTATAAGAAGCATGTTTTTCCATCTTTCTGCTTTATTACCTGAATAGTCCTCATCTCTTCCAAGCAAAATATTTTTTCTTATCTGCATTGCATTACGCGAGAAGAGCCAGACAGCTATCGCCGAGAGTAACAAAAACAATATCTGTTGTAAATAATTCATACGCGGGATCCCTACTGCAAGGTAATATAATAATTTCTTTGGTGGGGCGTGTATGTCTGAAACCGCAGAGGTCAGAACCCAGGGGGTTGAAGTACCGTTTCCAAAAATTACCGGAATTCAAAAAATAAATGAATATTGTGAAATATAATAGAATTTAA
>JACMLY010000093.1 GCA_014379345.1 Chitinophagaceae bacterium
CATTGGCAATTGGCATCAGCCGGACAAACAGATGAAAAACTGCTTTCATTATTAAACGATCTTGAATATTATCGCCTGCCTTATCCAAAATCATTGTCCACTGATTTTGGAACAGATGTTGTGTACACACTGATCAGGAACAAAAAAATACGTACAGAGGATGCGATCAGAACATATATTGACCATGTCGCCATACAAATAGCACATGCAGTCCGGAGCCTGCCAAATATTTCATCAGGATCTAAAATGTTGGTAACGGGTAGTTGCACACACCATGATTTTTTAGTGACCCGGATAAAACAATTTTTACAGGAGTTTAATATTGACGTGGTTGTGCCTGACAAAAATATCATTGATCATAAGGAAACGATCATCATAGCATTGATTGGCATACTTAGATGGCGTGAAGAAAACAACGTTCTGGCTTCCGCCACCGGCGCTTCAGCCGATAGTATCGGAGGAGCCGTATGGATGGGACAGGAAGCCTAAAATATTATTGTTCAATATTCAATTCTACCTCTGTTTTATGCAAGAATATTTGCTTTCTGAAAAATGGTCAATATTCAGCTCATAATAATCAATACGCAATGGCATTCACCTGAGCATTGATTATTGAACATTCGTTTCTTAACGAATGTTACAATCCCAATATTCCCCTGAGCTTAGAATAACCAGTCTTACTCAAGGGAATCTTAGCGCCCGATTGTAATATCACAATATGATTGTCTTTTTCGTAAGGATCGATGCGGTTGATCATTGAAACATTTATCATAAAAGAGCGGTGCGTACGTACAAACTGCTGGGTATCCAATACATGTTCAAAATGATTCATGGTTTTATTTTTTAAATAAACGCCTTTTTTAGTATTGATCTTTACGTAATCATCCGCCGCTTCTAAATAATCTATTTCCTGAACAGGTATGATCTGTATTTTACCTCCGGTCTTAACAACAATCCGCTGGCTTTGCTGTGGTGACTGGGCAGCGGTTGCCAGAAGGGATGACTGATGAGAGACTGTATTTCTTTGATCCATCCATTTTTGCAGGGCTTTGTCAAACCGTTCCTTGCTAAAGGGTTTGAGGAGGTAGTCGATAGCATGACTGTCGAATGCTTTAATGGCATACTCATCAAAGGCAGTAGTAAATATGACGGCCGGTGGCTGATCTACAAGCTCCAGCATTTCAAATCCGTTGATCTTCGGCATTTGAATATCAAGAAAAATTAAATCAGGCTGGTACTGCATGATCGCTTTCACGCCTTCAAAACCATCGCCGCATTCCTGAACTACTTCTATCTGGGAATAATTTTGCAAATATTCTTTTATAATAGAACGGGCCAAAGGCTCATCATCTATAATAACTATTTTCATAATACCTGGGGTAGTTTTATTCTGGTAGTAAATATTTCACCTGCCGACATCGTTTCCAGTAAATCGTTTCGCGCAAATAGCAAATACAAACGCCTTTGAATGGAGCGGAGTCCAAACCCTGTGCCGGCGGGAGCTGCGGTTTGCGGGTCAAAAGGATTCTCGACAGTGATCACAAGATAGTTTTCTATACATACGGATCTGATACGGATGGTTATCTTTTCTGTAGTGTCATAAAGCCCGAATTTGATGGCATTTTCTACAATTGGCTGAAGGAGCATAGCCGGTAGCCTGCATTGAATACTTTCTTTATCAGCGATGATTTCCGTATCAAGGCGGTGGCTGAAACGGACTTTTTCAATTTCCAGGTATAATTCCAGGTGCTGCAGTTCTTCCTGTAGAGTGACCCATTGATGATCCTCTTTTCTTAATGTGCCCCTCAAAAATTCAGCTAACTGTTGGATCATTTTTCTTGCAAGTTGTGGTTGAGTACCCGCCAGAGCACTGATTGAATTTAAACTGTTGAATAAAAAATGAGGCTGTAATTGTTGCTGTAGCCTGTATAATTCTGCATCCCGGGCTAATTTCTCAGCATCTGCCTTTCTTTGTTCGTTCTCTTTTTGCTCCTGCAGATTGTACCACAGCATACTCATCATGGCTGCGCAACCACTGACCAGGAACGCAATATCAAACCGCACAGGCATCGACCGGTCAATAAAATCAGTGTACACGGTGTTGTGCGAGAACAATTCGCCGAGGCCGAACTTTATAACCCCGCCCCATAAACCTGTCATTGCTCCGCATATTACGAGCAGGTACAGGTATAAATGTTTTTGAGGTCTGTAAAAACGCAATATATTGCTGATCACGATGCAGACCCCGGCCAATAATGCGTTACTGATCAATGCATCCTGAAGCCCAATACGCCAGTCCATCCCCCAGTCTTTCAACATAAAAAAATGTACTACCGTCCATTGAAGCCAGCATGCTGCAAATATCCACCGGTTTTTTTTAGTTGAGAAAGGAGATGAAGACACAAGGAATGATTAAAATAATTGCAATAATTGATGGGTTACCTTCTCTTGAATATGGGCGGCTTTTTTATTAACTGATCCGATATACTGATCTGCGTTATCCACTTCCTGAACGCGGGAATACAACTCCGCGCCATCTATCAGTTCCGATAATTTATATAATTCACTTACATTGATAAATTTCCACTGAACTAATTTCTGGTGGTGATTTAAAAATGAGGACTGCTCACTTTCGCCTATCACCCGGGCTTTTGAAAATGCTACAGTTTCATCCTCCGCTTGTATCAATCGCAGTTGCATATCGAATTGTGGTGCGTGCTCTCCATTGCCGCACACTATTCTGAAAATAATTTTTGCGAGGAACCAATTCATGGTATAAGTATTTGAAAGTAGTTATTAGTTAGTAGCTGGAAATGGTAACACCGCCGAAAATAGTGGTGCCTTCAAGCACCAGTATTTTTTCCGGACTGCCGGTACCCTGGATCGATCTTTTATCTTCGATCCCACCGAAAACAGCCGCCGTTTTTGATTGCACCTCCCAATGTGGTGGAATGATAAGCTTAGTGCCCCCAAAGATCTGTACCACCTCCAGAACCAGTTTACCGGTGAAATCAGCATTGGTGAGATTGATTTCAGAACTGCCAAAAATCGATATCACCTCACCGCCTTTAAAATTCTTGGATAACACAACCCGTTTAGCGCTGCCAAAAATGGAGATGACTTCCATAATATCTTCTTCGGTTGCGTCGGGGTTATCCACTGGTGAGCCATCACTGGAAAGAAGTGTTGATTCTTCATTTTTTACCGCTCTTGGTTTTCTGAAAATACCGCTGAGCAACACGATGAGGCCTGCTCCAATAATGACAATAGGCCAGATAAATTCCCTGATGGTTATCTCCTGCATTTTGTCTATCAGGAAAAATACTCCTACCCCTGTCAGTACAAGCCAACCGAAATCTCTAAAATGAGTTTTAGCCCCCACAAATAAACCAACTATGATCAAAATCATTGGCCATGAGAATAACCAGGAAGGAAGATCCGCCCCAACCTGCCGGGCCAGCAAAAGACCGCCGATTCCCAGCAGCAATATTCCACCAGTAACACTTTCTCTTCGTTTTGACAACCTGTTCTGAAATCTTTGCTCCCTGTTTTTCATAAACTTATTTTAGACAAATGTATCCCTGTAACCAGGCTTTGGAAAGTGAGAATAGGCCTGTCACTCTGCAATCTCGGTGAAAACCCGTCTTTTGCCGGTGAATTAAGATTCTATAAATTGAAAACTATCTCCATCAAATAACCCGAGGTCGCTCAATTTTAAATGCGGAATTACGAGTAAAGCCATGAATGATAAGCTCATGAACGGTGCAGAGAGTGTTGAGCCCAGCGCTTTTGCCATAGAATCGATGGCTGTATACGATTCAGCCACCATATATCCATCTTCGTCACTCATTAATCCTGCAACCGGCAATTGAACCAACATTTCTGCAGTGTCGCCGACGCAACTTATCCCTCCTTTACCTGCTATGATCAGGTTAACCGCCTTGCATAAACTTGCGTCATCAACACCGACTGCCACAATATTATGTGAATCATGGGCAACAGACGAAGCCAATGCTCCCTGCTTCAATCCAACGTTTTTGATGAATCCGCTTGCGATATTTGAAACACTTGCTGCATAGCGGTTGACAACCACTATTTTTAAAATGTCATTTTGAGGATCACTTACAATTTTGCCGTTAACAATTTTGGGCCATACGTACACCTTATTAGTGATAAGTTGTCCATCGATCACTTCAATTACAGGCATCGGCTTTTCATGAATCGTTGGAGCCGGTGAGGGAAACATTACTTCAAAATCTTTTTCAGATTTTTTTGAACAATTGAAATGGTTAATAGGGGTTGGTTTATTTGCCTGCCTATCACCTGAAGTGATTATTTTTGACTGCCCCGCTTCAGCAACCAGTTGTCCTTCGATATAGGTCTGGAACACCTTAAATTCTGTAAGATTTTCAACAATGAGAAAATCAGCCGGATCTCCAACCCGTAACAATCCTACATCCAATTTGTAATGGAACACAGGATTTACACAGGCAGCCTTTAATATCTTGAACACGTCAATGCCTTTTGCAACGGCCCTTGCACATAGTTGGTTTATATGCCCTTTTACAAGACTGTCGGGATGTTTATCATCACTACAAAACATCATCATATCGGGATGTTCATTTAATAAATCAATCAAAGCATCAAAATTTTTAGCGGCGCTTCCTTCCCTGATAATGATCTTCATACCATGACCAAGTTTGCCCAGCGCTTCTTCGGCTGTAAAACATTCATGGTCGGTGCTGATGCCTGCCTGTATATATTGCTTCGCCTCATCCCCGGTTAATCCGGGAGCATGACCATCTACCGGTTTGTCCATCTTATGAGCCGCTGCTATTTTTCTCATTACATCCGCATCTTTTGATAATACACCGGGAAAATTCATCATTTCGCTCAAATATTTCACTTCCTCATTTTGCAGAAGCAATTCCACTTGTGCCACATTTATTGCGGCACCGGCGGTTTCAAAAATTGTTGCCGGTACGCAACTGGGGGCGCCAAAATAAAATTTGAATGGAACTGTTTTCCCATTCCCGATCATATAATAAACCCCATCAATGCCGCATACATTGGCTATTTCATGAGGATCACTCACAGTTGCAACGGTGCCATGTGTTACAGCGATCCTGGCAAACTCAGATGGTATCAGCATGGAGCTCTCAATATGCACATGACTATCGATAAACCCTGGTATGATATAGTTTTTGGAAATCAACAATGATTGGTCAATTTGTTGAATCGAAACAATTTTTTGTTCCCGAATGTGTATTTGTGCAGGGTATATTTGCTGATTAAAAACATCTGTTAACAAACCGCTTATTGTAAACTCTGGCATAATTGCTGATTTAAAAAGGAACCTGCGTGATGGTCGAAAAGTAAAAAACACAAAAAGTAAATTTACAAAGGAACTTTTGTGTACAACCGAAGACTTATTTTTGCAGCATCAATTAAATCAAATGCGAAAAATTCTTATTTCTTTTGCTATCCTTATTTTTTCTACGATAGCCAGCCAGGCTCAAACAGTTGATGAAGTGATCAGTAAACATATTGAAGCCATGGGGGGCTTAGACAAGCTGAAGTCTCTGAAATCTTTGTACATGGAAGGTGTGGCCGTTATGCAAAATGGCAATGAGATCATTTCTAAAATATACAGGGTGCAGGACAAGCTCTTACGCCGCGAAATTGAATTTGGAATGGGTTCGGTTACCGTAATAGTTACCGATAAAGAAGGATGGTCATCCAATCCAAGAAGTGGTGGGGCCTTTGAGCCATTGCCGAAAGAGGCTGTTGAAGCGCAGCAGTTAGAACTTGATATCGCCGGCCCGTTTGTAGATTATGCTGCAAAAGGACATAAAGTGGAGTTGTTAGGGAAAGAGAATATTGGAACAACTGAAACATATAAAATCAGGCTTACTCCAAAAACAGGGAAGGAGATTATTTACTTTATTGATACAAAGGATCACTATATCGTACGCCAAACCGTTAAGGGTGGTGGAATGTTTGGGGGCGGGCAAAACAGAGGAAACCAGGGCGCCGACGCAGAAATCAACATTAACTACTCAGATTATAAAAAAACACCTGAAGGCTATGTGTTTGCAAATAGTTTAAGCATGGGTAATTCAGGTAACAACATGAGCTATGAAAAAATAGAGGTCAACAAACCGGTTGACGAAAAACTGTATAAGCCAGGCAAGTAATAAACATTCCTCTTCTCCATTCATTCTTAAAATTTTCGGCATGAAGTTTTTTCGTGTATTACTGATAGCTGGTATGGTGATGTTGCAAACAATCACTGCACAGGCCCAAACAGCTGATGAAGTGGTTACAAAACATATTGAGGCGATCGGAGGCAAGGATGCCTGGAAAAAAGTGAATTCATTACAGCTCGAAGGCAGTATAAGTGTGCAGGGTACCGAAGTAAAAATTTTATTGGTTCAGTTACACGGCAAGGGAATGCGGCAGAATATTACCGTGCAGGGAGTAGTCGGTTACCAGATCATTACCCCAACAACAGGATGGATCTTTATGCCTTTTCAGGGACAAACAGAAGTGAGTGCAATGAGCACAGAAGATGTAAAGAGGGCACAGAATGAACTGGACACCCATGGATCCTTATTGGAGTACAAGGAAAAAGGCCATACAGCAGAATTGGTGGGAAAAGAAAATATCGGTGACGCAGAATGTTATAAAATCATTCTCACTTTAAATTCAGGGAAAAAGGAAACAATATATATTGATTCTAAAAATTATTATGTAGTAAAAACCATTACTACACAAAATGCAAATGGGCAAGAACAGGAAATAGAAATGAATTATAGCGTCTTCGAGAAAATGCCTGAAGGCATCATCCTTGCGAAGTCAATCACCCTGCCTTATGGAACAATGACCCTCAGCAATGTTAAGGTGAACAAACCTGTAGATGAAAATATATTTAAACCTACTTACGATATAGAAAAAGGTTATGAACCTCGCTAACAGGATTATTGGCGTTCACAGTAACAGGTCATACGGGGGCGTCAGACCTGTTACCGTGAACGCCATTCTATTTTCTTTTTCCACTTACATATAGATTGCCACTTACAATATAGCGGTAAGGTAATATAGAATCTTCAGCAGCGTAGTCTACACCGATCCGGGTGGTGGTTGTAATCTGCGATTCTTTCAGCCTGAATGCGTCCTCGGCAATAAAAAGTTCATCGCTCAATAAACTCAGCCCGGTATGGCGTGTAAAGATTCCGAGTGCCCTGGAAACATTTCCGGGTCCTTTTGTTAGCGTATAATCCTGTTTTAGTTTACCGGTACGAATCAGCATATCTTCTATTCCTTCCATCGGTTCAATAGCACGGATAAGAATAGCATGAGGAATTTCTTTTTTATTGGTAACAACATTAAACAAATGATGAATACCGTAGCATAGATAAACGTAGGCTGTACCTGGTTTTCCAAACATCACTTCGGTTCTGGGGGTTCTTCTGTTACCATATGCATGCGATGCTTTATCACCTGCGCCCGCATACGCTTCGGTTTCAACAATTCTTCCCGATGTAAGAACTTCGTTAAATGTTGTGACCAATATTTTTCCCAATAGTTCCTTTGCAATCTTTGTAACATCTTTGCGATCATAAAACGAATGTCCGAGACGGTGCAAAGGAATATTCATTAAGTTTGAGTTTCGAAGCTTATCCATTATCAACAAATAAACAAAAAACCAATAAACAAAAACGCCTTTGCTGAAAGAAATTGTCATAGCAATTCAATCTTATTTCAGAGCACACCAATTTATCAGCAAGCATCGTTTATGGAAATGGATCCTTATCCCGGGCATTCTTTACATGATCCTGTTCATGGTGGGAATGTTTTTTTTCTGGGAATCTTCTGATTTAGCCGTTACCTATCTGAGCCGGCGCGTTGGTATTGACCGCTGGTTACACCAACAAAAAAGTGGTATCCTGAGTTTCTTTTTCCTGATGGGAGAAATTATGGTGCGACTGATACTGGTGCTTTTTTATTTCTCGTTATTCAAGTATTTATTCCTGATCGTAGGTTCGCCGTTATTTGCCTATCTGAGTGAAAAAACAGAATCCATTATTGAAGGAAAAGACTATCCTTTTAACCTGAAACAATTGATGAAGGATGTGATACGAGGTGTAAAGCTTGCCCTAAGGAATACCTTATGGCAAACGGTATATACAGTATCCTTGCTGATAATGTCTTTTTTCCCCGTTGTTGGATGGATCACGCCGGTGATTACAATATTTATTGAATGCTACTATTATGGCTTTTCAATGCTTGACTACAGTTGCGAGCGTCATAAGCTTTCACCATCTGAAAGCATAACCTACATCGGAAATCACAAAGGGCTTGCCATCGGAAATGGCATGGTGTTTTACCTGATGCACCTGGTTCCAGTACTGGGTTGGGTATTGGCGCCCTCTTATGCGGTGGTTGCTGCAACGATCAGTTTGTATCATCAAAAAGATGAGATTTAGAGTTTAAGGTTTAAAGTTTAAAGTTTAAATTTTTCATTGAGTAAGATTATAATAATTAAACAACCTTAAACCTTAAACTTTAAACTTTAAACCTTAAACCTTAAACTGAAACAATGACTCCCGCAAAAAGTATAGTGTACCTAATCCCTGCTTTTTTAGATGAAAACAATGCGCAGGTTATCCCGTCCTATGTTCTTGAAGCCGTAAAAAATTGCGAGGTGTTCTTTGTGGAAAATGAACGAAGCGCAAGAAGATATTTAAAAAGTTTGTGGAAAGAAATGGTGATCGACAATTACCAATGGTTCCTTATTGATAAGCATGCTTCCAACCTCACCAAAAATTCTGAGACCCACAGAATTTTCAGGCAAATGCTGGCAGAAGAAAAAAACATTGGTGTTATCAGTGAAGCCGGCTGTCCTGGCATTGCGGATCCGGGTCAATCATTGGTCGATATTGCACATCATACAGGCGCGATCGTGAAACCCTTGGTAGGTCCGAGTTCCATTTTACTGGCGTTGATGGCAAGTGGTATGAATGGCCAGCAATTTCAATTCGTCGGCTATTTGCCTATTGACACGCCCCAGCGCATCAAGGCGCTTAAGGACCTTGAACAGGAATCATCCATAAAAAACTGCACGCAAATTTTTATTGAAACCCCCTACAGAAATAACCAATTACTGGAAATATTATTAAAGACTTGCTTACCCACAACAAGAATATGCATTGCAGCCAATCTTACTGCATCTACTGAATTCATTTACACCAAAACCGCTGCCGACTGGAAAAAAAAATTGCCTGATCTCCACAAACAGCCGGCAATATTTCTAATGCATTCTGGAAACTAGTGTTATGCTAAGGATATTGTGTCTTACCAGTTTAAAGTTTAATTGTTTAAGGTTTAAAGTTCTTTAATGTGAAATCTTTATTTTAAACCATTTTTTAGTTGAGCAAAAACTTTAAACTTTAGACCTTAAACTTTAAACCCATCAAAGTAAGGTTAACAGCACTAGTATCTGCATCCATCCAATTACTGTATGCGTTTAAACCCGGTTACGATGTACTCACTGTCTCCCCGCCAGGGCAAAGACTTTCGGTGTTGTTTATACGTGACCTGTAAACATTCATCCTGCAGGTTGGTAAGTGAGTCCGCCAGTTTTTCATCTGTGATGGAAAAAAAGAATTTCTCTGCGTTCACTACCTGCCGGCAGCTTAGCCACATTTCACCTTCTACGGTTTTAAATACATTTCCTTTTTTTGTAAGCTTGATCAACGTGCCTTTTCTTTCACCATCACTATAAACATTGAAATAGAACCAATACACAAATCCGGCAACGATTACGAGAATAACCAATACTATTTTCCAGATAAAACTTTTCATACGTTTTAATTAGCTGATTGGCTGATTAGCCAATGATTAGTTTCAGACAAGTTATTAAATTAAACAGTCATAATAGTAGCTGATCTTAAATTTGCTGACCACTTCGTTGATTACTATTAAGGAAATGAAACTATGCATTGGCTAATTGGCTAATCGGCTAATTAAGCTACAGTCCATACTTATCTACCATATAGATCAATGCTGCCATATTGATGGCGCCCAATTCAAGTTCGCGTTTATTGACCGCTTCGAAAACATCATTTCGCGCATGATGGAGGTCAAAATATCTTTGTGAGTCGGGTTGTAATCCTGCCAGGGGCGTGCCGAAGGCTTTGTTGAGGGGCCCGATGTCCGCACCACCTCCGCCCGCATTAAATTCATAAACACCGTAGGGTATGAACAGCGGCAACCATTGCCTGATGGCCTGTAATCGTTCTATGGCCAGTGTAAATCCAAAACCTCTTGGCGTGAATCCTCCCGCATCACTTTCCAAAGCAAAAAGGTGATTTTCATTTTTTGCCTTCGCCTCTTCTGCATATTTTGTTCCTCCGCGAAGCCCATTCTCTTCATTCGCAAATAGTACAATTCGTATCGTTCGTTTTGGCTTGTATCCAATCGCTTTAAATACCCGCAGAATTTCAATGGCATGTACACAGCCTGCTCCGTCATCGTGTGCACCCTCGGCGGGATCCCATGAATCCAAATGTCCTCCTACGGTAATGATCTGATCAGGAAATTCAGATCCCATCAATTCGCCGATAACATTATGACCTATCGTATCCTTCAATATGTTTGCATTTGTTTTTAAAAAAAGCGCTGCATTTTTGTCCTTTGCTATAATATCTACGAGTATATCCGCATCTTTTAATCCAACTGCTGCAGCAGGGATTTTTGGAAAAGAATCATTGTATAATGTTGCCCCGGTATGAGGGTTGTTATCTGTTGCATGCGTCATTGACCGCACCAACGCTGCCACCGCCCCATATTTTGCAGCCCGGCTGGGACCCTGCCCTCTGTATTTAACCGCATCGGCATAAGAATTAAAGGTTTTTACAAACAAAGGGTTGAACCTGTAATTATAAAAAACAATTTTGCCTTTTATCTCATCCTGACGCCGGTCTAATTCGTCGAACGAATTGATCATTATTACGGGAGCAGTAATTCCTTTTGACCCCGTACCTACGGAATTTCCCAAAGCCAGAATATCGAGTGATCGTTTTTTAGAGTCATTGATCGTGTGCGCCTCATCTTTTCCACCCCGGTTCCAACGGGGAACGTTACATTCCTGAAGAATTACTTTGTCGGCACCGGCATTTTGCAATGCTTTTTGTCCCCATGATTCCGCTTTATACATCTGCGGTGAACCTGCAACCCGTCCTCCAACTGTTTTACAAAGAACCCGCAGATTTTCATAAGCCTTCCCATTGGTCAATATATCATCAGCTATCTTTCTGATCATTATTGAATCTTCCTGCTGTCCCCATCCGTATAAGTAAACAAACGATAACACAATGGTAAAAATCTTACAACGCATCCTATCTGTATTTTTGATAAAGTTATGGGAAATTGATTGCGGTTGATTTGAATGGTAGCTGGCACATTTGAAAATCATTTACCTTCGGCCCCAAATTATTATTTTATATGCGCATTGGAATTGTTTGCTATCCAACATTTGGGGGAAGTGGCGTGTTGGCAACCGAATTAGGAAAGGCATTGGCAAATAAGGATCACCAGGTTCATTTTATTACATACCAGCAACCGGTACGATTAAGTGAATTCAATGCTAATATATTTTATCACGAAGTCCGGGTGCCCACTTATCCCTTGTTTGATTATCCACCTTATGAAACCGCGTTATCGAGCACCATGGTGGATGTGATTGTAAATAATCATATTGACCTTTTGCATGTCCATTATGCGATTCCGCATGCTTCCGCAGCGTACATGGCAAAAAAAATCCTGGAGAAGCAGGGAAAATATATTCCGGTGATCACCACGCTCCACGGAACTGATATTACATTGGTTGGAAAGGATAAAACCTTTGCGCCTGTAGTTACTTTTTCTATCAATGAAAGCGATGCGATCACCGCCGTGTCACATAACTTACGAGATGAAACCTATAAAAACTTTAAGATCGAGAAAGAAATAGAGGTAATTCAGAATTTTGTTGATGTTGGCCGGTTTCAAAAAAAACCAATTGATGCTTTTCGCAGGGTAATTGCCCCGGACGGAGAAAAAATCATATTACACGCTTCCAACTTCCGGAAAATAAAAAGGGTGGGCGATGTTGTTCGAATATTTGCTGAAGTGAATAAGCAGGTTCCCAGCAAATTATTATTTGTTGGGGATGGCCCCGAACGGCCGGCTGTTGAAGGTCTTGGTCGCGATTTAGGATTGTTCGATGAAATGCGTTTTGTAGGTAAGCAGGAACAGATAGAAGAAATACTTGCTATAGCAGATCTGTTTTTATTAACCTCCGATTATGAAAGTTTTGGCTTGGCTGCACTCGAAGCAATGGCAGCAGGTGTGCCGGTGATTTCAACCAATGCAGGGGGTTTGCCTGAAATCAATATTGAAGGTAAAACGGGATATCTTGGTAATGTGGGCGATATTAAAACGATGAGCGAAAAGGCTATTCAATTGCTATCAGATGATGCTGTGCTGAAAGAATTCAAAAGCAATGCGGCCGCCCAGGCCAGAAACTTCGACATACAGAATATTGTTCCAAAGTACGAAGCTCTTTACAATCGTTTTCTATAAAAAAAACCGGCAGCCAAATCTGCCGGTTTTTTTTATAATTTTCCGCCTGTATCTATCTTCTTCTTATCCATAATGCAGGATCCAGCTTACGGGTTTCTTCCATAAGTAGAAATTCTATTTCTCCATTTCCATCTTCATTGGAGCTTGCACGGCCTACAACCTGTCCGGTCTTTACTTTTTGGCCCTTGGAGACCGATGTTGAGGACAGCCTCCCATATGTTGTAAAATATTTTCCATGCCTGACAATAACATTTGATTCGCCATCTACATCAAATACAGAGATCACATCACCATCGAAAATGGCCTTCACTGAAGAACCCGTTTCTGTTTCTAAAGTAAGACCTGGATTATTGCCCTTTAACTTTGTTTCAGGAATTGAGTAAGTTCCATACCCAATTTTAATATGTCCTTTGTCTACCGGCCATGGCAATTTGCCCCGGTTTTTTTCAAAGTTGTCCGAAATTATTTCGCCACCCGGCACATCATCGAATACACTCCTTTTTCTAGCTATATCATCTTTTTTTGTTGAGGTAACTGGTTTTGCAACATCAGGATTTTCTGCTTTCTTCCTATTCTCTTCTTCCAAAGCCTTTTGCCTGGCCAATCTTATTTCACGATCGATGGCGGCTTTTATTGATGCTCTTATTTTGTTATCTGCTTTCTGTTTTGATGAAAGTTCTTTCGATAATTCTTTTTCCCTGGATTTCAACTTTGAAACAACAACATCTTTCTCCTTTTTTTCCTCAACCAAAACCAGTTTCTCTTTTTGTTGACGAGTGAGAACTTCGCTTTGTTCCCTTCTTGTTAATTCCAAACCGCTGATCTTATTTTGCAACAAAGATTGGGTGCTTTTAATATTCGTTGCCTGCTGCTCGCGGTAGGAACGATAAGATTTAAGATACTCTACCCGCTTTAAAGCATCATTAAAATTTGCAGCAGAAAAGATAAAATTCAGAAAATCATAATTACTTCGGTTCTTATAGGCATATACCACACTTTTTTCATATTGGATCTTGAGTGTATCCAATTCCTTTTTTAGCTTAGAAATCTCATTTCTCGATTGGCTGATATTACCCTGAATAAAATTGATCTGCTGATTAATATTACTGATCGCAGCCTCACGTAAGCGAAGCTTTTTCTGTAGTAAAGCCAGTTGCCCCAACGACTCTTTCCTGTTTTTCTTGGTTTGGCTAAGAGATTGCTTCACCTCTTCAATTTCACGTTGTATTTCTGAACGCTGCTTTTCCAGTTCGCTGCGATTTTGAGCAGTTGATGGCAGGGTAATAATAATGGTGAGAAAAAGGATCAGCAATACACGCATGATAAAAAATTTTGCAATGATCAGATCTGATTAACTGATATAGAACCAATGAGCTCTAATATAACGCTTATTGTACCTTATAATTTCGCGGGATGTTGAATGGAAAGTTTAATTGTTCGTTAAAATCGAACTGCTTGAACTGCATTTCTATGTCGAGCTTGGCTTTTTCAGACACGGTAATTTTCCGAAAAGTCGAAAAACTTACGCCGTTTTTAGTTTCATAGTCGCCATATGTAATATCGCAGGTTCTTGCCCGGATCTTATCCACATCGTCAAGTTTACTATGTTGAAGTTGGAATTCATTTTTGCTGACTGTTAGAAAATGTTTGAAAAGATCGCCAAGGCTTACCAGTGAAACGGATGCTTCTTCATTTTTATAAGAAACAATATTGCTATCCAGATAGGGCGCGTTGCCTACAATTAGATTTTGCAATTCAGTAAAACTCAACGGTATCTTGGCTACTTCCTGAAGATAACCGAGCGAGCGGAGCTGAGCAATCTTCTCGAGTTTATTCAGCACTTTAACACTGTCGCGTGTGATCATGATGCGAAAAGCCTCAATACCCAATGCGGCATTGATCGATATCCATAGTGCACTGTCTTTCTTCAATCTTAAGAATGCATTGAAATCGCTTTTCTTACCATCGTTGCCCTCGAAATTTACTTTGACCTTTGCAGAAAAAGTGTTGAAGCTGATCTTATTTCTCTGTATTGTACCATAAACCTGCTGTATAAAACGAATCGAATCTGCCTTTGAGTCAGCCTGCCTGTTCGCAGTAACCTGGGTCGTGTCTTTCTTTGACATAACCGTTTGAATTCTTTTTGTAGAACGACAACTGCTTAACAAGCCGATGAGTCCTATCACTATTATCAGTCCGCTACTTTTCTGCATGCTTATAATTTTCCGGTATGACCAAACCCGCCATCATTGCGTTTAGTGGCCTTAATTTTTTTAACACTCTTCCATTTGATCTGTTCAACAGTATGAAGAATCATTTGCGCAATCCGGTCGCCATGAAGAATGGTTTGTTCTTCCTGCGACAAATTAATCAAAATCACCTTTAATTCACCTCTATAATCTGAATCGATCGTGCCAGGGGTATTTAAGCAGGTAATTCCCTGCTTAATTGCCAGACCGCTACGGGGCCTGATCTGCATTTCATAGCCCTGAGGCAATTCAATGAATAAACCCGTAGGTACCAGAATCCGTTCCATCGATTTGAGCACCAGAACGTTTTCAAGATTTGCACGTATATCCATTCCTGCCGCCCCATCGGTGAGATATTCGGGTAAAGGATTTGTTGATTGATTAATGATCCTGACTTTGATTTTCGCCATCACATTTATTAAAAGTGCAAAGGTAGGGGTTGAAGAGTTTAATGTTTAAAGTTTAAGGTTTAAGGTTACTATGTTGGTCCTTCAATGTATGGAATTAAACAATCGAGATGCTTACACAATACTTAAACCTCTCAGACATTGTTAACAAAAGCAAACCTTAAACATTAAACATTAAACTTTTCAAGCAAAACAGTCGCATACGCTACTAAACCTTCTTCTCTTCCAACATAACCCATTTTTTCAGTTGTAGTGGCTTTGATTGAAATATCTTCTGATGTTATGCCTAGTATAGTTGCGATGGTGATGCGCATTTCATTCGAATACCTGTTAATTTTCGGAGTCTCCAGACAAATGGCTGAATCAATATTTATTACCCGATAATTTTTTTGCCTGATCAGTTCATGCGTTTTCTTAAGTAGTAATTTACTATCGATATTTTTGAATGCCATATCTGTATCGGGAAAATGCATTCCAATATCACCCAATGCCAATGCACCTAACAGTGCATCACAAATGGCATGTAGCAACACATCTGCATCGCTGTGGCCCAAAGCTCCTTTAGTATGCGGAATCTTAACACCACCAATCCATAAATCGCGGCCCTCAGTCAATTGGTGAAAATCTATTCCAAAGCCGATCCTATATGACATAACAAAAAATTAAAGAATTCTGCCACGGATTACACGAATTAATACGGATTAAAATCCGTGATAATTCGTGTAATCCGTGGCAAAAAAAAGCGCCTCTGTGTGGAGACGCTTCAAATATATTTTGTTTTGATAATATAGGTTCTAAATTACTCCTGGGTTGTACCGCCATCATCGTTCAGATCAAGAACCAATCCGAAACGCAGGGTATTAGACAAGGGATTTCTGCTTACTCCCGCTCCTGACGGAACCAGGTACGAGAAATTCAAACCAAATACGTTGTACTTGATCCCTAAACCTACTGTAAAGTATTTCCGGTTACCCTTGGTCTTATCTTCAAAAAAATACCCGGCTCTTGCGAAGAACTGATCATTATAAGAATACTCAGCACCCACCGAAATCTGGAATTCTCTCATCTCTTCCCCAAAACCACCTGGTGCGTCGCCAAACGAGCTAATCCAGCTGCCTGCTATCCCCTTACCCCTGTATTTTGTATTAATGACTTCATTGAGACTGTCTGAATCGGGATTACTATCATCAATATATTTAGGCGGCGTGGGAACCAAAAGCTTGTTTAGATCAAGCCCGAAAGAAATTTTGTTATTCTCATCAAATACTTTGGTATATAATGCTCCGATGCCCAAATTTGCCGGAATGAAATCTTTTTGAGTGGCATCTTTAGTGTAGCCGATTTTTGAACCGAGATTGGTCAATGCTGCACCGAAGTTCCAACCTTGACCGGTTTCATCCGCATTGGTGTAAAATAAAGAAATATCGCCTGCAACAGCATTTCCTGCCTGGTACGTAGTGTTTTGATCTGCAAGGTTACCAACCAGATTAGAGTGTATATACCGTAGTGCGATGCCAATCCCTAACTGATCGGATAATTTTCTGGAATATCCAATATCAACACCCAGTTCTCTTGGTCTTCCTTCACCAAAATCGTTGCCCGCTCCGTCGGTAAATTGAATATTTCCCAAGCTGAAATACCTCACAGAACCCGAAATAGCCTGAAGCTCATCTACCTGATAGTAACCAGCCATTGATAGTAGGTACACATCATTCAGTCCAAGGTCTTTTAACCAGGGTGTGTAGGTTAAGCCAACGCCATATTTATTCTTTGCAAACGGTGTTTTCGCCAGGTTCCAGAAAGAAGAGTTTGCATCCGGGGTGGTAGCTACCCCGAGATCGCCCATTCCCCCGGCCCTCGCGTCGGGAGAAATTCTCAGGAAAGGAACAGCAGAAGTCACAACATTGATCGTATCTGTTTGTGCTTTCAAAGAGTTTATGCCCGCAAATAAAAGAATAGTGGCAGTCAGTTGTAAGGTCATTCGTTTCATAAGAATATTCTGTTTTAAAATCGACGCTCAACAATGCTTTGCAAGTGAGCCAGGCTGTGCTGTTTAGACAGCAAGCTGTTGTGGTGTAGTCAAATGTTTTAGAGTAGAGTTTTTTCGATAGATCGGCTAAAATAAGGATTTTCAATAAATTCCAAATATAACATGTACTTTTTCCGTCTTCAATAGTTGTTCCAGGCGCTTATTTAAAACTTCATAATGGTATAAAAACACGGTTCCACCTTCAATATGCCAATAAATACATCGGCTTCACATCACACGAACGATTTACTATAGACATTATTGTATTTATTACAGTTTTAACCCATGGGCAGAAATATTCAGAAACGACTGTCTACCATAACCGGGCGAAAAATGGGTCACACTGCCCTGAACCGTTTTGACTGAAATAATTATTGCCCCAAAAACTTTCTAATTCTTTCAAAATCACGTATACATTTTATCTTGACCTTATATCTATTTAAATATGGGTCATTTTTAACGCAGTCACCAGAACAGGCTGGCATATCTTTTTATTAAAACTGCCTATATTCGCGATCACTTTTTGTTGATAAACAAGTACGTTTTTATACAATATTTGGTTCTTTACACCGTTTAATCTCATTCACTCAAGGCAAAAGCTTTAAAAATGAATCTGAAAAACCTAGTCATCCTGTTATCCTGCGCCGTAGTCGTTTCTTCTTGTAAGAACGGGCTTTTTGGCAAGAAGAAAAAAGAGCAATCCGACGTAACGGGTTGGAATTACAACGATAAGAACATGGGCGGTTACCAAGTAGCCCGGGAAAAAGAACAGCGTACAGGCCCCGGCCTCGTATTCGTTCAGGGCGGTACTTTCACCATGGGAGCTGCTGAAGAAGACGTCATGGGAGACTGGAATAATATCCCCACGAGAAAAACAGTCAATTCTTTTTATATTGACCGTACCGAAGTAGCGAATATTCATTACCGCGAATACCTTTATTGGATCAATAATGTGTTTGATGGAGACGAATATATGGCTGTTCGCAACGGTGCTTTACCTGATACCATGGTATGGCGCAGCGAGTTGGCTTATAATGAGCCGCTGGTTGAGTATTATTTTCGTCACCCTTCATATAATTATTACCCTGTAGTGGGGGTTTCCTGGAGACAGGCTCACGACTTTTGTTTGTGGAGATCAGATCGTGTGAACGAAAAGGCTTTGATTGACAAACAGTTTATCAATAAAAATTCTTTAAAGAATATATCCGGTCAGGGATCAGAAAGCTTTAATACAAAAGCCTACCTGGTAGGGTTAACTACTCCAACTCCTGGTCCTGGTGTCCGTTCTAAAAAGAATCCTTTAAAAAATCCCAACGGTACTCCAAGAGCACAGGTGACGTTCGAAGATGGTATCTTATTACCAGCTTACCGTTTGCCAACAGAAGCCGAGTGGGAATATGCAGCTTTAGCCCTGGTTGGTCAAAATCCACAAGTGGCCCGCAAGGAAGGCAAACGTGGTGAAGAATTGATCACTAATAAGCAGGTTTATTCATGGAGCCAGAATGTAAATGGTCTTCGCGACAGCCGCCGTGGAAGCTGGCAGGGTACCTTCCTCGCTAACTTCAAACGTGGAAGTGGTGATAACATGGGTGTTGCCGGTGGATTGAATGATAGAGCTGTTTATACTGCTCCTGTAAATTCTTTCTACCCCAATTCTTTTGGTATCTATAATATGTCTGGCAATGTGAATGAGTGGGTTGGTGATGTTTATCGTCCTTTATCTCCTACTGATGTGGACGATGTATCCCCTTATCGTGGTAACCGTTATGAGAAAGATTTCAAAACTGCCGATGGTGAATTTGAAAAAGACAGCCTTGGCAGGATTAAGAAAGAATATATTACTGACGAAGAAAGCAAAAGACGCCGCAACTATCAAAAAGGAAATGTTATCAATTACCTTGATGGTGACTCTCTGAGCATCGGAGTTAGTTATGATTCTACAAATGGCCGTGGTTATGGTATTACGACATTAATCAGCGATAAATCCCGCGTAATCAAAGGTGGTAGCTGGAATGATCGTGCTTATTGGTTATCTCCGGGTACACGCCGTTTTATGGAAGAAGAGCAAGCAAGCAGTACAGTAGGTTTCCGTTGCGCAATGGATCGTTTGGGAAGCCCCGAAGGAAATGGCAGAAAAACAGGTATAAACTATAAAGCAAGAAGACAAAATACAAGAAAGCGGTCTTAATCGTTTTTTTATAAAAATATAACGAAGCCGTCTCTGAATAAGGGACGGCTTTTTGTTTTAGCTATTCCCTCTCATTACTTTTGTCCTATGACGATCGAACAACTGTACGAGTTATACAAGACAAATCCATCTGTGCAAACAGATACACGTAAATTAAAAGAAGGAGACATCTACTTTGCATTGAAAGGACCAAACTTTAATGGAAATAGTTTTGCAGGGCAGGCATTGGGAAAAGGCGCATCTTATGCGGTCATAGATGAAAAGGAATATGCAAGAGACGACAGGATGATTGTAGTGAATGACTCATTGAATACGCTTCAGCAACTAGCCAAATATCACCGCCTGCAATTTGATAGCGGAGCTGGTGGGAGGCAGGTTCCTTTTATCGCAGTCACGGGCTCCAATGGCAAAACTACCACCAAGGAATTAATTCATTCGGTGCTATCCACCGCTTATAAAACATACACGACGCAGGGTAATTTAAATAACCATATAGGCATTCCCCTTACGTTGCTAAGTATAAAGAATGATGCAGAAATGGTTGTGATCGAAATGGGAGCCAATCATCAGAAAGAAATTGAGAATTATTGTAAATATGTGTTGCCTACACATGGCATCATTACCAATTGTGGGAAAGCGCATTTGGAAGGTTTTGGCGGAATAGAAGGCGTACAAAAAGCAAAAGGAGAGTTGTTTGATTTTTTGCGTGATAACCATGGTACCGCTTTTATCATGAATGACTATGAGTATCTCCGGAGAATGAGTAAGGGTATTTCAAAAATCATTACTTATGGAACGGAAGAAGCTGATGTTGTAGGAAAACTTTCCCAAACCGAACCATTTCTTTCTTTGTTTATTGAGAAGGGTGCCGATCTAGATTCCTTACAAACGAAGCTTGTAGGGGATTATAATCTTCCTAATATTTTAGCGGCCGTTACTATTGGCAAATTCTTCAGAGTTGAAGAAGAAAATATAAAAATGGCAATTGAAACCTATCAGCCATCCAACAGCCGCTCTCAGCTGATTGAAAAAAATGGCAATAAGATTATTCTTGATGCGTACAATGCCAATCCCAGTAGCATGAAGGTCGCCATTGAAAATTTTGCAAGAATGAATGCAGACAACAAAATTTTATTACTGGGAGCAATGGCTGAACTGGGAGAAACAAGCCTGCAGGAACATGAAGAGCTTATCAGGTTGATTAGCCAGTATGCATGGAAAGAAGTAATTTTTGTTGGCGGCGATTTTTTAAAGACCCGGAATAATTTCAAAAAATTCAACAATTCTGTTGAAGCAGGGCAATGGCTCAAGGAACAACAATTCCATGAAACATATATGCTCATCAAAGGGTCAAGGAGCATGCAAATGGAAAAGGTGATTGAATAACCTGAATGGAATTTTACTCCAACTTTTAAATTATGTCATTGCCTCATCACTTCTCCTAAAGCCGATCCGGGGTCTTGGCTGCGGTGGCGGGTGAAGTAATTGCCTTAAGGCTTTAAAGATCATCTCGATATCCTTATCATTCTCGCTTACCTTCCTCTCTAATTTTTCCAACTGCAATAAAATATCTTTATGTGTCACAACCATTTCCCTCAGCTTCGCAAATATTCTTATGATTTGTATATTCACTGCAATCGCTCTTTCACTATTTAAAATGCACGACAACATGGTAACGCCTAATTCGGTAAAGCAAAATGGCGCGTAGCGTAAACCCATAACGTCTTCCGAATTGGAGGTCACAAAATGTGACCTCCAATTTTCAAACTCATTATCAGTCATTTCAAACATAAAATCTTGTGGAAAGCGACTTAAGTTCCTGCGAACAGCCTGCTTGAGTATCTTTGTCTGTACTCCATATAACTCGGCTAAATCCCGGTCTAGCATTATCTTCTGTTCTCTAACCAGATAGATTTTATTCATGATAATTTCATCAACCAGAGCGATCGATTCTATGGTTTTGGCCATAAGCGGTTTTTTTCTTACACAATATTTTTCCAAGGAAAGAAATTGACTCCTGTTAGATCCTGGGCCAATTTATCGAAGAATAAGTTGCAATAGCCAGTTTTTGTAACTCAAAAACAGAAGAAAAAAACATGTAGAAAAGCATCTCTCTTATCTATTCAAGAAAATACTATTGCTCATGAGGCTTAGAGGCTCCTGATGTTGTGGTTAATTAGAAAAATGATGATGCAAATAAGAATCAGCAGATATGGGAATAGTTGGCAATTTTTTAAGAAGAAAGACTACGTTTGAATGATTCTATCAGCGAACGCAACATTCTCATTCTCTAACGGAAGTGTAATAATAAAAGTGGCTCCTTCATTAACCTTGCTTCTGGTAGATATATAGCCATTGTGCTTTTCCAC
>JACMLY010000094.1 GCA_014379345.1 Chitinophagaceae bacterium
CCGGAGTTACACATTACGGGCATGAAGAACCGGCTTATTTCACTCGTGAAAACGGAGAAAAGCAAAGCCTTTATTTCAACTTTGTTTACCAGCCTTATCGTGAAGATGATGGAACCATTTCCGGAGTGATGGTTTTAGCTACTGATGTTACAGTGCAGGTCATTGCCCGCAAAAAAATGCAAGCGCAGGCAGATATGGTTATAGACTTGCTGATGACTGCCCCGGGTTTTGTATGTACCATGAATGGACCTGATCACGTATACGACCTGATAAATGAACGGTACCAGCAGCTGTTTGGAAAACGCAGACTAAAGGGTAAATCGATGCTCGTAGCTCTCCCTGAACTGGCAGGGCAGGGATTTGATAAGCTGCTCGATAAGGTTTACAACACTGGTGAAACCTATGTTGGCATTGATATTCCTATAAACCTGGCCCGAGACGAAAATATAGCTCCTGAATTAAGATATTTCAATTTCAGTTACCAACCAATATACGATGAGAATAAGACGATCTATTCCATTTTAGTTTTTGGCTATGAGGTAACAGACCAGGTGATTGCCAAAAATAAAATCCTGGAGATCCAACAGAAACACGCAAAGGACATGGAAGAAAAAGTACTACACCGTACCCGTGAACTGAATGAAGCCAACGAAGAGCTGATCAAAAAGAACAAGGAGCTTGAATCATTCGCATACTTATCGAGTCACGATTTGCAGGAGCCATTACGCAAAATACAAGCCTACTCGGCCCACATACTTCAAAAAGAGTTTCCTGTATTATCCGACAAGGGAAAAGAATATTTCAATCGGATGCAGAATGCGGCCGGGCGCATGCAAGCGCTACTGGAAGATTTACTGGCCTATTCCCATACTAACGTTGCAGAACGGAAATTCGAAAAAACCGACCTCGCTAAAATTATAGAAGAAGTGAAAAATGACCTAAGAGAAACCATCCAGGAAAAAAATGCAATTATAGAAGTCAATAAACTTTGCAAAGTCAGCGTTAATCCCTCCCAGTTTCGCCAGGTGATGCATAACCTTATTGGCAATGCACTCAAATTTTCCATACCCGGAGTATCACCACAAATAACAATAAAAAGTAAAATTGCTCAAGGCAGCCAATTCCAAAACGAAACCTCGTCCTTGTCTACCCAGCAGGCGGCACTGCCAACAGGCAGCCTATCGCCTAAAAATGACTACTGTCATATCAGTGTTAGTGATAACGGCATCGGCTTCGATCCACGATATAAAGAACAGATATTCGAAGTATTCCAACGTCTGCACGGCAAAGAAGAATATGCTGGCACCGGAATAGGACTTGCCATTGTGAAAAAAATTGTTGAAAACCATAACGGCTTTATTACGGCAAGAGGTGAGCTAAATAAAGGCTCAAGATTTGACATTTATATTCCCGCACAATAAAAAAATAGAAAAATCTTCAGGCCTGTTATTTGCGAATATTACTCCGATTTAATTTCGGGATGACCCGTGATTGCCCGACCATCTTTTTTCAATCCTTATTGGTTGAGAAGAACTTCTTCTTATTACATCATTGTTTCTGGAAGCCACATGCTGTACAAGTGAGGTGGTCGTATTCATACTATATGGATGTTCGTTTATTACCGGAATAGACTTATCGATCAATTTATGGATATCAATCAAAAGATCTTTCTCTTCACGGTCACAGAATGAAAGTGCAATTCCACTGGCGCCTGCCCGCCCTGTACGGCCAATACGATGCACATAGGTTTCCGGCACCTCAGGTAATTCAAAATTGATTACGTGACCAAGATCATCTACATCGATCCCTCTTGCTGCAATATCGGTTGCCACAAGTACGCGTGTCTGTCTCATTTTGAAATTCTGCAAAGCACGTTGCCTGGCAGTTTGAGATTTGTTACCGTGAATGGCCTCCGCACGGATGCCATTCCTTACAAGTTCTTTAGCCACCTTATCTGCTCCATGTTTGGTACGTGTAAACACCAGGGCCGTATGAATCGTCTTGTCTTTCAACAGATGGATCAGCAGGGATTTTTTATCATGCTTTTCAACGAAATATACCGACTGATTGATCGTCTCGGCAGTAGAAGAAACAGGTGTAACCTCCACTTTAGCGGGGTTGACCAAAATAGTATTAGCCAGTTTCTGGATTTCAGGCGGCATGGTTGCAGAGAAAAATAAGGTTTGCTTTTTCTGCGGTAGTTTGGTAATGATCCTTTTTACATCATGCACAAAACCCATATCGAGCATGCGATCTGCCTCATCGAGTACGAATGTCGAAATATCCCGTAGACTAATATACTGTTGATTGATTAAATCAAGCAATCTCCCGGGAGTCGCAATAAGAATATCCACACCAGCTCTAAGCACATCTGTTTGCGGTTTTTGTGGAACACCACCGAATATAACGAGGCTCTTGAATGGAAGGTGTTTTCCGTACGCTTTAAAACTTTCTTCAATCTGAATCGCAAGTTCACGCGTGGGGGTTAGTACAAGCACCTTAATGACCTTGGGTGTCCTGCGTATTGTTTCACTGTTGTGTAACAACTGTAATATCGGGATCGCAAATGCAGCTGTTTTGCCAGTTCCTGTTTGCGCGCAACCCAACAGGTCGCGTTGTTGTAAAATAATCGGGATTGATTGTTCCTGGATAGGGGTAGGGTGGGTATAACCCTCATTTTCAAGAGCCTTTAATACAGGCTCAATGAGTTGTAATTTTTCGAATGACAAAATAATTTGTTTTAATGATAAATGTAGTTTGGGGCTGACTACAACTTAATGCTGAATCAGCAGCATATCTTACTCATCTGTACTTTTTACCAGCTTTTTCGCGAGGGGAAGAAGTGAATCAAAATGCGTGATAGAGAGGATATAACGCGGTGAAGATAAGCTAAATAATTTTAGTTTCGGATTTGTTTGCATTATAACTGCTCTGGAATTCACAGATATTGTTGGTAAATGCTTACAACTCCGTGGGAACAGTGATTGCTAAAAACAATAATTAAACGCCTGGAAAGTTGGTTAATAATAATTTCCGTCGTGCCCTTCGGTAAATGATCATGCTTTGTCGAAACTGATGCACTCCTTCAGTTCTCTTTCTGAATAGGCGAGGCCATATTGCTTCAATACATCATCCGGCACACCATTCCATTGGTTGGGGCGGTTGCCCATATATCCAAGATCTTTTACACCTATTTCAGAAGTATAAAATCCGGTCGAAGTTAAATTTCGCATCAGGTTAAAAAAACCAACACCGGCAGCCATTTCAGGTTTTGCTTTTTTTGGCCAGGCTATTTCATTCACGATTTCCATCTGTTGTTCCTTGCTGCAATCTTTAAACGATTTTTCAAAACGTTTCAGGCATTGCATGTCAAGCCAACGCAATCCGCCTCGCATAGGGGTTTGATGTTGCGGCATATCTTTAACAATAAACTCTATAAAATCAGGCACCTTAGCTTCCGAAGCGCTACCACTCACTTCATCTTTGGGAATAATAATATCTCCCAATATGGTAATGGTTGCCATTTCATGATCCGTAAAAAATGTTTTCGAAGTCAGTTCTTTATATCTCTCCACTTCGATCGGCTGCCGGTCGAGTGTAAACTGTTTATCGCCTCCCGTTGCAGCAACATTTGTTTCTGGTGCTTTCTTATCGTCTTTGCACGCTTCTAAAACAACACCTGCAGAAACAGTTCCTACTACAAGTGCCTTGATCGATTTTCTTCTATCCATAAAGAATTCACCCCCGGTCCCCTCTCATCCTTCGGCTTCGCTCAGGACTAATGGGAGATGGAGGATTTATTTTTTAATAGTTTATAAATTTGATCATTGATAATTATCTATGTTGTATGATGATTTCTTACAAATTGTTCTTTTTCATTTCGTCAATAATATATTCAGAAGCCCTCATCGATAATGCAAGAATTGTCCAGGTGATATTTTTATCAGCCTGTGATACGAACTGGCCGCCATCCACACAAAAAAGATTTTTACAGTCATGTGCCTGGCTCCATTTATTCAATGCAGAACGCTTCGGATCACTTCCCATTCGAACTGTTCCGGCTTCGTGAATAATTTTTCCGGGAGATTCAAGCCCATAATCGTTATCAGGACCATCATCGCCTCCCCATGTAATAACGGCACCCATGTTGTGCATGATTTCTTTAAAAGTTTCTTTCATGTGCCTGGCCTGTTTGATCTCATGATCGGTCCACTTTACATGAAAACGCAATACCGGAATTCCAAATTTATCTACCATGTTAGGATCGATCTCGCAATAATTGCTTTCAAGAGCCAATGCCTCACCACGGCCCGCCATACCTACACCGGCACCATAGAAATAACGGATATCCTCTTTCAATGACGATCCATATCCACCGGCTTCTTTTTGTTTTCCATTCACTACATATTTACCGTTCAGGTTTTCCATGCCCATCCCGAATCCATAGGCGGGTTGCCCCATGCCGCCCCAGTATTCAATATGATAACCACGTGCAAAATCTAATTTTTTATTGTCGAGCCACCAGGGCGAATAGATATGCATGCCTCCAACTCCATCCTCGTTGTAACGTTTTCGGCCAAACAAATGAGGCAATACACCGCCAAGAGCAGCGCCGGTGGAATCATGCAAATATTTTCCTACTACATTGCTGTTGTTTGCCAAACCATTCTGGTGCCGTTGGGATTTTGAATTAAGAAGCAGACGTGAAGATTCGCAGGCGCTGGCTGCCAGAATTACCGTTCTGCCGGTAACCTGGTATTCCATCATATCATCCTTGCTGATATAGGAAACACCTGTGGCCAGACCTTCGCGGTTTACAAGTACTTCACGCGCCATCGCATTGGGAATTACATCCACATTACCCGTTGCAATAGCAGGATTGATTAAAACGGAAGATGAAGAAAAATCGGCATATACCGTACATCCTCGTCCACACTGCGAGCAAAAAAAACAGGACCCGCGCTCGTCATTTATTTTTTTGGTAAGAATAGACAACCGGGAGGGGATCACCGTTACTCCGGCAGTGGCAGCTCCCTTCTTAATCATCAATTCATGCAGCCTCGGTTTAGGCGGAGGCAGAAAAACTCCATCGGGTTCATTTTCGAGGCCTTCTACCGATCCAAAAATTCCGACCAACCGGTCCACTTTATCGTAATAGGGTTTTATATCCTCGTAACCAATTGGCCAATCATCGCCCAGGCCGTCGATACTTTTCCGTTTAAAATCCTTTGGTCCGAAGCGCAACGAAATTCTGCCCCAGTGATTGGTACGGCCACCAAGCATACGGGCCCGCCACCAATCCCATTTCGTATCGTCTTTTTTTGTGTAAGGTTCCCCATCAATTTCCCAGCCCCAATAACACGCGTCGAAATCGCCAAAGGGCCTGAACTTCGTACTGGCCCCTCTTCGCGGAGATTCCCAGGGATTTTTTAACTGTGTTACATTTTTCGCGGGATCGTACATAGGACCCGCTTCGATCAGGCATACTTTCAATCCTGATTTTGCTAAGACATATGCAGCCATACCGCCCCCGGCACCAGAACCCACAATTACCGCATCATACTGTTTTGGTTGTTTTTTAATCTGCAGTTCACCCATAATTTTCTTTTATTATAACCATTAGAACATAAATGTAAAATTTACTGCTTTAGAAATCGAAAAATTTTTTTTAAAATATTTCATGGCGCTCCAGTAGCGTTTACAAAAAGGGTTGTTTCCAAAAGATAATTCACTTTGAATTTCTTTTTGAACCTGTCTAACAATGAAAGTTCAACATTACTGCGAAATTGTGCATCCGGAAAATGATGAAACGTATGCTTGCCCGGGAATGATTTATTCAGGTTATTCGTTGTTAATGGAATGATGCCATCCTTTGCTGAAACAGAGTAATACAATTTTTTTTCTCTTTTCATTCACTTGCCCTGCAAAATTATTACGGTCTTTGAAGCAGATCCAGATCATTCCCTCTTCATGAAAAGTATAAGACGCGATTCGTGGGTGCGTACAATTTTTCCTTTTTTCTGGAAAGCGAAAATATCCTTCTTTGAAAAGTATCATTTTTTCTCCGTCGCGTTTGATCGCTAAAAAAAGGCTTGCAGGAAATTCATTAAAACGTATAATATTTATGAATGGCCGCAGTCAAAAAACGGATCGAAGATTTGTTACGGAGATAATAGTGCAAAACCCTTATAAGCAAATAAATAAATGTGTAAGCCGGAGAATTATGCCCTTCTTTATTGAATTGTACTGCAGTAAATACAATTTTTTTGTTAACGACAACGTTTTTTACGCGTAGAAATCTGTTATCTAAGAAGACTAAACCCAGTTTGTATGGACCCCTTTATCCAAAATGACCAGGATTACCTGGCCGCAAAATTTCATATTAACGACAGCCACGTTTCACAGGCTTGTCATTTGGCTTTCTTAAAAATTCAAAGTTGGAAATTCGCTTTGCGTACACCTTCAATCGGAAAACGATACCGTAAAGAAGCGGAGGAAATGTTGAAGCAGTCATTTTTTACTTTTGTTCCCAATACGCATGTACTGAGTGAAGAAGGTTACTATCTGTTGCCGGAGAATTAATTTCCTGTATCGCATTAAAGAACATGTTACCGGCTGATCACCGGCTCAAGACTAATTCCAAATAATAATGACCTGACCCATTAAAAAAAGCAGCACTTCATGTGCTGCTTTTTCGTTAGAGCTTAAAGGCACCGCTTTCTACGGCTTTTTATTCTTTATGGCAGTTGCCGGATCCAGCGGCGTTTTTAATGTGGGTAATGTTATTGTAGCAAAAGCCTTTACTTCCACGTCTGCAAGGCTATTCTACATACCGGGCAAAAGAATTCAAAATATCACGCATCGAATAGCGGCAAAAGAAAAATCAGGTGGAAAGAGTCAAAATCGTCAAAAGAAGGCTTTGAATGATGACTTGCAATGTTTTACAGGGGGCTAATGACAGGTTTGCGCATAACGTGTCTACAGTAAAACCCGAAGTGTTTATACCAAACTATGTTTATTTTAACCAGGCCGGGCTCTCCCTAACGCAATTTCGGTTTGCTAAAAACCGTTTAGTAGGATAACCCTTTGAAAAAAATTCTTACATGCCGCCCCTGTACCCTAACAAGCTAAAAGCAATCGTCGGTGAATTTTACCTCATGGAAAGCAGGTTGAATAACCGAAGCAAAAAAGCCCATAAAAAAATACAAAGCTGGAAAGCTTCTCACAATGCAGTTGACGCAGATGAGCATTATCGTGAACAATTTACAAACCTGGTAAAATTCTCGTTTTTTAATTTGGTGACCAATGCCTACGTCTTAGTGCATGAAGGCTACTTTGAGCGCCCATTGAAAAATTAGAAAACATTCGGTATTTTATTCCTGGTGCTTAATTGCGCTTAAAAGGAATTTTACATTGGATTGGTAAAATCTGCTGAAGTACCAGTTTTGGTATTGTTTTGGAATTGGCTGGGTTAAAAGGAGTGATTGTGTAGAATCTGCCATGGCGCTATTCGTCAGTTGTTGAATGTTGTCAAAATAATCCTGTAAGCTTTTTAGTCCTCTTTTATCGCAAACAGCTCCGTGTCCGGGAACATAGGTACTGATAGACTGATCTTCGTACAAATGTTTCAAACTTGCCTGCCAGCTTGCGGGTTCGCCATCGGCCATCCATGGATGTCGTTGAACAAATAAAATATCTCCCAGAAAAGCAATCCGGTCTGAGGGAATGATAAGTGCGACGTCACTCGCTGTGTGGCAATTTTTAAATTCAACCAGTTTCACATTGCGCTTCGAACCCAATATCCATAATGAATCATTAAAGACAATATCAGGCAAAGTAATTACCAGGTTATCGATAGATTCCATCATTCCTTCATAGTAACCAATCCACATGGGCAGTTCTTCACGATCAATACCGGTAGCCGAATTGTAAATTTTTTTGGTAGCTTTTAGCAGGGCAGGGGCATGATGTTTTTCCCATTGCTGTTGTTCGGGTTCCATAAGGGCAATCTGGTCACGGGTATAGGTGGAGCTGATAATTGTGGCAAAAGGTGTAAACTCCTGGTTACCCCTGATATGATCATTGTGAAAATGACTGTTAACGACGATTGTGACAGGCCTGTTGGTGAGATCTTCTGCAATGGCACGCAATTCCCGTGCTGCCTGTGGAGTCATAAACGGATCAAACACCAGGGTTTTATCGCCAAGGTCTACAATGCCGGCATTGCAGATGGCTTTTCCATACTGATCGTTATGAATGGCTGCCCATACTCCGGGAGCCAATTGCTCTAGCACAAAATTCTCTGAAGTTTTTGCCTTTTTTTTCTGGGAAAACCCCTGACTCGTGGTAAAGCAGAAATAAACGAAAATGAGTAAAAATCTAAGCATGCATTATTATTTACAGGTAATGCAGGTATCCAATCAATGTATTCCAGGCGGATATTAGATTTTGAGGAAGTAAAGGTTCGAAAAGATAACAAAAAAACCCGTGCCAGGCGCATTTTTTTACCAACCGGGTTGCTACATTGGCTTTGCTGAAAGAAAAACGGCTTCGTTTGTGTTTTCCGAAGTATCTGCATCCATCAAAATTTTCCAGGTTCCTTTTTCCTTTTGCATTAATACATGGAATTTTCCATAAAAACTTTTGGATGACCCATCTCCCTGAATGTTGGTGGTTTTGTAATATCCAATTTCAAATGCCCTGTCATTACGGGCAATGCGTTGAATAAACCGTAGTTCAATGTTTCTTTTGCGATCAGCCTTTTTAGCCCTTTCGTCACCCTGCTCGTTTTCGCGGCTGTATTGCTCGTAACCGTAAATAGCATTTCCATCCTGGATCACCCTGGTCATATTCCGGCTGTGGACGTCCATAAATCCTTTCGTATCCATATTATTGAATGATTTTACGAAAGGTTTCCACACTTGCTGATTGATCTGTTGTTGAAGGCTATCCGTTTGAGACAACACCGTTCCTGAAAACGTGATTATCAATAAAAGGGATAAAATGATCCTGACCATAGAATTAAATTGTGTGAGAACTAAATGTTTCCTGGTAGAGATTTTATATCAAAGGGAGTAATTTCACCTGACTTATCAAAAAAAAATCGGGTTTGCTTGTTTTAGTAAAAAAAAATATGTAACTCGTTGTATCCTTTGCATTCACTCCTACGAAATAACCTATATTATGGCTACCTCTACCGTGGAAATCATGCGCTACTGGAATTTTATCAAGTCCATAGGCATCACTCCAGTAATGGAAGAGTACGAGATCAGAAAGATGAGCATCTTCAACCAGCTCAATTTTTTTGGTATAGCCATGGGTTTTATCGTTCCTCTTATCAGCCTGTTCGCGCTTAAACATTTACCACCATTGGCCTGGTATGCAGCGGCATCTCCGGTAGCGATTGGTATTATTGTATTGTGGTTAAATCATGAACATTACTATGAGTTTGCCAGGATGGTGTATTTCAGTTTTTACCCGGTGATCACCTGCATGGTGTACCTGGGCAAAGCAGATGTAGGCATTGAATTGTTTTTTATTTTATATGGAATAATGTCCGTTTTCTTTTTACAGCAGCGCATTAATATTTTTGTGTCTCTTTCTTTGTCGATGCTGTGCTACCTGATTGCTGCCGTTGTTCCGCACGATTATTATTTCAGACTCGCATCGACTAACTATGGATTTTATGTGCTCAACCATCTGTTAGCGTTGGGATTTATTTTTTATGCCTTGCATCTGGTAAAAAAAGAAAATACAGATTATCAATTCAGCCTGATCATAAAAAGCAGGGAATTACACCGGCGAAATCTGGAAATTGAAAGACAAACCGCGGAGATCGCCGAAAAAGCTGTTCTTCTTGAACAGCAAACACTCGAGCTCACCGAGCTAAACCAGGTCAAAAACAAACTTTTTTCTGTAATAGCACATGATCTCAAAACACCTATGTACGCTTTGCGAAATGTATTTTTATCGATGCAACATGCAAAGATGCCTGCAAAGGAAATCAAGCAAATGCTTCCATCCATTGTGAATGAAATGAATTACACAACGAGTTTGATGGAAAATCTGTTGCAATGGGCAAAGACACAGATGAAGAGCGCATCTGTGCAACCTGAGATGCTCGATATCAGAAGCATGACCCAGGAAGCCATGCGGATACTGCATCTTCAGGCAAGCAACAAAAAAATATACCTCGAATCAAGAATTGATTTCCCGGTATACTGCTATGCAGACCGCGAAATGGTGAACCTGGTACTGCGAAATCTTTTATCAAATGCTATCAAATTCACGCCTGAGAATGGAAAAGTAATGGTGGGTGCGTTAGATAAGGCTTCGTACGTTGAAATATTTGTGAAGGATACCGGGATCGGAATGAGTTCTGATGACATGCACCATTTGTTTGGCGAAATGTATTATACTACCAAAGGAACAGCCAGTGAAAATGGTACAGGCCTGGGTTTAAAGCTATGTAAAGATTTCCTCGAAAAAAACGGAGGCGAAATTTCCGTCACAAGCAATCCCGGCGAAGGAAGCGTATTCTCTTTTACATTGCCGCGTTACAGTTCTGAAAATTGAATGGTGAGTTGTGAGTTGTGAGTTGTGACTACGTTTTTCAATGGTCACATGTTTAACTTTACTCATTCACTATTCACTATTCACCACTCACCATTCACTACTCACCATTCACCCCCTCACTTTGTCGCCTTCAATGAAATACCCAAGTGAATATCATTCCGGATCAGGTCATCTGGCTTACCGGGGTAAACAATATTCCATTGAGTGCGATCAATATTGAATTTAGCAATGGCATCGGCAGAATTTCCCGCAACGGTAATGCGCGCTGGAAATTCAATATTTTTAGCAACACCCTTTATAGTAAGATTGCCGCTTACTGTGTGTGTAGGGTTGGCTACTTTGTACTCGTTGATTTCGTCCTGGCGGGGATCAGTAGTATCCGTTACAGTTCCGGAGAACGGCTGCACGCTTGTAATTACAAATGATGCTTCGGGATTTTTATCCACCTCAAAAAAATCAGGTGATTTAAGATGACCTAAAAGTTTTGCGTTAGCAGCAGGATCAGAACCTTTGGGACCTGAAACCACTATACTCGACATATCCAACGTAAAATTACCGCCGGTTATAGCACCGTCCTTTACCTGAAGCTCGCCATTTTTTATGTGAACTGTACCTGTATGATATCCGCTAACTTTAGTAGCCACCCATTCAACTTTGCTCGCGGTGGTATCAACTTTTAATGCTTCACCCGTTGCCGAATCACTCACCGTTTTTGCTTCTGAAGTTTTTGCTTCATCGCTTTCGGGAGCGCTGGTACAGGCAGTAAATAAAAATAGGAGGAACACAGACAGGTAAGCGAAATGTAGTTTTTTCATAATTGCATGTTTTAATAAAATGAGAGACATTTTAAGGTGCGAAGATAAAGGGAAAATTATGCTATATCACTTGTTTGCACTTACACGCCAGATGGTATTGCTTACATCATCAGTTACCAACATCGATCCATCGGCTAAAAAGGCTACACATACCGGACGCCCATGAACTTCTTCTTTAGAAAGATCTTTAATGAACCCGGTTAAAAAATCTTCTGGCGGCCCGGAAGGCTTGCCATTGCTAAAAGGAACAAACACTACCTTATAGCCCGATAACACGGACCGGTTCCAGCTCCCGTGCTGGCCAATAAATGCGCCCTGGTGATATTTCGAAGGAAAAGATTTATGTGTGTAAAAAGCTAAGCCCAATGAAGCAGTATGCGAACCCAGCGCAATATCAGGCACAAGCGTTTTTTGAACCATATGTGCCTGCTGCTTTTCTTTCCACCTCGGATCTTCATTCTGGCCGAAATACGCAAAGGGCCATCCGTAAAAGCCATCCTTTTTTACAGCAGTCATATAATCAGGCACCAATTCATCGCCTAAAAGGTCTCTTTCATTTACCGCGGTCCATAAAGTTTTCGTACCCGGAGCCCAATCCATGCCTACAGGATTGCGCAGACCGGCGGCGTAGATGCGTTCGCCGGTGCCATCTGGATTTATTTCGAGGATATTTGCTCTCCTGATCTCATTTTCCAATCCATGTTCAGCAACATTGCTGCCTGCTCCCACAGCTATATATATTTTATCCCGCGTCGTATTTGCAATTATGTTTCTTGTCCAATGAATGTTCTTTTTCAATTTCCCGCCACCATCAGGCAACGACACAATTTTTTTGCTGTTTAACACTGAAAGCCCGGTACTACCGGTTGTATAAGGAATTTGTAGAAGAGCATTTGTATTGGCCACATAAAAATAATTACCCAGTATCAGCATGCCGAATGGTTGCTTCAAACCTTCCATGAAAACAAAGCGGTTTTCAGGGATTCCGTTTTTATCTGCGTCCCTGAATAAAGTTATCCGGTTCGCACTTACTCCGTAGCCTTGTGTCTTGATTTTCCGGGAAAGTTTTGAACCTATCTTTACAATGCCCTTTAGAATTGTATTGGATTCCGTAACAAAAATATCTCCGTTTTCCGCAACATAGATCCAACGGGGATGATCAAGCCCGTCAGCAAATTTTGTAACAGAAAATCCTTGCGGTGCGGTAGGAGTCTTGCCCTCACTCCAGCCGATTATCTTACTGAAATTTTTAGCAGAGGGAGTTGCAAACGGGGCAGCCAGTGAATCCATCGTATAGCCGCTGGTTGTGGCTGAACCACCTAGAACCTCGGGATTTTTACTGATCTTACCATTGCCGCATGCACAAAAAATAAGTATCCCCAAATTGAGTAACGGCAGGGTACGCAAAGAAAATTTTTCCATCATTGATCCTTGTTTACTAACAGAAATCAATACATAAAAAATTATGCCTTTTGGGAATGCAGTTGAGTAAAAGATTCCGCCAGATAGCCCGGTGTACGCAAAAAATTATTGCAATTGTAAAAACATAATAGCCGATTCCATGACATTATCAGATCCTTTTCGGGAAGGCAAAATCAACTCGTCAGGTTGGATCCTACCCTCAACGATCTTTCCTGTACGGTCTGCTTCCTTACATACAGTAAGTACAAGCACAGAGCCATCCGAAAGGGGATATGTTGCGTTAGCGGTGGTTAACCCGGCAGTGGGCTCTCCATATAAAAAAACATTTTTCAGTCCCTTAAATGCCAACGCAACAATTTCACCGGCGCTGGAAGTATTTGGCCCTGTCAGAATAATAACGGTCTTATTTGAAAATGGTGCCACGTATGGGTCAGTTAAAACACAACGGATCTGTTTTCCCTGCATCACCATTCCGTTTTTATAGCTGATCGGGATACTTTCCTTTGAAGAAACAAAAAAGCCATGAACCCCATTTCCCAATAAAGGTCCAAGCCCTGCCAACATGGGCCAGCAGTTACCGCCCGTATTTTTTCTAAGATCAATGATCCATTTTTCGACTCCCTTAAGACCAAAGGTCTTGATGATAGATTGGATACTGTCAGCAAAACGGGTGCAAACCGCTCCATCCGTTGTGGCAATCCAGGGTACACTGATATAAGCAATCTCACCATCTATTAGTTCATGCCTGATGGGCCCGGACAAAAGTTTTGAAGAACTTCCCGGGTGTAAGCCATTACCAGTGCCTGTATAGATGGCGGCCTTTACCGGTGGCATTATAAAACTATGCTTCTCTTTCATTTGGTCAAAGCACCATTGTACGGCCTTATAGGCCGCCTCGCAATCAGAAGATTGACCCAATAAAATTTTCGCGCTACTTATTAAAGGTTGCCATTGAACGGAGTCTTTCCTGTAATAATTTTTTTGCATGATTGAAAAAGCTTCATCCAGCAAGATGCCGGCTTGTTGTATACATGCCTTGCGAGATGTATCAACGGGACTATTTTGCCCCATTAATAGCGGAATATGGAAAAATAAAATAGCCGTTAAAAAATAAAACGTGCGCATAGTTTGTTTGAATCGATCGCTGATCGCTGTGAATGGGGTTAAAACACAAAGATTTGGTTTCAGGATTATGCCCGACTGATTATACCAAACCGTTCTTTGATAAGTTATCAAAAAATCTTATCGGTTTCAACCACTTTTCTCTGGGCCATCAATTTTTTTATCGTTTCCCTTTCCTTTTCTTCTATGTTCAATACACTGGCGATCTTATCTGTGAGAACTTCTTCTGCGGGATCAAATGTTGAATCACTCAACATCAGTTCAAGACAGTGGGAGTAGAGCGCCAGTTCGTTCACAGGATTGATGAGGTTGATAAGATATTTGAGATACTCAATTTCATCGATGATTTCTGGTTTGTATGTTGTATAATGGATCACTTCCTCTTTTATATTGAGCTCAGAACGCAATCCCAATCCAACAATTCTTATAGAAATCTGGTCTAGTTCCGGTTCTTTGAACACGCCATCTTTCAGGCAACAGTGAAAAAATAAATGACATAATGCTTCTTCCTGTGTTGTTACGTAACTTTTATACATTTTTTTGATTTTGCCTATATGTCTCAATTGTTATGCCAGCCAAACTTACACTCAAATATGGAATGGTTAAATGCTTGCTTTGTGCCTGCTGTCATTACCCGGTTGCGTAGTTCACAAAAAGACCACCCTTACAGGTGGTCTCTGGCATATTGCCATCAGATTATTTTGACGAACAGTTCGGCGAACTAGAAAGTTACCGAAGGTGTCCATGTTATATCTGTAGATTGCATGAATACCTCCTTTTTTTTGGTGAACAATAAAAGTACAAAAAACATCACTATTAATTTGTATTCGTTCAGCTTTTAAGATAATTTTTTAACATGGCGGTGTACACAAACCGGCTCAGGATTTTTTGGACCAGGATAAGAAGCGGTTGCCTGGCATTTCAACATCTTCGAGTATCAGAATTTGTTTTGCATAATCGAAACGCAGATCTTCATGGAGTGCATCAATCAGTTTATTGATCTTTTTTAACTGTTGAAGGTAAAGATTTTCCAGCGCCGGGGATCTCAGGACGGGTATTCCAGATGCCTTCAGTTTTATACAGAAATGAATTAGCATGTCGATCTGTGATTGAGAAGAAGAGGTATGCCTGCCATATTTATTAAGGGAGCGTACTATTTTACGCAGGCTTTTCTTGGTGAGATGCAGGTTTGATTTTGGTAATCCTTCGAATGATTCATTTATTTCATTCTTTATACTTTCTACATATCCATGCTCATCGTGTGCTTCAAACAATAAATAGGTGAGAAGCTCTTTGTTTTCTTTCTTGTACCTGGCCAGGCGGAGGCAAAGATCTTTCACTGCAGAAGGCGGGATTGCATTCAATTCCTGCTTGATTTCATGAACGGTGGCGATTTTCATTCTGGCTGTTAAACGATTGCCGGTAAAAATAATTAAATGTGGGAAAGATCCGCTTCTAACTATTCCGGAATACGCATTTAATCCAAAATTTTAACGCGAGCGTTTAGTACAGTACTCACTCTTTCTTCGTTATTTGTGTCTTACGTGCCTTCGTGATAAAAAGTTTGCCACTAAGTTACTAAGACACAAAGAAGGAAACAAAGAATAACAGTGAAGGCATCACCGGTAAGCTAATGAGGTCGTATTAGCCACTGAGAAATATGAATGAAGGGAAATAGGTAGGTAGACCGCTATGCATCCCCTTAAAAGAAAAATTGCTCTTTTACAATTTTTCCATCCTGTACTTCGTACACCGCTATTTCATCCATTTTAATTCTACCGGCGCCTTTCATAGTGACATCCATTCCCATCGCAACGCTAAAAAAATTGCCTCCAATCACGGGCTCACTGGTGTAACCGCCATGCATTTCTTCTACCGAACTGTTAAACTCTTCACCCTTCTTTTTGATCGCATCCAACCCGCTTGCATTCTGCAATCCCTGAGCTGCTGCGTGCGGTGGTTCAATGCTGACTGCATTATCTGCATACAATTCGTTTTGAATAGTGTCAAATTTGCCTTCTGTGGATAGCGTATAAAATCGATCAGCGACTTCCTGAGTTGTCATGGTATTTGAGTTTTTATTTTTGGAAGTATAAATTAATTAAAAAATAGGGCCGGTAAAATTAATTTATTATGAATGGCTCGCAACCCTCTGCGGGTAGAGTAGTTTGTATTGCAGTCTGGCTTGTTCTTCCGCTTGATTTGCGGGTTTATGATTTCCAATTCTAAGGGGAAATATGCAGATCAAACAGCTTTTTAGTTTTTACTATTTTATCCTCTTCTTCGTCTATTTATTCATTTTGGCTTCAAAAGTGAGGTCCTTATTCCGACTTTGTATAAAAGCCGGAATAAGAAATTGCCATGGCTATGGAAGCGGGGGTTTCTGCGTAAAAAAAATGTGTTATTTTGATCCCTTACCCCAGTTATTTTCCATATCCCCGTAAGCTTTTTTTGAAACTGTTGATTTTTTCTTCGACAGGGATGTTCCTTTCTTTTTTTTCGCGTTGATGTTGTTGACAAGCGAGTTTTTTACTCCTAATTTATTCTTTCCTGCTTTTTTAGCCCCCTTCTTCGGCGGCGATTTTGACACCCTTTTTTTTGCAGGCCTTCCGGCAGATTTTTTTTTCGTAGCCATTCAGTAGAGTTTACACGTCTGCCTGCAAAGTTCAGGCCCTATGTAATGTTTAATTTCCGTGGTACCTCGGGCATTCTTCTTTCTACAGAAGATTTGTAACCTGACAGCATTGAGAGATTTTTGCCACGAATTGCACGAATTATCACGGATTGAAATTCGTGCTAGTCGTGGAATTCGCGGCAAACCCATTTATTTTTCGCGGATATATTCCCAATAATTTTCTACTACTTTTTTATAATCGGCAATAGCGTTTTCTTTATCAATGTTCAATCGCAGGGCTTTCAGCTTACCAACGCATTCCGTTACTTTATCCAGTTGTTTTGAGCTGGGTCTTTCCCTGAGACCTGTGAGAACAGATGAAAATGCGGTGAGTACGGCTATCAATCCGCACGTCCACCGCCATCCTTCTCCTTTGCCAAATAATGGAGCGTTGGAAGCAGCAAGTGCGGCAATGAACGTTGCCAGCACTCCGGTGAGAAGGGCCGCTGAAAAATAGAGATACACTTTTTTCTTTAGCAGCAGGTAATGACCGGTAGCTGCCTGAAGATCTTCCTCAATGATTTTGGGATCAATCATACAATGTTATTTTGTTAGTTCTTTGATGGGAGTGAAGTCAACCTTGCGGAATTCTACTTCAGCACCTTCCGCCTGTAATGCAATGCTTCCTTTGGAGGCAGTACAATTAGATCCATGGTTGACCAGCTCGCCATTTATCCAAACTTTAACTTCGCTACCCACACATTCGATCGTCATTGCATTCCATTCTCCGAGTGATTTTTCAGAGCTGTCCGTCAAATTTATGACCCGCCTTTTTTTCCCTTCCGTGATCCCCCATTCATTTTTTGGTCCACGCCTGGCTTCCATATCAGGAACAGTAACATCTTCAACAATACACCAGAAATCTCCTGCATTTTGATGCATCATCTGCACCTCGAGCGATTTTGGAAACATTTTGTACAATGCGCGGGGAGTGGATGCATGGACAAGTACGCCACAGTTACCGGGCTTGCCCGCAAAACGGTATTCTACTGCAAGGCGATAGTTTTGGTAGGAAGAATCACTGATAAGATGTCCGTTGGGTTTGCCAAGGCTTACAAGCAATCCATTCCTGATAATAAATGGATTTTTTGCGGTTTTGCTAGTGTCCATTTCAGGGATATCAATGTGCCAGCCGGTGAGATCTTTACCATTAAAAAGACTATAAGACTGCAGATATGCTTTGGATGATGAGCACAAAAAGAGAGCGATCATAAAAATTAAATGCGTGGCGGCACGAACTACCGGCGATAAGCGGCTAAAAGTAAATTTTTTCATGTAAATATTTTTAAATGGCAAATCATTATATCAAATAGTCGATCTCAAAGACATCTGAAAATTACAAAGTTTTCAGACCTGTTCATTTTTAAGGTTGCGGCTTCCTTCGTATAACTCATATTCCAGTAAACGGCAGTCGATCGTGCTGGTATAAAATTCTATCCGACGTTTTGCTTTCAGGCCTATTTTTTTTGCGAGGTCCAGGTTGCCTGTGAATACGTACCCAAAATATCCGCCGCATTTTTGTTTCATGAAATGACCGATACGGCCGTACGTTTCTTCGAGCTGTGCAGTTTCACCGAGGCGGGCGCCATACTCGGGATTTACATAAAACACACCCGGCTTTCCGCCCGGAACTTCCGTTTCGGCAAAATCACAAACAGAAAAATCGATCAGGCTGGCAACGCCTGCTGCCACGGCATTTTTTCTTGCATTGTCAATCGCTGCCTCACTATAATCGGTGGCGATGATCCGGAGATCTTTTTTATCGATGATCTGCTGTTCCAATAAGCTATCTTCTTCGAGATAAACATTTTCATCGTAGCCCTTCAAATGCATAAAGGCATAATTTGTCCTGAATAATCCAGGGGTTCTGTTGGTGGCGATCATCGCGGCTTCAATGGCCACGGTTCCTGAACCGCACATCGGGTTTATAAATGGGGAACACCTGTTCCATTGCGTTGCGTAAATAGTGGCAGCAGCCAGGGCCTCCAGCATAGGAGCACGGCCCGGTATTTTACGATAACCATGCCGCGCCAGAGAATCGCCCGAAGTGTCAATAAATATTTCCGCATCTTCATTCTTCCAGAATAAATGGATCACGGCACCTGTAAGTTCAGAACCCGTTGAAGGGCGGTTTCCTGATTTTTCACGCATGCGGTCTACGATAGCGTCTTTCACCCGCAGATTCGCAAAGAGGTTATTATTGATTGTTGGATTGCTCACATTACTCGTGATGGAAAAATATCCGTTATCAGGCAAAATATTTTCCCAGGGATAGTCAACAAGGTTTTTGTAAATAGCATCCCCGTCAGCCGCCTGAAATGATTGCAGGCGGTAAAGTACCTGGCTCGCACATCGCAGATTAAGATTAAGCTTTATACAATCATTGACAGAGCCCTGAAGATGCACGCCTGTTACAAATGTTTCATTAATCCTGAATCCCAATTGGTTTACTTCCTGTTTAAGATAAGGAGCCAGGCGTTTATTACAGGTAATGGTAACCGATCCCGGAGTAGTATATACATTCATGTTGCAATAAAGGTAAAAGCTTCATGAATAACCAGCGTCATTTAAGTTGCTTGTAAAACGAATTTTAGTTGCAATGCCCTGCTAAATTTTATCATACATTAGCAAATATGGAATAGTCCTGAAGATGGATGATCGCCTGCCTTTATTTTGAATGGATTAAACAAAATTTTAATGTTCTCGTCAAGCATAAATAAAAATGTCATCAAAAAATAAAATCGCATTGGTTACAGGCGGAAGCCGCGGACTGGGAAAAAACATGGCGATAAGACTTGCGGAAAAAGGGCATGATGTTATTCTTACTTACCAATCACAAAAAGAAGCGGCTGAAACAGTCGTGAAAGATATTGAATCGATGGGCCAGAAGGGCCTTGCTCTGCAGTTAGATGCAGCCGATTTTAATTCTCTGGATGCATTCGTACAGTTGCTCGCCCAAACACTTCAATCAAAATGGAATACCGATCATTTTGATTTCCTGGTAAACAATGCAGGTATTGGGGCCACCATTCCATTTGAAAATGTTACCGAAGAAGATTTTGACCGATTCCTGAATATTCATTTCAAAAGCGTTTATTTTCTTACACAAGAAACATTACCCATGATTAACAATCATGGGCGGATCATAAATATTTCAACCGGAACAACGAGGTTTTGCGTACCTGGATATTCTGTATATGCATCAATGAAGGGTGCAATAGAAATTTTTACAAAATACCTGGCAAAAGAAGTGGGTGGAAGGGGAATTACGGCCAATGTAGTTGCTCCGGGTCCCATAGAAACCGATTTTAATAACGCTGCTATTCGCAATAATCCCGAAAGAAAAACTGCCATGGGTGACATGACAGCGCTAGGCAGGGTGGGGCAGGCGGAGGATATAGGTGGTGTTATCGCTTTTATTTGTTCTGAAGATGCCCGCTGGATTACAGGCCAAAGAATTGAAGCCTCTGGCGGCATCTCTTTATAGTCATTCCACATCAGGAAAATTTTTGCCTAAATCAACTAAGAATATCCCAAACCCCGTCATGAGAAGTCATTGTAAATTTCTGTGCTTTTGTTTTTCTTTATTAATGGCATTAAGCTGCCGGCAATCCGCGAGCGTGGAAAGCATGCATGAATTAAAAGAATATTCATCAGGCTCCGCAATTTCATTTTTTAATGACCGGATTTATTTAATGGGCGATGATATGAATTATCTGCTCATGACCGATACGTCTTTTAATCCGGTTGACAGCATAGAACTTCAACCAGGATTTAACAGGATTGCGAAAGACATAAAACCTGATATAGAATCATCATCCATTATAAGGATCAGGAAATCGTCTTTTCTGTTACTATTGGGTTCAGGCTCTGCTTATCCCTACAGAAGCAACGGGTGGTTGATCAATGTCCGCAACAAAGAAAAAACGCCGATCGATCTGGAACCTTTTTATAAACGGCTTGAAGCCAACGGGATCAAAGCATTGAATATAGAGGGAGCAACAGCTGTGGCGGGTGGGATAGTGCTTGCCAACCGCGGCAATAAATCAATCCCCAAAAACTATCTGATCTTTGCCTCAACAGAATTCTGGAAAAACCACCAGACAGCTGATATCAGGATCATGAAACTGGGTGCAAACAGCGATACTGCCTCGTTCAGCGGTGTTTCCGGCCTTGATTATTCCTACAGATCTGATCGTTTACTTCTTACCGTCAGCACAGAAAATACCTACGGCACGCAAACTGACGGAGCTATAGGTAAAAGCTATTTGTGGATGATCGATAATATCTCTTCAAAAAAAAGGCTGGCGGCCATCAATCCAAACCACATTATTGATCTCGAAGCGCTGGATAATCGTTTTAAAGGTCACAAAATAGAATCTGTTTGCATTCTATCTGAAAACAAATCTGAATATCAGCTGGCATTGGTTGCAGATGATGATAAGGGTACCAGCATATTGTTCAGGATCAAAGTGAATAAAGAAGAGTTGGGTGGGGCTAAGAGATAAAGAGATTAGGGAAAGAGGAAAGAGGGCTATGAGACCTGGATCGTGCGACTTTATCAGTAATGCTATGTTCCTTCCATGTTTCTACTGTAAAAACATAGAAGGAACATAGGGTAATTTATTTTCCGACGCAGTTTATTTTATAAATCTGTACCCTTTAATAGTTAAAGTGCTCCAAATTGTTTTAGAAATTTTTCAGAATTGGCTTTCACATTAGCCGGAGGGTTCATGCTCAGCGATTTTTTGAAATTGATGATCGCATTTTTCTTGTCACCCTTTGTAGCATACCCCTCTCCAAGGCTATCCCAGGCATTTGGACTTTTCGGAAACCGTTGGGTATTGAGGATGAACATTGCGATCGCTTTGTCCTGTTCACCCTGGTTCAATAAAGTATATGCATGTGTATTCAATTCGGCCTCGGTAGCAATTGCGATGGCTGTGGTCATCAACTTATCCGCTTCTTCGACGTTACCGGATTGTTTAAGCAATCCCGATTTTATATTGAGTGTGGCGAAACTGTTGTTCTGTGCAATTGCCTGGTCGATCCAATTGACTGCCTGCTCATTGTTTAGGTTGTTTTGAAGAGCATAATTTGCGGCACTTGCAAATCCCTGCCAATTAAATCCCACAGGTCCTTTTAATTGTTCTGCAGCATTGTTCATCACAATCGCGTCAACATCAAATTCAATTTTAACAGGGAGTTGTTTCTTTTCCCAATTCAGTACCAGTTCGGTAGTGGTTTTTGTTGGATGGAGGAAATCATAAGTAAGCAATTCGGTATTTGATATTTCCCGTAACTGGATTTTAGCTTTTAACTGATCCTGTTTCGGATCGTAAAAAAAACTTCCCCATGATCTGAAATCTTTGGACAGAACTACCTCGCCGGTATTGTCTTTGTTAACAACGAAAAACAAACCATACGTGCCCGCAGGAACGGATTGACCTTCTACTTTTGCATCGTGTGTGAACCTGATTGTTGTGTTTTCATTGGCGCCTGCCCGCCAGGGTGCCTGGTTGCCGTTTCCAAATCCCTGTGCATTCCACCCATAAGGCACAAGTGTGCCCCATACTTCGCGACCCTTTACAGCCGGTCTCGAATAATTCACGGTTATTGTAGAGATTCCAATGACCTGAGAAACCTCGGCAGCAGGACTGGGCGTTCTCGGAGTGGTGATACCCTGCGCCTGCGTTGTTTCCGAAGCAATTGCCATCAGTAGCAGGCAGGATAATTGGGTGATGAATTGTTTTAGCATTTTAGTTGGTTTTAGTTGAAAAACTGATCACAATTAAAATCTACGATTTACCGGGAAGTTGCATACCCCAATCTATTCAAGCGGTTATTGACAAGGCCAGACGGCATTTACTTGAGAAGAGACTGACAGCGTATATTATCTGCAATAACAATCATAAAGGAGATTCATGAATTGAAATCTGCATTGACACTTTATTTTTCAATTCGGCATATCTCGGATCTTTTTTTAATTCTTCGAATACAGGATACTCGAGAAATATATTCACCGGCGCTAATCTTTTTTCAACACATTGATTAATGTGGTAAAAAACTTTATCGAAGTTACCCAGGCTAAACCAGAGCCCTACAAGATCTGCATCCACAACAGCATCGGGCTCCTCTAACTGTCTTTGCTCGATTTTGCGGATGCATTCCATTGTTTTTTCAGGCTGACCAAGTTTCGCATAGCAATATCCCAGGCCCATCAATCCTTTCAATGGATGATTTGTTAACCGGTGAACTTCTTCAAAAAGCGTACACGCTGTTTGATAATCGCCTTTCATAGCAGTGCCCCACGCCTTCAGTTCAATGCAAATACGCATTTGCGGATGCATTTCCAATACCTTATCTGCCTGCCGGATCGCATCGTCATAACGTTGCGCAAATATGTATACATTTCCAAGGTAATGATTGATCGAAGGAGATAATGGATCCAGCTTCACTGCTTCCTCCATTATTTTTACTGCTTCATCTTTTCTACCTACGATAATATAATAAAACCCGAGAAGCCGGTAGGCCTCCGTAGCACCCGGATTAATGTGTATGGCATTTCTCAGAGCATCGTAAGCCCGGTTCCATTCCCAATCGTAAAACAGGTAGGCACAGGCTTTCGCAATATGGCTTTCGGCGAGTGAACTATCGAGTTGCAGGGCTTTGTCTGCATACCGGTGAACAATTTCATAAGCTTTATGTGGAGAAGTTTGGCCACTTGAACCAAGGTAACTGTATGCCCCGGCAGTCATGGCATAGGCTGGTGCGTAATCGGGCTCTATGGCAACAGCCTGTTCAAAACAATCAATTGCTTTGCGAGCATCGGCAGGAGTAAGTTTGTTCCAATAATGAAGTCCTTTAAGGTACAAAGTATACGCATTCACATTAGTTGTGTGCACTTTTACAAGTGGGGTAGCTTTTTGCGCTACAGTCAGGTTTTCTCTGAGTTTATTCGCAATGATTCCGCTGATCTCATCCTGCACCTCAAAAATATCCGTAAGGTCGCGATCGTAGTTCTCACTCCAGATATGGTATCCATCGGCTGTGTTGATCAGCTGGGCAGTAATGCGCACACGGTTAGCTGCTTTTCGAACGCTTCCTTCCAATATTTTATCGACATTCAGTTTAATACCGATATCACGCACATCATCATTCTTTCCCTTATAGGCAAAAGCCGAAGTGCGTGATGTTACCTGTAAGCCGTCTACTTTTGTAAGTGCGTTCAACAATTCTTCCGTAATTCCATCACTGAAGTATTCGTTCTCAGGATCTGCACTCATATTTACAAAAGGCAACACTGCTAATCTATTGGCTGGCTGCCTGGTTTTTCCCTGCAAATGACCACGGCTGGGAACAACGATACCTGCATTGGAAATAGCGAAGATCCGCACCGGCTGCCTGATGTTTTTTAATTCAAAATATCCCATTTCCTGGGTGCTGATATTTTCCTGGTTTTTAATCTCATCATATACTTTCTCAGAAATAAAAACACTTCCCGAAACAGCCATCGATTCTATTCGTGAAGCAAGATTCACACCATCACCATAGATCGCTTCTTCCTCCACTGTCACATCACCCGTATGAATACCGATTCGTACGTCCACTTTTGGTTCGTTCAGTAACTGTTGTTGTATGCTGATGGCACACCGTACACTATCAATGGCACTGCTAAAAATGCTTAGCGATCCGTCACCATAATATTGAAGTATTTTACCGTTGAATTTTTCGATAGAAAATTCCAATACTTCTTTTAAGCGTTGGCGTTTCCGGCGGGCAAGCTGTTCGTTCTCCTGCATCAATGCAGTATATCCGGTCATATCGGCAAAAAGTATGGCTACGAGCTGGCGCATAGCATGTAATTTAGTAAAGAAAGAATTAATACCGTGTGAAGTTGAAATGGGAGCAGTGGAAGAATGACACACACTGGATGGGTAGATGATAACGCACTATTAATGCGAATTACTTTATGTACCTGTAAAAATAAATGAGATTGTGAAACTCATTATCATGAAATGATCAATCGTGTTTGGACACAAATTTGAATGAATATCGTATGGATGATTCATTTGAAATCCCTGTTCTCTTCAACCAAAAAGAATTGTTGTTCCCTGCGAGACTGCTCCATCAGGGGTTTACCCATAAGATTAAAGTCGACGTAAACGGCCTGACCATCATTTTTGAACCGGATGAAGAAGGTAATTACCGCGCGATCATTGATGATATATTACTTGAAAAAGCCAATGAGATCAATATCTCCTTGCTAAAAACGATTGCCGTGGCGATAGAATCGATTGTACGATGAACTACAAAACTTCTAATGTTTCATAAATTTAGGCTGACATAAAAACGTAAGCGTCACAAATATCCTCTGCAGTCCGTCTTCAGGCGCATCCTTCAATTGCTGATCTTCGGTAGACCTCCATTCGTGATCCTTGAAACTGCTGATATACCCGGCCTGCAATCCGATGGAATGAGAAGGGCGGCGGGCAGACTTCAGAGCAAAACCGGCGCCGAGCCGGTAAGTAAGAAACGAATTTTTGAAATCTACCGGGCGTATGCCGCTTTGTTCTGTTGTAGACTGCAAGACATTATTGAAATCAACGGAAGAATTATCCTTATGAAATTTTGCCTGGTATTTTTCATACCCTAAACCGGCTAAGGGATAAAGCATTATCCTCCGACTGTTTAAGACATTATAACCGAGGTCAGCACTAAAGCCATAGAACCTGAGAATACTATTTTTGGTTTCACGGTTACCGGCCCGGCTGGTTCCCGCGGTAAAACTAAAGCCCGAGATCAATCTGTTGTGCTCTTTGAGCCAGCCCAACTGAAGAGTAGCCATATGCTCTTTTAGTTCTTTATACTGCGGAAAGCCTGCAATACGGCTGTTAAGTCCATCAAATTCCTGAAAAGTTATTCCGATCCCATGCATCATTTTTGGCATGTAGCTGGATTTCTTAGCATCCTGCGCCACAGAGATGACGGACATTGTAAGCAGGCAAGAGAAAATCATCATTTTCATACAGATCTGGTTTTTGTTAATTATAATACAATCAAACACTTTAAAAGTTGCTTTTTCTATAAAAAATTATTGAATAAATAGCTCTGACAATGGGATGCAATTTTCATTCCTCTGAAATGTTTGCGATGAATGCGCCTCATGATATGAATACATCTTATGCAGTAAGATAAATACGAAATGGGAGATAAAATGGATGTTCTTATTTGAAGTCTATATTGCCATTGGTGCACTTCGAATAGTGTCGAAAATGTGGATCCGCCAACCTTCGCCGGGCAGAAATCGTAGCCCACGTTCATAGCTACCGACAAATTCCCTTGCTTTCCCCTGAGAAGCTGAATTTTTATATTGGAGTACAATGGGATATGTTTTCACAGCAGTCTCATCATTATTAATGTTCACAAAGTAATTTCCTGTCTGGTGATGGATCGAATCCAGACCTTCAAATCCTTTTTGACATCGTTACAAATTTGTTTCAATGATCAGCTCCCTTGTCGTAAAGCCTGTTTTCATTTTCGGTTCTTCATCAATGAGGTAAAATTTTAATAATATTCCCGCATATCTTATCGAGAAGCAACTATTTGATTTTTATTGAGAAAACTGGCATCATTTTTTCAGTTAGTTTGAGGTATGAAGTTAGTGTGTGCTGACTTCAGGCATCTGCTTACTTCATTAAAACAATTTCCGCAATTTTTTATTTTTTAAAAATTTTACTATCATGAAAAAATTATTGTTATTACTGGTGGTTTCCGCAATGGTATCGGCAACCGCGATGGCACAGGATCAAAAAGATATGAAACAAGACCGCACCGAGTGGGAAAAAAAGATAAAGGATGAATTAAAGCTCACAGCAGATCAAACTGTAAAGTATGACGCGGTGAATAAGGAGTACAATGATAAAATAGATGCGCTGATGAGTGACGCCAGCCTTGCCAAGGATGTTCAAAAAGAAAAAAAGATGACTTTGAAGAAAGAGAAAGAAACTAAAATGATGGAATTCCTGACTGCCGAACAGCAGACAAAATATAAAGAGATCATGGAAAAGAAAAAGAAAGAAATGGAGGCAAAATCAAGTTCATAGCAAAAACAGGTTCATAAATATCTGTGAAAGGTCAACCTCTAGGTTGACCTTTCTTATATCCTGTAACAAACGGCATTGATATTCATTCCTGCCCCAACAGAAGCAAAAAGTACCACATCCCCGGGTCGCAGTGATTGATTTTCGACCTGGCCTTTCAATACCATGTCGTACAAGGTAGGTATTGTTGCTACCGAACTATTTCCAAGAAATTGAATGCACATCGGCATGATATATTCCGGCGGATTATTTATTCCAAATAATTTATACATGGCCTCAACGATAGCCTCGTCCATTTTCTCATTGGCCTGATGGATGATTATTTTTTTCAGATCGGAAATAGGGACACCGCTTTTTTCGAGGCATGCTTTCATCGCTTCCGGAACATGTTTCAAAGCATATTCATACACTTTTCTGCCTTTCATTTTCATAAACCGGGTACCTGTATCGGGGTTTGGACCATACGGTTGACCAATGCTTAAAAAATAAGTCTCGTCAATACTATGGCTCAGTGCGCTGCTTGACAGAATACCGCTCGTTTCAGATTCTTTATACTCCATGACAACAGCCCCGGCGCCGTCGCTGAAGATCATGCTATCCCGATCGTGAATGTCAAAAATCCTCGACAATGTTTCGGCGCCCACGACCAACGCTTTACCGGCCATTCCGGCTTTAAAAAATGCATCGGCCTGCATTACGCCCAACACCCAGCCCGGGCATCCGAATAAGGTATCGAAGGCAATACAGGCGGGATTTTTTATTCCCAATAGTTGTTTTACCCGGTTTGCAAGAGAAGGCACCGTATCAATCTGCATCTTATTATCGGCAACATCACCAAAATTATGAGCAACAATGATCAGGTCCAGGGTTTCAGGATCAATATTGCTATCCTCCAGTGCAATCCTTGCAGCCAGGGCCCCGATATCCGATGTTCGCAGATCATCAGAAACATATCTACGCTCGGCTATGCCTGTTATTTTTTCGAATTTCTCGATGATCCTGGGCGTTTGGGGAATCAGGCTATTGTCTTCCGCATAAAACTCCTGGTTGATAAAATCACTATTCTTTTTTACGACCGTTGGTATATAACTACCGGTTCCTGTTATCACTGACCGAAACATGGATATATAGATATTTTTGCCTTGAAGGTAATTACTATAAAATTATATTGCAGAAGCTAATCTACGGATTTAAGTAAAGTCAAAATCCTAAACTTTTTAAAGGGTTCTAAGTGAAATCACTTACAATCAGCAGATAGTCCCGCAGAAAACAAGTATTGAACGGAGCGGAAGAGGCATTGCGGGTAAGCGCTGTTACTTTAAAGCCCTTATTGAGTAATGTACGCACAACAAGCTGCAAAATCCAACTTCGAAACAGCCACCTGAAATTGCCTTTGGCTTTAAAAATCAGTCAATTGCGACTAAAGCTCCCAGAGACAAAAATGTTCAAACAGCCCCTCACTCAAGACAGAGAAAACCAGCAAATAGGGGAAATACGAGCGCCTGCCTCGTAGATTTTCAGCAAAAAAACTATGCCTAATATTGATTTGTAGCACAATACTTGTTTAGCCAAGGAGTTCATTGTTAATAAATCCCCCTAGTGAAAAATAGCTATCCCTATGTGACCCTCATCTGGATGACCTGTATGGTACAGGCGTTGGTTACTTTCTCCCAACCTCCTCCCAGACAGTGGGCAAAAAAGTTTGGAGGGTCAGCAGTTGATATTCCTTATACACTTAAAAATACTACTGATGGCGGCACAATTGCAGCCGGCTATACCGATTCAAAAAATGGAGATGTCGCTGCACACGCCAACCGTGAATATTGGGATCTGTGGGTAATAAAACTGGATCGTTGCGGGAACATTCAATGGGAAAAATCGTTTGGAGGAACAGGCTACGAGAGTGCAAGAGATGTTGCGCAAACGCCTGATGGAGGGTTCATTGTATTGGGCGAAACCAATTCAACCGATGGGGGCGTTGTTGCAGGATATGGCGGCACAAAAGACATTTGGCTTCTGAAGCTGGATATCAATGGAAATATTCAGTGGCAAAAACGTTATGGTGGAAATGGCCTGGATATCGGCAACCATCTTCATATTTTGGATGATGGAAATTACCTGATAGCCGCCTCCACTTCTTCAAACGATGGTGATGTTACAGGCAATCATGGCGCCGGTGGCTACACAGATGGACTATTGCTTAAAATAAATCCCAGTGGATTTTTGCTATGGAGCAAATGTTATGGTGGAAGTAAAAATGATGAACTGCTCGATATAGAGATCATAGGTGGAAGAATTTATATTGCGGGTTATGCCAATTCAACTGACGGAGATATTCCCACCAACCAGAAAAATTATGATGTTTGGCTGCTGGCCATAGATAAAAATGCTAATAAAATTTTCAGTAAGATTTATGGAGGCTCCCAAAATGATGTGGCTTACTCCATGTCGCAGGGAACAGATGGCACTCTAACGCTGGCGGGATATACGACCTCCACAGATGGAGATGTCAGCGGGGCAAAAGGAAGTCAGGATTTTTGGGTGCTGAATGTTGCTACGAATGGATTATTACGGTGGCAGAAAGTATTGGGTGGAACCGAGGCAGAATATGCAAACACAATCATTACAGATCGTGACGGAGGATATCTTGTTGGAGGCATTTCCTATTCCACGAATGGAGACATTACCGGTGCAAAAGGAAAAGGTGATTACTGGGTTGTGAAACTCACCGCCACAGGGATAGTAAGCTGGAAACAAAACTATGGCGGAAGGGAAACAGATCATCTTCGATTCATAACCTATCAGCCATCACTGAACGAATATTACCTGGCTGGCGATTCTGACTCACGCAACGGTGATTTTACTAATTCCCGTGGCGAAGCCGATTTTGCGATCATTAAATTAAAGCAACCTGAAATTATCAGCGTAGACTCGGTAGTATGTAACGTAAATATGTTTGCGGCAGCATCAGATACGATCAGGGATCGATGCGGATACGATTCTGCACTGGTCAATTACAAGCCCGTTATCCTGAAAAGTCCTTTTGACCAGTTAAAAAAGATCGATACGATCTTTGAAGGCGAAAACATTGCGCTGCCTGTTGCACGCAACGGACGAATAACCTGGAATGCCGATCCATCGCTTAGCTGCACCAATTGCATGCACCCTGTAGCAACTCCGCTTATTACGACCAGCTATACCGCTACCAATTCTCTTGATCATTGTAGTATCTCCGATCGCTTTACCGTGGTGGTTTTAAAAGATGCAGTGGTATATATACCCAATGCCTTTACTCCGGATGGAGATGGGGTTAATGATTCTTTTGGAGCGATAGGAAAGGTGCGCGATGAATACCGGATGCAGATATTCAACAGGTATGGTGAAATTGTATTTAAAAGCTCATCCATCAATAACAAATGGAATGGATACTATAAAGGCATACTGCAACCGAACAGTGTCTTTATCTATCAGATAACATACAAAGATTTACAAAATCGTCTGCAGCAAAAAAAAGGAACACTCGTGCTGGTAAGGTAGGGATCGTCTGCAATAAAAAAATGACCGTATGGACAGAAGAGTTTTTTTAACGCGAAGAAGGCCTCAGTCTTCATTACAAAATACAAATAAGGTGCCGCCCAGGATCTTTGGCAGCGGCTTAAATCCTTATACTGGCAACTGGACACGTAATGAAGTAGCGCATTTGCTTAAGCGCACAATGTTTGGAGCAAAAAAAGGTGATGTAGATTATTTTCTTACACGCTCAGTGAGTGACGCAGTAGACGAATTGATCAATACAGTTCCAGTCGTAAATCCACCATTGAGGGAGTACGGTTTAATAGAAGACGAATTTGGCGTATTGTTCGATGATCTTGGCGTTCCGCAGGGCCAAACCTGGGTGCAGGATTTTAATACAACGAGTGATCCATCGGTTATCAGTGGTATCAACAGGTTTCGCGGCGAGAGTTTACGAAAATGGTGGGCAGGATTAATCCTTCACCAAAACAGGAGTATTTGTGAGAAGATGGTATTGTTCTGGCATCATCATTTCTCGGTTCAAAAAGAGGAAGTGGAAAATGCCACCTTCCTGTATCGGCACCACGATCTTCTTAGGCGCAATGCATTGGGCAATGTACGCGAACTGACCAAAGAGGTTACCATAGATCCTGCAATGCTCATTCACCTGAATGGGTATTTAAATTCAAAACTTGCTCCGGATGAAAATTTTGCGCGTGAATTGCAGGAGTTAATGACGGTAGGTAAGGGGATCGACTCTTTGTATACTGAAAATGATGTAATAGAAGCGGCGCGGGTACTAACAGGCTGGCGTATCGACCTGAAAACAATGACATCTTTTCTTGATACCAGAAGCCACGACATAGCCAATAAGACTTTTTCCGCTTTCTACAATAACGCAACTATAACGGGAAACAGTAATGGCTTACAGGAAATAGATCAGTTTATCAATATGATCTTCAATACGCCCGAAACGGCAAAATTCATATGCCGGAAGTTATATAAATGGTTTATTTATTACGAAATTGATGATGCCACAGAAACAAATGTCATTGCGCCGCTGGCAACAATATTCATAAACAATAATTTTGAGATCAGGCCTGTTCTGGAAACGCTGTTGAAAAGTGAGCATTTTTTTGATGCCCTCAACCAGGCATGTTATATCAAAAGTCCTTTTGACCTGATCGTTGGCACTTTACGCGAGTTTAACGTAAGCCTGCCTCCATATACGGATCACGCCACCGGCTACCCGGTATTTTATTCGGTATATAAGAAAGCAGCCGAAATGCAGCAGGATCTGCTTCAGCCTCCCGATGTTTCGGGATGGCCTTCCTATTACCAGGAACCCATGCACTATGAATTGTGGATAAACAGCAACTCATTACCTAAAAGAGCAGACTACACGAATGACCTGATAAAAGATAATATTCTTGACTTGCGAATGTTTGCCAATTACTCCTCAAATCCAGCTGATCCCAATCAGCTGGTTGAGGATGTTTCCGGGCTATTGTTCCGTTATCCTTTATCGTCGGCCTCAAAGACCTATATCAAAGACAAATTCTTATTGAACAACTCGGGCAATGATGCCGTATGGACGAATGCGTGGAATACCAACAACGCTTCACTGATCAAAACATCACTAGACCAGATGTTCGCCTTTCTCATGAACTTACCCGAATATCATTTGTGCTGATAAGATCATTAACCTATGCAAAACGACCACCATGAACAGACGTAAATTTCTTGTAAATACAATGCCGGCTGCTGTAACACTTCCGGGTTTTTTAAACGGATTTTCGTTTACGGCTTTTGGTTCATCGCCGGATGATTCGTTAACATCCTTATTTGAAGCCGAAGCCTCCAATGATCATATATTGGTTTTAATACAGATGGTCGGGGGTAATGATGGCCTGAATATGGTGGTCCCGCTGGATATGTATGCCAATTACTATAATGCACGCACTAATGTTGCAATTCCCCAAAGTAAAATATTGAGGCTGGATGGCACTGACAAATCAGGTTTACATCCTGCCATGACCGACCTCCAGAATATGTATAACAATGGAAAAATTTCTATCGTACAATCTGTCGGATACGAAAACCAGAATTTCTCACATTTCAAGTCAACGGACATCTGGATGAGCGGAAATAATACGAACGACAGATTTTCGAGAGTGGCAAAAACCGGTTGGCTCGGGCGATACATCGAAACAGAATATCCCGGTTATCCCGATGCATACCCCAATAATGACATGCCCGACCCTCTGGCGATACAAATCAGCAATACGCCCACAGTAACAGTACAGGGTCCCATTCTTTCAATGGGTCTGTCAATTACCGACCCTGAAAAATTATACAGTTTCGTCAATCCTTTTTCAGACTATCCGTTAACTGCCGCTTCGGCAAATAAGGAACTCCGCTATGTCAGGATTCTTTCTGAAAAAACAAAAACATATTCGGATATTATTCGCGCTGCTTACCGCAGTACAAACAACATGGCAGCTTATCCGCAAAATAATCTGGCCCAGCAGTTGCAGATAGTTGCACGCCTCATCAAAGGAGGATTGAAAACCCGCGTATATACCGTGAGCATCGGGGGTTTCGATACGCATAAAAAACAGGTCAACGCCAGTGATACTACAACCGGTAATCATGCAAAACTGATGAAAGACCTTTCTTCATCCATCGCCGCTTTCCAAAAAGATCTTGAATTGTTACAACTGGAAGACAGGGTCATGGGAATGACATTCTCTGAGTTTGGCCGCAGGATAAAATCAAATGCAAGCATGGGAACCGATCATGGCGCGGCAGCACCCATGTTATTATTCGGCAAACATGTAAAAAAAGGGATCCTTGGAAAAAGTCCGGATATACCAGCTGATATAAAAACTGTGAACAATGTTCCGTTTCAGTATGACTTCAGAAGCATTTATGCATCGGTGTTAGAGAGGTGGTTCTGTGTAAAACAGCCCTTACTCGATTCGCTGTTATTAAAAAACTATCAATCGCTGCCAATCGTTCATGGAACCCCCTGTGGACTGGCAGATGATATTGCTGATACCAATACGCAATCAGACAATATGATACTGAAGATGTGGCCCAACCCTTATAGTATCAATGCAACGATCCAGTTCTCTACAACCGGAGGGTTTACACTGATCCAGCAGATCAATGCCCTGGGCCAGGTAATAAAAGTAATAACAAGTCAGAATTATGCTGCAGGAACATACAATATCGATATTTATAATGATGATTTGAAACCGGGTGTTTATTTCCTGCGGTTACAAAATAAGTCTTTTCAAAAAGTGATCAGCGCACTCAAAATGCGTCAATAATCAATTTTGACCTGAACTGTTCCAAAAAAATCAACAAAAAAGCCCCCGTTGAAGGAGGCTTGGTACTTAAATTGTGCATTTAATTGTCAGTGCAATAACTAAACAAACAGAGTGTTCCCCAATGTTCAAATACTGAGCGCAAATTCGTTTATTTAAATTCCAATTGACCCCTGATCTCGCCTCCGGGAAATTTAGGTGTATGAATATTAAAATAATAAAATCCCTTTACCAGGCTATCTTCCTTAATAGCTACGCCGTCAACTACCACGCTATTTGTAAACGTACCGGAAGCAGTTTTTGGAAATATGGCGAAAAAATCATGTTTGATACCTGCATTTACGCCTCTAGGCGCCACTCCATGAATATGAGCACCTACAGGATTTCCGGTTAATTCAGTCCATTTGACTGTATAAGAAAGCGTTTTGGATTCTTTATGGTACCGTGCATCGATGGAACCGGAAGCACGAGTTTCGCGTTGAGGAACTTCCTGCAAACCGCTCATAGGCAGGTTTTCAGCAACCCATACCTTTTTTTCTTCCTCTTTTTCTTTTTCTTTTTCCTTGTGAATTAAATCCTTCCATTTTTCGCAACCGGACAACACTGAACTTACTACTAATATTACAGCAAGACTCTTTAAAGCTTTCATGTTTTACACATTTTAGGTTAAGAAATACATTCCATTAAATTAAATGGTCTACGCTTAGGAATAGAACTATCTATTACCCGGTGCGCGATTTTTCATGGAATGAATCTGAAGAACAGAGGACGGATCGAAGTTTCTTTTTTGGTTTAAGCTAAGCTTTATAAAAGTTACAAATAACCTTTGATTGACGAATCTTTTTTTTTATATTTTCAGCTCTTTACAGTTGTATACGAACCGAACAGGAGATAAGTTTGCTGGGATGATAAATAATTATTTGAAGACGTAACGAACCGCCAGACCTCCATAACCTGCGCCAAAATTGGAATAATACGTTTTATTTAAGAAAAATACAGGCATCCAATCCGCACTTACGTTCAGAGGTATTCCCTTGAATTTGTAATCCACCCCACCAACTCCATTTAAACCAAAAGCCGTTGAAGAATAGTCGTTTGGATTATCATCAAGATTAAAAAACTGGACGAGTGCGCCACCACCCACATACCATTGAAAACCTGCAATATCCCCAATAGGAAAATGATGCTGATACATACCACCGACGATCATATTTATACCAGTATAATATCTATCATATTTCGCGGGACCTCCACCTGTAAATCCTGCATAACCTTCCAAAGCACCAGCCTGGCTAATAAAATGTTTGATGCTGCCGGCTATTGGAATGCCTACGCGTCCACCAATGGCCGATTTGTATTCACTTTGCGCCCTGCCAGCTAATGTGGCCACTAAAAAAATAAACAGGAAATAAATTACTTTTTTCATGGTTGATATTTTTCAATTATGGGCGCAAAATTAAGACTTGCCGCGGAAATATTTCATAAATAATTGTGCCAGCATCTTTTATGCCTATTTATGACGATGGCCAAAAGGTTTTTGTGGAAAAAAATGGAGCATTCTACATTATCAGAATTCCAGCAACCGGTTGATCAATAAACCTGTTATGATGGCAATGGCAAAGCTTAAAAATGTACCGATCAGAACATATTCTGTATGTTTCCGCGCGCTGAAAGGTTTTGTCAGGCTTGGCTCATTTCCGGGCGTAAATGGCTTGTCAATTACCCGAAGCAATGATTTGGCTGTGATCAGAAAACCGATCGCGGCAAATTCATTGATATAAACCAGGGTAAGAATTAATATTCGTTCTAAAATGCCGATCCACCTCCCTGCATCTTTCAAGCTATCTTGTGTATTGATCTCGGCCGACCATCTTCTCGTCAGAAACTGTATAACGAAACCAACAGGTCCTGCCATGATAAGGTAACCAAACATCCGAAGTAGTATCCGGTAATCCGGTAAAATTTCCCTGGCCAGCAGATTCATTTTATGCCAGCCACCAATGATCCACAGCCATATTACTACAATGACTGTTATATGTAAAATCTGATCGATTATGAACAATCGAAATTCTGTTCCAACCTTTGTGGTTCTATGGCCGAATGATAGTTTTAAAGTATCAATTAAGATATGTGTTCCGGTAATAAGTAGTATCGCCCACCATACGTAAAGATTCCATACAAAAACCCACGCGATGATACCGGTTACCAGTCCGTGGTACCAGAGGTATTTCGATCTCCAGGTATTTTTCTTTTTATCGGCTACCCAATGATCCGGTTGCATGAAAAAATCAGTCAGGCAATGCGCTATCAATAAGCGTATAAGCAAACTGCCCTCTTCATATGTAAAGAAAGTGGTCATTGAATGTTTTTCACCGTTTTTTCAAAATAAAGGATGAGTTTTTCAATGGCCATCCATTGTGCTGTTTTCGTTCGCTGGTTCACTGCCGATTGCGTAATTTTCAGTGTTGCCGCTATTTCATCTTCTTTTCTGTCCTGCAGCTTATATAGAACTAATTCAGCCTGGTTCTGTGTCCATTTCTGGATCAATGCATCGAGCAGCAAAACAGATGCTTCCATTTGTTCGTTCAGGGCAGGATTGAATGTTTTCACGGCCAGCCTTTGTGTGCCCTGTCCCAGGCTATCCAGTGCTTCCCCCGATAACCGGAAAGCTTCACCATCCGAACTTGTTATTTTATTTTTTTTAATAAAATCAACGGTGCCGATCCCTATTCCTAACCTGACATCAAAATTGGTTGCGAAATAACCTTTTGTAGGCACTGCCATATTTCCTTTTTTGACAACGGTTTTCGGTTTCAGCTCATCGGGGAAATAGGCGCGGAAAAAACACCTGATGATCAGAGCTACCCTCAATGCGAATTCAGGGTGTTTTACTTCACATTGCAGGCTGTCACCCCGGTAGGTCTCATAAGAGTTGATCCATTGTTTTTTCAGCTCTTTTAATAACAAACCGATATCATCAAAGAGCTTTTCTCTGATAACCGCCTCGATCTCTCTTGATGAAACGATGTCGCCTGTTATGATCCCATGGATAGTCATACGTGGTTAAGGCTGCAGTCTAATTTTTTACAAATATAAGTCTCCAGCCTAATAACTCCCAAAAATAAGGGTAGAGCCTTATAAACAGGCTATACCAGGCTACAGACTAAAGCGATGAAATGTGTAGACTAGCGGCCACACTAACAATTGTTATCTTTGAACGCTTCAATTTTAACCGATCCATAAAAAAACCATTTATAAATATGAATAGAAAGCAAGTGTACATAGTATCGGCCGTCCGTACACCTATAGGAAGTTTTGGTGGCGCTTTAAAAGAATTTTCAGCCACACAGTTAGGGGCTATCGCTATTAAGGCTGCCATGGAAAAAGCCGGCATCAAAGGCGAATTGGTCAATGATGTGTTGATGGGATGTGTACTGCAGGCAAACCTGGGACAGGCACCAGCCCGACAGGCAGCAAAGCTCGCAGGCTTACCCGATCACGTGAATTGCACCACGATCAATAAGGTTTGCGCCAGTGGAATGAAAGCCCTCGCGATAGCAGCACAAAGCATTGCGCTGGGAGATGCTGATATAATAGTAGCAGGAGGCATGGAAAGTATGAGCAACGTTCCTTACTACGTACCGCAGCTGCGTTGGGGAAATAAATATGGAAATACGACGATGGTTGATGGTTTGGCATATGATGGCTTAACGGATGTATATAAGAATTACGCAATGGGAAATGCGGCTGAACTCTGTGCAAGTGAATGCGGGATCAGCAGGGAAGCACAGGATGAATTTGCGGTGGAAAGTTATAAACGCAGCCAGTCTGCCGCAAATAATGGAAAATTCATCAATGAAATAATACCGGTCACCATCCCCCAACGCAAAGGCGATCCGGTTGTATTTTCAAAAGATGAAGAACCCTTTTCTGTAAAGTTTGATAAGATCCCCGAATTGAAACCGGCCTTTCAAAAAGAAGGAACGGTAACTGCAGCCAATGCAAGTACAATGAATGATGGAGCCGCCGCATTAGTGCTAATGAGTAAAGAAAAAGCGGATGAACTGGGTTTGAAACCGATCGCGAAAATAATTGGCTACGCAGACGCAGAACAGGCTCCTGAATGGTTTACTACTTCTCCATCCCTGGCTGTTCCCAAAGCAGTTGAAAAAGCAGGATTGAAAATGGAAGACATTCATTTCTGGGAACTGAATGAAGCCTTTGCCGTGGTTGGAATTGAAAACACAAAGCGAATGAAATTAGATCCTGCCAGGGTTAATGTGCATGGAGGCGCCGTATCATTGGGTCATCCGCTGGGTTGCAGCGGAGCCAGGATCATTGTGACCCTTATCAATGTGTTGAAAGCAAATCAGGGAAAATATGGCGCGGCCGGTATTTGTAACGGTGGGGGTGGAGCGAGTGCCATGGTAATTGAACTGGAAGCTCCTTAGCTGAACCGCGACTAAATAATTTTCTTCGGAAAACAAAAGCCATTATAAACTTTAAATCAATAATTCCATCGTGTCTTATTGTGTTGGTGGCAAACAAATTTGCCACTAAAGGACACGAATATACGAAGAAGGTAAAAGGCATTATAAGCAATACCTAAATCATTATAAGTCGATTGCTTTTTAGAATGCAAATTCTATTCTCATAATCTTGTATAACTATGGCTCGCGAGATAACTATACGCATGGCTACCGCACAAGATGCGGAGCTGATAGCAGATATCAGCCGGCAAACTTTTTATGAAGCTTTCGCCGCTCAAAATACTGCTGAGAACATGGAGCAGTTCATGAATACACAATTTGAAAAAGGAAGGCTGATGGCTGAATTAGGTGATCCGGAAAATATTTTTTTATTGGCTTATCAGGATGATGAACTGGCAGGCTATGTAAAATTACGTGATAGCGAAAATCCGCAACACCTCGAAAATGCTGCTGCTATAGAAATAGTGCGGATCTACACTACCGCTTCTATGATCGGCAAAGGGATAGGCAAAGTACTTATGCAAGCCTGTATCGATATCGCAAAAAAAAGAGACAAGGCGATTGTGTGGCTGGGTGTATGGGAAAGAAATCAGCGGGCAATCGGATTTTACACTAAATGGGGCTTTGAAAAATTCAGCGAACATGATTTTATCCTCGGTAATGATATACAAACAGATTGGCTGATGAAAAAACACATCTGATCACAATCTCCTCTTCTTTTGATAAGCGGTTCGGAAAAACGAAAACAGCAGTTTAGCTTAGTCTCACCAAAACATGACTCATGCCAATCACATTCTCCTGGTTTAAACAGCATAAGGATTGGGGAATTTTTTTACTACGATTGTTTATCGGATTACGATTAATATATGGTGTGCAGGATAACGTGCTGCATTGGGAACATATGCTCCGATTCCGCGATTTTCTTAAAACATTTCATTTCCCTTTTCCACTGATCTGTGCTATAGCCTCCGTTTATCTGCAACTTATCGCAGGGATCATGATCGTGTTAGGATGGCGCATCCGGTATGCTTCGTTACTGATGATCATCAATTTCCTGGTAGCGTTGATCATGGTGCATCGTAATGATTCCATAGAATCGATGACTGCGCCGCTGTCGATCCTATTTTCAGCTGTCTTATTTCTTTTCCACGGCGCAGGGCTTATTTCAATCGACAAAAAATAATATCTATGAAACCACTGATGGCGTATTTATTTATTCTATCATCAGTTTGTTGTTCCAAAGAACCCGATCTTGAAAAGGAGAGAGCTTCGATCATTGCACTACTGGATATGGAACGAAAAGCACATTTCGAAAAAAATGTTTCTTTATTTATGTCGGAGTTTTCTGACAGCATGGTATCCGTAAACAAAGGAGCAGTTGTATTAATGGAAAAAGAGAAAATGCGGAAGCGGATACAGGAATATTTTGATGGGGTTGAGTTTTTAAAATGGGATGATATGGTAGCTCCAAAGATCAGCTTTTCGGAGGATGCACGCCTGGCTTATGCGGTTGTAGAAAAGCAGGTAATATTGTCGATCAGGGATCGTTCATCGGCCTTACAGGATACAACAGATTTTGCATGGGTTGCCATCTATCGAAAAATTGGATGTGAATGGAAGCTTGAATGCAATGTATCCACTAATAAATAGAAAGTTTTATCCTTGGGAATTACATACCGACAAAAGCCGGGGCTTAACCCGGCCTTTATAAATCCATTAAACCATGTCATAAAACCTGGGCAAATACACGAAATTGATCTCTCCAATCAAAGCGGTTTTCGTTTCTATTTGCCGATATAGGTTGTAACACTTACAGCTTGAATTGCATTTTTTGAAAAAAAATAATGTATCACGTATATATGCTATGAAAAAACCGATTCCTGCTTCAGGTAATGAAGAGGCCGTTTTTGGATCAGCGAATGAATGATGGCGAACAGATCCGCATTCCGGTTATTGTACCGGAATTCTGATTCCTTGATATGCAGATAAGTAGTGTTGCTGTTCAATCCACGGAACTTTACAATGCGGGATTTCATTATTCCCCAAAAAAGGTCAATCTCATCAATTTTCGATTTTCCCCTGGTAGAATACAAACCGGTATTGACCCGTAAAAGTTTGGCTCTGCTCAAATCGGCGATTGCCTCGAAAATATGCAGATTGTTTTGAACGAGGATATCGTTCTCAACACTGATCTTTCCGCGCACCCAATTATTTAACCAGATACTATCCGGGGTTAAAATGTTCCTTGTATAGATACACTGCTCAGACTTGAAAATTCCATAAAAATGATTTTCACTGGTTTGATTCACATCGTGTGCGTTTGTTACGACCGGGTTATTGGAAATAAATGGGATTAATTGGTTGTTGTTGCAACAGGGATTATGTTCTTCACAATATTGCGATATCTGTGTCCGGATCAGTTTCAGGTAGGCATTCACGGTTATACGGCTGATGCCGGATATATTCGCAATCTGCGTAGCTGTCAGATCCTCGCAAAAAAGATTCAATAACTCTCTCACCTTTCTTTCCGGAATACGTGCGTTCTTTAAATACCTGTTTTTCATGCCCAAGTTTTTTTCACTGGCTGTGACAACCGGTTGTATATGTTACTCAATGTGAAATTCTAAAATGGGAGAGCAGGTGTGAATAGGAAATGCTGCATGTAAAAAGCAGGCATTATACAGACGGAGATTTTGTATCTATCAACGGAAAAAAAACAGGCATATATTGTTTTGAAGAACAGGAATGCCACATTGGTAGGATGGAAACGGTTGTTGATATATTAGTCTACCCGGAACCGTGTTCAAGTATTGATTGCACCAGTTCCTTATAACTTCTTCCTACAGGAACCTGCTTGCCGTTAATTTCAATATCTGTGGTCGTAAATGCTTCGATCTTATCTTTTGCAACAATGAAAGAACGGTGAACCCTGATAAATTCGGCCTTACTTAGCAGCTGCTCAATTTCGCCCAACTGGAACTTGGTCAAAATACTCCTGCTCTTTGTGTAAATGCGGATGTATTCTTTGAGACTCTCGATATACAATATCTCATCAAGATATATTTTGACTTTTTTCTTACTGACATTAAAAAATAAAAACCGCCGTTCTTCACGGCCGATATTTGCCGTTTGGGCTGTTTCAGGTATAAGATCGGGCTTCAGTTTATTAACAGCTGCAAGAAAGCGGCTGAATTCAACAGGCTTTAGGAGATAATCAACCACATTATATTCATAACCCTGCAAAGCATACTCATGATAAGCAGATGTAATGATGATTTGTGGAGCGTGTTTGAGCGTTTTAATAAAATCAAGCCCCTTTAATTTAGGAAGATGAATATCAAGAAATATAAGATCGACCTTTTCCCGCTGAAGCATTTCCAACGCGTAAATGGCATCGTTGCAAATTCCTTTCAGGCTCAGGAAAGAAACCTGTTTAATATAGTCCTGCAGTACTTCTGCTGCCAGGGGCTCATCCTCTACTACTATACAATTATAATGCTGCATTCTTCTGGAGATTAAGTGTTAGGCTTACTTTGAATGTGTTTGCCAGGTTTTGAACCTGCAGATCATACTCTTTATACATAAGCTGGAGCTGCCGCCGCACATTGCTTAACCCAATATTTTCTTTTACCTCATTCGATTCATTATCGTCTTTAGAATTCTCTATGTTGAATTGGAGAATGCCGTTTTTTAACTGCAGGTCAATACTAATAAAAGATTCAAAACGCGTTTCAGCCGCGCCATGCTTGAAAGCATTCTCGATAAAGGGCAGCAATATCATGGGTGCAATCTCCTGCGACGAATCATCAATATGCTTATCGAACCGAATTCTTAATCTTTCGTTATAACGTATCTTTTCCAATTCAAGGTAACTCTCAATTATATGAATTTCTTCAAGAAGGGAAATACGGCTTTTTCTTGCCTCATATAACATGAAGCGTAATAGTTTAGACAATTTCATCACGGTGTCTGCCGTATCGTCCGATTTTTTCCGGGCCAATGCATAGATATTATTCAGTGTGTTAAATAAAAAATGGGGGTTTGTTTGCGTTTTAAGAAATTTCAACTCTGCTTCCAATTTTTCCCTGATCAGGTTTTTTTCGCGTTCCTTTCCAAGAAGATGCATGCGTAGTAATTTCATGGCAACTGCTCCCCCGGCAACAAAACCAATATCAAGAATAGCAGAAAAAATCCTCCGGCCATCGAATAACCTTGTAGCACCGTTCTCCTCATGATACACGTAGGGGTTCACGTAAAAAATGGCTGCCAATCTATGAAGCATTATCGTTATCAGGAACATGGCGGTGACCTCAGCAAGCAAAAGACCTATCTTCTTGTTTCTATTGATTCCCCTGTCTATTGCAAAAAAAATAATGAAATACACAAAGATCAATTTCACGGGGAGTAGTCCACAGTTTGCGTGCAGCGCTTTGAGAAAACGTTCCATCTCCGAAAGACGGGGAAAAGAATCCCTTATCCAGAAATATTCGAGCAGCGTATCCTCCAGCATATACACTACCCAGAAGGCAACATGCAACAACCATCTTTTTTTCATCAGTTGTAAAAATGTAAAAAAGCATTCTCAACTTACACAAAAGTGTACAAACGGAATGTATTTGTATATGAACGACAGGTTGCGGTTCATTATCACATTCGTTACCCGGGATCGGTAGTTGATGTTTGTTTGTTACAGGTTTATTGAATTTTTTTGCGATACTGCAAAAGAGAATATACATTCAGCTCATAATTTACCCGATATGAAAAAAAACCTGACAATCGTTTTTTTTTCAGTGATCATCTGTTTTCAATGCCTTTCCCAGAAATCGCTGAAGAATCCGGCAGTGCCGGCAACTCCTGTTTTGTTTACCGGAGTTCCTATAAATTCTGCGATGAACGAAAGAGACCTGGCGATTTCTCCCGATGGAACAGAATTGTTTTATACGATCGTCGTTCAGGCGACGCAGTTTCACACGATCCTTCACTGTAAAAAAGATAAAGCCGGTAAATGGTCGTCACCGGAGGTAGCTTCTTTTTCGGGCAGGTTTAGCGATATGGAGCCGGCTTTTACAGAAGATGGGCAAAAGCTTTTTTTCTCATCCAACAGGCCAGGCGACTCTTCTGAAGCGAAAAACTATGATATCTGGTTTGTTGAAAAGCTTCGGGGAGAGTGGATCAATCCCAAAAATGTCGGTGCGCCCGTGAACACTGCAGCCGATGAATTCTTCCCTTCAGTGGCCTCCAATGGTAATCTTTATTTCACAGCTGCCTATCAAAAAGGTGTGGGCAAGGAAGATATTTATGTGGCCACCTGGAAAAATGGTAAATACACCGAATCAGTTGCACTTGATACCGGAGTAAATAGTGCTTTATACGAATTCAACGCTTATGTTTCGCCCGATGAACGCTTTATCTTATTCACTTCGTTTGGAAGAAAGGACGATAGAGGCAGAGGAGACCTTTATCTGAGCAGGAAGGATGATAATGGAACCTGGCTGCCTGCAAAAAACCTGCAAATCATCAACTCGGATAAATTGGATTATTGCCCATTTGTCAGCTTTGACAAAAAGACTTTGTTTTTTACCAGCGAACGCCATGGCATACCCGAATCCTTTATCAACAAACGGACGACCTACGACGAATTAAAACGCCTTGCTAACCTGGTTCAAAATGGAACAGGCAATATTTACGAGCTAAGTTGGGATGCGGTTGTACAAAGCATTCACTGATAATATGTAAAATATTCACTGATGTCTGATTATAATTGGGCGAAATTTCTACTCAGAATTTCCGTGGATGCATCGGTTGAAACGATCTATCATGCAGTGGCAACCCAGCGGGGTATTGAATCGTGGTTCCTTCGAAGTGCTGAATACTTCAGCGTTGATCATACGCTGCGGACAGACAATGAGTTTATACAAAGAGGCGATCATTATACATGGATGTGGCATGGGTATGATGATGAGACTGTAGAACATAACGATATCCTGGAAGCAAACGGCGAAGACATGATCAGCTTTGTATTCGCCGGCAATTGTATTGTTACCATAACAGTCGGCATGCTCGATACTGAAACGATTGTTCAGTTAGTGCAGGAAAATATTCCAACCGGGGAAGAAAGCAGAGTAAGTATTCATATTGGTTGTATGGAAGGCTGGACATTCTATCTCGCCAACCTGAAATCAGTGTTGGAAGGTGGAATTGACCTCCGAAACAGAAATCTGAATATTGGAAAAGTGATCAACTCCTGATGTTTTGAAATTCTGCATACCCCTCCGTGTATCTGTGCCTCACCTCCGGCGCCTCCGTGGTTAAATTGGTCTTACCACTAAGAAGTCGCCGAATGCGAAGAGATTAAACCACAGGTAAAGGAGGGGAGGCACAAAGGTGCTGGAGGGGATGATATATATTCAGATTTTTAAAACAAGGGATCAGAAGACAGAATTCTGTATCCTGAATTCTGTCTTCCTCATTCTCTAATTACTATTCAATTTGTTAATCTCCCCTGCATCTAATATTTTTGCCACCCTAAATCCACCAATAAAAATGGCAAGATCAATTGCGTTCCGGGAGGCTTTACGTGAAGCGATGAATGAGGAAATGCGTCGTGATGAAAAAGTTTTTCTGATGGGAGAGGAAGTGGCCGAATACAATGGCGCTTACAAAGTAAGCCAGGGAATGCTGGATGAATTCGGCCCGAAAAGAGTCATTGATACGCCTATTTCTGAGTTGGGTTTTACCGCCGTTGCAGTCGGCGCCGCCCAAAACGGCCTACGCCCGATCGTTGAATACATGACCTGGAACTTTGCCGTTCTGGCTTTAGATCAAATTCTCAATACCGCTTCTAAGATGCTGGCGATGAGTGGAGGGCAGCTTGGATGTCCTATTGTTTTTCGGGGTCCTAACGGATCTGCCGGCCAGCTTGGTGCACAGCACTCTACCGCTTTTGAGAGTTACTATGCCAATATTCCGGGCATGAAAGTGATATCTCCGTCGAATCCATATGATGCAAAAGGATTATTAAAATCGGCTATCCGTGATAACGACCCGGTCATTTTTATGGAGAGTGAGGTGATGTATGGCGAAAAGGGCGAAGTTCCGGAAGAGGAATACCTGATACCTATTGGGAAAGCGGATGTAAAAAAACAGGGAACAGATGTAACTATTGTTTCTTTTAATAAGATGATGAAAGTAGCGCTCGGTGCTGCCGGTGAACTTGAAAAAGAAGGAGTGAATGCAGAAGTCATTGATCTTCGGTCAATCCGTCCCCTGGACTGGATGACTATCCTTGAAAGTGTAAAGAAAACCAACAGGCTTGTGATCGTGGAAGAGCAATGGCCATTTGCCTCCATTTCATCTGAGATCGCTTATCGTATTCAAAAAGAAGGCTTCGATTACCTGGATGCTCCCATCCGCCGGATCACATCGGCCGATGCACCGATGCACTATGCTCCCAACCTTGCAGCACTTGCCCAACCCGATGTTCCCAGAACTGTTAAGCTGGTAAAGGAAGTGATGTACCTGAAGAAATAGAAATGGTGCAGTGAAAATGAAACAACCGGATCGTGCAATCAAACCAGCTACTTCAACATCGTCATTATAGAAGATACCTTCTTTTCGCAAATTCAAAAGCCGGGACAATGCCCCGGCAAAATATATTTAACATAATAGGTAAATTATCCCAGAATCTTCAAAGCACTTGCACAAAGAGTGACAATAACATATACACATCCTAACATTACGCTTCCTAAAAATGCAAGTTTGATGACGGTGCTGCTGACAGCCGGTGGGGTTTGAACCTGGGTTTTCATAGGTAACTCTTTAAGGTGATTAAATTGGATTGCCGGTTTTTTCAAGAATACGCAGCTAAAGTAAAAATAAAAAATCTTTAATGCAAGCCCTCGCCACCGAAAAATCACCTTAAATCACGGGCATTAGGTCACCACTTTCTCGCCTGATCAGGTTCAAAAACCCATTCAGGGGTGTAAATCAATGTCTTACCATTCAACTCGTACCAGGGACTGAGGTCGCTGGCAATAGGATTTCGGAGTATATGAATATCCTGGGCAGGCATATAACTTTGGGCAAGTAAGTATATCCTGGTACCAGCGGCATTAAGGGCCATGTCCATAACGATCACAGCATGGCCCGGAGACCCTCCTTTGATGAGTACATCGCCCGGCTTTAAAGCGGAAAAATCATCTAGCTTTTTCAATTGTTTTTCGAGCGATTTTGTCCCGCAATAGGAGAATACTTTTTCGAGATAGTTCTCGAAAGATCTTTCTGAAGATCGGGAATAATTATATTTCCTCCCGTTGTTATCAGCAAAACTGATTTCATCAAATCTTTTGTGATCGTAAAGGTACTGAGCCCTTAACCGCATCACGGCATCGGCACATTGTTGTAAATCTTTTTTGCCAATGGGAATGTCCAGCACCGTGAATTGCGCCGACTGATTTCGTTTCAATTCACCATTGTACAGGAACACTCTTTTGTCTTTCCTGATCCCAATGGTACGGAGCCAACCGGCAAAAGAGCCACTCGCAAAATCCATTCTTCTGAAACCCGGAGGCAGCTGAATTTTTTCCACCGTTTGTGCCGTGTAATAGACAGTGGTATCACCGAAGGATGCGGGTAATGCGATATTATCAGTGTAGGATTGACATGATATAAAATATGGCAAAATTATTGTCATGAGCAGGTTCGGTCTCATATTGCTATTTTTGAAGCTAATTGGTAGGATGCCTGCCTCATATTTATTCCACACCAAAAGATTGTTAAAAACCTATGTCCAACATTTTGATCATTGACGATGAAAAAGCGATCCGGAAAACTCTTAGTGAAATTCTTTCTTATGAAGGCTACAAAATTGAAGAAGCTTCTGACGGAGAAGAAGGACTGAAAAAATTTAAAGAAAAAGCATACGATGTAGTGCTATGTGATATTAAAATGCCCAAATTAGATGGACTTGAATTCCTTGATAAAGCAAGGGAAGCAAATCCCGATGTTCCGGTGATCATGATTTCAGGACACGGAACTATAGAAACCGCAGTTGAGGCGGTTAAAAAAGGAGCGTACGATTATATCTCAAAACCGCCGGATCTCAATCGGTTACTGATCACCATCCGGAATGCGAAAGATAAGACCAACCTTGTTGCCGAAACAAAAGTGCTTAAGCGTAAAGTAAGTAAGGTGGAGGAAATGATTGGCGAATCAGGGCCGATCGTAAAGATCAAGGAAACGATCGATAAAGTTGCCCCTACCGAAGCGCGTATCCTGATAACGGGAGATAACGGTGTCGGCAAGGAACTGGTAGCGCGCTGGGTTCATGAAAAAAGCAGTCGTGCAACCGGGCCACTCATTGAAGTGAACTGTGCTGCTATTCCCAGCGAATTGATCGAAAGCGAATTATTTGGTCATGAGAAAGGGTCTTTCACATCTGCAGTGAAACAACGGATCGGAAAATTTGAGCAAGCACATTCCGGCACATTGTTCCTTGACGAAATTGGAGACATGAGCGTAAATGCCCAGGCCAAAGTGCTTCGTGCATTACAGGAGGGGAAAATAACCCGGGTAGGCGGAGATAAAGATATCAATGTGGATGTCAGGGTCATTGCCGCAACCAACAAAGACCTTTTGAAAGAAGTAGATGAGAAGAATTTTCGTCTCGATCTTTACCACCGCCTAAGTGTCATCATCATACACGTTCCATCACTGAATGACCGTAGAGCCGATATCCCGCTGCTGGTAGACAAATTTTTAACCGATGTATGCTGCGATTACGGGATCTCTAAAAAAAATATCGACAACAGCGCTCTCGATGCTTTAAAGCAACATGATTGGTCTGGAAATATCCGCGAACTCAGGAATGTCGTTGAGAGACTGGTGATACTTGGTGGAAAGGTAATTACGGGTGAAGATGTTGAAATGTACGTACTGCCGCGAAAATAGACTGTATGCATCATGTGTATTGTATAAGTGGATTAGGAGCCGATGAAAGAATATTTTGCAAACTGCAGGTGCCGGATGCTGAATTTCATTTTATTCGTTGGGAGCAGCCCGGGCCGGGGGAAAGCATTAGCAGTTACGCGAAAAAGCTATGCAACCAGATTCAGCATGATCAACCCATCCTGATGGGGGTTTCATTCGGTGGCATGATGGCCATTGAAATGGCCAAAGTTTCACTTGTTGAAAAAGTAGTCCTCATTTCAAGCATAAAATCTTTGAATGAATTGCCACGCTGGATGAAAATTTGCGGCCGATTCAGATTCGACAAGATACTGCCTTCAAAACCACTTCATACCATACGTCCCTTAAAAGCACTGCGTCCTGTTCAGAATTATTTTTTGGGAACGGAATCAGCAGAAGAAAAGGCGATCGCTAATCAATTCAGGGACACAGTGGACCCGCACTACCTGCGATGGTCAATCAATCAAGTGCTGAACTGGCAAAATAACTGGCAGCCTCAAACGATCTTTCATCTGCATGGAGCGAACGACCATATCTTTCCTTTGAAGCACGTAAAGCCAACACATATTATTCCAAATGCGGGCCATTTTATGATAATGAACAAGTGCAAAGAAATCAGCGAAATTTTAAAGGAGATTCTTTAAAGAATCAAATCAGAGGCATGGGATCGTTGAAAGAGTGCAGGTAGCTTTATAAAGGCCCTGTATGACCTTTTTTGTGTGTTTGTTTTAAATCGCTTGTGTGAACAGTCGGGAGGTTCACAAAGAAACGCAAAGAACCTAAATCAGTCTTTGATCATGCTGTAGCGCAACTGATTTTAACATTTGAAATCATTCTTTTTCCCAAGAAATTGCCAACTTTCCATTTTCGCCATACAATTTGCAACCTGCTAACAAATATGCCATGTTGTTTTTGTAATTTCAGAACGGCAAAAATATATCTGAGATTTAAATTATCTGAGATTAAAACAAACTAAAAAACCCGTTATGAAACGCTCCTCTGCTCTTTTGAGCCTTTTATCTGTCTTTATATTGCTCAGCTATACCAGTCACGCCCAGGAGATATGGCCAAAAACTGTCAATGGAACCAACGGTACAATTCTTAAACTCTATCAATGGCAACCCGAAACATTTTTAAATAATAATCTGAAAGCAAGAGCAGCTATTTCTGTACTTGAAAATGGCCAGGCAGATCCTGTATTTGGGGTAGCCTGGCTCGATGTACGTACCCGTACTATTGGCGACCAGGTTCTGGTGGATGCCATTGAGATCAATTCCATCAAACTACCAGGAGAACTTGCGGATGACAAACTGGAAAGCTTCAGTACACTGATTGAAAAGAGTGCTGATGACTGGGAGATCTCGTTCCCACTGGCAGAACTGCAATCTTCGCTAGACATTAACAAACAGCAAACATCGCTTTCAAACCAGATCAATAATACACCTCCCAAAATCCTGTACAGTGCTTCTCCATCTATACTTGTACTTGTAGACGGAGCTCCGAAAATTCAATATAATAAAGAATGGGAGGCCAACGCTGTAGTAAATACTCCTTTCACCATTGTAAAGAATCCGGATGATCAATTCTTTTTATATGGAGGCAGGCATTGGTACACCGCACCTGCTGCAACAGGCCCTTATGTTCTGACCACTTCGGTCTCGCAACAACTCCGGAGAATAGAGCAGAAGGTAAATGACGCAGGAAAGAATGATGATGCAGGTGCAGAATCTGATGAAAATACGATATACAAAATTATTGTTAGCACTGAGCCTGCCGAACTGATACAATCAAAAGGGGAAGCCAGTTTTTCGGCTGTGCAGGGTTCCGGTTTACTATATGTTTCTAATTCCGAGAATGATATTTTCATGGATGTTAATTCGCAGGATTATTATGTGCTGCTATCTGGCCGTTGGTATAAATCAAAAACACTGAGTGGCAACTGGCAATATATTTCTTCGGATAATCTGCCCGGTGACTTTGCAAGAATTCCCGAAGGTTCTCCGAAAGATAATGTGCTCGCCAGTGTGGCCGGAACAGAAGCTGCAGAAGATGCTCTGGAAGAAGCAGAAGTACCGCAAACAGCCAGAGTAAACCGCCACAGTGCCAAAGCAGAAGTGATATACGACGGAAATCCGGAATTTGAGTCAATTGATGGAACGGATCTGGCATATGCTACAAATACCTCAGCTTCTGTAGTGCGGTGGAGAGGAAGATATTATAGTGTAGATAACGGGGTATGGTTCGAATCGGGAGCTGCCTTGGGACCCTGGGCAGTAAGTGTCTCCAGGCCTTATGTGGTGGCGCTTATCCCGCCGCGTTATCCTGTATATCATATGAAGTATGTGTATATCTATGATATTACTCCGGATTATGTCTACATGGGATATACCCCCGGCTACCTCAACACATATATCTATGGCCCTACTATTGTATATGGTACAGGATATCATTACCGCCCCTGGTCTCGTCATTATTATTTTCCACGACCTTATACATGGGGATTCGCTGTGCGATATAATCCGTGGTTTGGATGGGGAATAGGGTTTGGTTTTAGTACGGGTTGGTTTAATGGCGGTTTCTACTCTGGCAGGAATTATGGTTATAGCGGTGGGTGGTGGGGACCAAGAAATTATCGTCCCTCATATTGCTGGTCGCCCTACCGTTATCAGGGCGGATATTATGGAAGAAATGCAATTACATATAACCGTAACAGAAACTACAACCAGGGATCTCGTAATTTTAATTCAAACAATAATATTTACCGGAACAGAAATGGTGTTGAAAGCCGCACTTATTCCCGGAATTATTCACCGGAAAGGAGAGCAAGTGACAGGCGTAGCTTGTCATACAACAACAATAATCGCGTAAGAAATAATAATTTTCAGGGAAGTACTGATGAACGTGGAATCAGGTCTCCAAGAGTATCCAATCCCGGCAGCAATAATGCCGGAACGAGTAGAACCAGGCTACAAAATATCGAATCTAACCAGCAATACAATAACAGGGACAATAATGCCGGCACTCCATCCCGGAGACCCGAACGGCTTGCACCAGTCAGCAATGATAACCGGAATAATAATGACCGCGTTAACAATAACGGGGAGGCTACCCCCCAGAGAAGGTCTGTAATTGAAAATGGAGAAAGGCAGCGGCAACTGCCTCAGAACAACGCCGATAGGAGAATCAACAATAATTCCAGGGAAGACCAAAGGACAATACCAGGTCGCATTTCGCAGCCGCAACAAAGAAGGGAATTGATTCAGTCTCAGCAAAGCCACGGCCGTGTTACTGAACGAGAACCTGTTTTCAGACAGCAGTCGCCACAGCGACCGGCTGAAAGAAGGGAAAACATAAGGCCAAATTCGTCACAAGGGGTAGAAGGGAACAATAACTCAAGGCCTTCCAGAAATCTTAACAGGGGAAGAAGAGAAAATTAGTATACGTTTGGATCAATCACATTTATTTATTACAAAAGGAAAGCATAGCTTCTGCATCCTTTAACACCCGGATGTTAGAAGGCATAACATCTAGTTTTCGGGCCTGAGGTCCTGAAAAAACAATCTCTTTATCCGGGAAGACTGATGAAATCTTTTTTAGATATTCATTCAGGTCTGTCGACAATAAGTTCGTAACAAGGTGACAATATAGTTGGGTAGGGTTGTGCTGTACACAAAAATCTTTGATTGCATCCAGGTGGGCGTTCTTTCCCACATAAACAAAGTATACACCATTTCTTTTCAATAGATACTGCATGAACAGCAGGGGAATCTCGTGATGTTCGCCTTCCGGTGCAAACAGTAATACCTTTCTTTGGCCCTCGTTACCGGGAGGTTTATCAACTCCATCAATAGCCACAAGGATTTTTTTGATGACCAGGGCACTGGCAAAATGTTCCTGAGCCGGGCTAACTTTATCCGTCATCCACAACAGCCCAATTTTATTTAATAAAGGAAACAAAATCTGAGTCACTGTCTTTTCAAAACCAAGATGAAGGATGAGGTTATGCAGAATTTTTTCGTATCGCGACTGGTCGAAGTCTATGGATGCTTCCGTAAGCTGGTTGACAAATACCTGGTAATTTTCCTTGCCTGATGTGGTATCCAGGGCCATTTTCTTGATTTCTTCTTCTGAGAAGCCGGCGATCTTAGAAATTTTGTAGCCACTGTGATACAAAAATGCGATCCTTAATATGTATTTAAGGTCTTCATTATCATATTGGCGATGTTTGCTTTCCTTGCGTTTAGGATTCAGGAGCTTGTAGCGTTGTTCCCATATCCGGAGGGTGTGCGCCCTGATGCCTGTTAAATTTTCAATATCACTGATCGAAAAAAAGTTCATGGTTGTAACAAAAGTCGGTTTACGGCAACTAATAGGCAAATATGGATCATAAGGTATAACTTTTATGCCAGGATGTATTTTAGCAATTCTTTGGAACAGACAGCATTCGGATGACAATTAATATGGTATTTTTGCCGACAATTTTAAATAACCTCTAATGAGTTCTCACGACATTTTGGTTTTAATTATTATATCCCTTTTACTCGTTCTTTTGCCTGCGCCGGGCTTGTATAAGATGTTTCAGAAAGCAGGCATCCCCGCCTGGAAGGCGTTCGTTCCTTATTTAAATACATGGGAGATACTAAAAGCAGCTAACCTTAAAAAGCATTGGTTTTTCTGGCAATTCATACCAGTTGGAGGGTGGTTTATCACATTGTGGTTTTTTATAGAATTTGTGAAACTGTTTGGCAAGTTTAAATTGTATCAGCATGCATTAACTGCTTTTGTGCCCTTTCTTTACTTTCCCTACATCGGGTTTAATAGAAAGGATCGCTATATTGGTTTGGAGTCGGTTAAAAAACATAGGAAATCTGCTGCCAGGGAATGGATCGATGCTGCTGTATTTGCAATTGTGGCGGCTACTCTTATCCGCACTTTTGTGTTTGAAGCATATACCATTCCAACCGGATCCATGGAAAAAACATTGCTCATCAACGATTTTTTATTCGTTAGCAAGTTGAGTTACGGGCCGCGCCTTCCCAATACGCCTTTGGCTGTTCCTTTTGTTCATCATACCGTTCCCGGTCTCAATTCACAATCGTATACGGAGGCAGTTAAAATACCCTATACAAGGTGGTTCGCCACCCCGGTTAAAAGAAATGATGTTGTGGTATTCAATTTTCCGGCAGGTGACACACTCACGCAGGAACTTGATTCAAAAGACCCTTATTATGATATTTTACGAAGGGAAGAACAACAAAATTATATCCAGTTAAGAGGACAGATCAAAGACGAAAAACAGTTGCGTGAAATAAGTCATTCAAGGGCCCGTGACAATGTTTGGAATTCTTACACCATCAAAACAAGACCTGTTGATAAGCGTGAGAACTATATTAAAAGATGTGTTGGTATTGCCGGAGATATAATAGAAATTAAAGAAGATGTTGTTTACATCAACGGCATTGTGCAACCACCACCCCCACACTCCCAGCTTCACTATATAGTAACGCTGAATTCTCCGTCCGTAGATCCCGATATAATGAAGGAGGAATACAATCTTGATGAGGAAAAGGGAGACTATGACCCAACCGGTAAACCAAATGAGTATAGAATGGCGCTTACTGCAGTAGCTAAAGATAAGATGTTGAAGAATGGGTTCGCTAAAAATATTTTGCTCGATCACAGCTATAATGGGAATGGGGGAGATGTATACCCGTACGACACCGTTCACAAATGGACGAGGGACAATTTTGGACCTGTTCAGATTCCAAAGAAAGGCGAGACCATTGCTTTGAATGCAGGCAATATTTCTATATATGAAAGAGTTATCCGGGTATATGAGAACAATAAAATAGAAATCAGGGATGGAGGGATCTTTATTAATGATAAAGAGGCTGCACAGTATACTTTTAAAATGAATTATTATTGGATGATGGGAGATAACAGGCAGGATTCTCAGGATAGCAGGTACTGGGGTTTCGTGCCGGAAGATCATATTGTTGGAGAAGCCTGGCTGATCTGGATGAGCTGGGATAAGGGCATTCGTTGGAAACGCATGTTCAAGACGATTCATTAAGGTTTAAAGTTTAAGGTTTAAGGTTATTTTTTGCGAAAATTCGCTATCAATGTAGAAAAACCTTAAACCTTCAAAAAGTAAATATGAAAAAGGATTATTCATTTTCGGTTGATGTGTATGATACGGCTGATGAATTATCCGGTGATGACGCTGCATTGTTGTTGAAGGCGCAGGAAGCTACCGGCAATGCTTACGCTCCTTATTCCGAATTCAGGGTGGGGGCGGTGGCAAGGATGTCAACCGGTGAACTGATCAGCGGAACAAACCAGGAAAATGCATCCTATCCCATTGGTATATGCGCGGAAAGAGTACTTCTATCGGCCGCTTCATCGGTGTATCCTGCTATCCCTATAGATACCATTGCTATCAGCTACAACAATTTGCATGGTGAAAGTGATCATCCGATTGCACCCTGCGGAATATGCCGTCAATCACTGCATGAATATGAGAAGCGAATGAATCATCCGATCAGACTTATTCTGGGCGGTAAAAAAGGAAAGGTATATATAGTAGATCAGGCCAGCCGGTTATTGCCGATGGCGTTTACAAAAAGCGAACTGCTTTAGACGACCGGCTTTTTTAATATCTAAAACCAAAACAGGGTTTGTCATCTCATCATAATTTCACTACAATACGTCCCACCATTTTACCCTGCAATATAGAATCGATACAAGTATTGTTTACTTCATCCAGCGTCACTTCTTTTGCTATTACCGGAAGTTTATCTTTGATACTCCATTCCTGTGCTAACTTATCCCAGATCGAAAGCCTGCGTTCCATTGGCGTTCCGGCTGATCCAATTCCCATCAGGTTTACCCCATTTAAAATAAACGGATATAGCGTAGCATCCATTTTTGGCGAATCCACCAGGCCGGTGCTGATCACACAACCTTCGGGTCTGCATGCTTTTAATAAAGTCACCAAAGTGCTTCCTCCAACCGTGTCAATGGCCCCGGACCATTTGGGCTTTAACAGTGCTTTGCCCGATTTGTCGTTCACAAATTCCCTTGACTCAATTTTTGATGCACCCAGATGTTGAAGATATTCACTTACCTGTGTTTTACCGGTGACTGCAATGACTTCATAACCTGCTTTGGAGAGTATGCATACTGCCATGCTTCCCACACCACCTGTAGATCCTGTAACCACTACCGGACCATCAGAAGGCAATTGTCCCATCAATTGCATTTTGTACAAAGCCGATGCAGCCGTAAAGCCTGCTGTTCCTATGATCATACATTCCTTTAGAGAATATTCTGTAGGCTTGTGTACAATCCACTGGCCAGGTACGCGGATGTATTCGGCCATGCCTCCATCCGTGTTCATACCAAGGTCGTATCCCGTTACGATCACTTCCTCGCCAGTAGCAAAATTTGGATTACGGCTGATCTCCACAATACCGGCGGCATCGATACCGGGCGTATGGGGAAATTTTTTAGTGATTCCTTTATTACCGGTGGCAGAAAGCGCGTCCTTATAATTAAGTGAGGTATACTGTACCTTTATAAGCACTTCTCCGGAAGGCAAATCATCGATTTCCCTCTCAACAATATTGCGCTCAAATTTCCCTGCAGGTGTTTCTGTAATCCGAAGTGATCTGAATGACATGATACAATTTGTGATTTCAAGTTAGTCAAAAAAACTACCGATTTTTTCAATCGTTGCTTTTACCGGTTGCTAAAAGTTTTTGATAAATAGAATAATTTTCGTCATCAAAACAAACAAATATCACCGATTCAATCGCACGATCCAACGAAATAAATTTTTTTACTTCATTAAAAGCGATACCAGCCGCTTGTTCTTTTGGAAAATGATAAATACCCGTGCTGATATTCGGGAAAGCAATCGTTTTTACATTGTGTTGTACAGCCAATAACAATGAATTGCGGTAACAATTACCGAGGAGAATCTTTTCATCATTCTCACCGCCCTGCCATACCGGGCCCACAGTGTGAATAACATACTTTGCCGGCAGATTACCCGCTGTTGTAAGCACGGCTTCACCAACCAGGCAACCACCCTGTTTGATACGGATCTCTAAGCACTCCTCCAAGATAGAAGGGCCTCCTTTTCTGTGTATGGCCCCATCTACGCCAGCCCCGCCGAGCAGGGAGGTATTCGCAGCGTTTACAATTGCATCTGCATGCACCGTGGTTATATCGGCTTTTATAACGGTAAGTGTTGTTTGCATTAGAATAGAGTTTGTACTCCGTGGGCGATCTTGTTTTCCAGTCCCAGCAACCATTTTTTACGCCACAATCCGCCACCGTAACCCACAAGATCATTTTTGGATCCGATCACCCTGTGGCAGGGTACAACAATGCAGATATTGTTTTTACCATTGGCCGATGCGGCAGCCCGTATGGTCTTGGGATCTCCCAGGCGCCTTGACAATTCAAGATAACTGATTGTTTTTCCGTACGGGATATTCACCAGTTGGTGCCATACTTTTTGTTGAAAATCCGTTCCCTGCTGGTTGATCGGTAAATCAAAAATCCTTCGCCCGCCATGAAAATACTGAATCAGTTGCTCGATCGCGTGGATGATCAGTTCCGGAATCTCTGCAGGATCACTACGTTCAACAGACGGCTGTTGCGGGCTGTCTTCAAAGATCATTTCGCTGATAAAAGAATCCGTTCCCGAAACTCTCATAAGCCCGATAGGCGATTGGTAATATGTGGTGAAATCAGGCATTTGTCCATTGTTACGGGGTTACAGGCGGCAAGTGTGTATGCTGGCAGAATTCAAATGTTCAATAATCAATGTCCAATTTTCAATACTCAAGTGAGAATTTATGTGATGGCCCGAATTGCTTCATGGAGTATTGAAAATTGAACATTGAGTATTGAACATTTTTTGATATCACGATCCGCATTGTAATATTTACCCAATCTTCCATCCATTCTCCACCTTTCTTTCCGGTTGCAATAAAACTACTTCTTTTTGATCGGTATAAACTCCAAGTATAAGACACTCGCTGAAAAAATTGGCAATTTGTTTTGGTGGAAAATTGACGATGGCAACCACTTGTTTTCCTACCAGTTCCTCTTTAGTATAAAGATCTGTGATTTGTGCAGACGAATGCTTCAGACCTACGGTGCCAAAATCAATTTTAATTTGGTAAGAGGGCTTTTTAGCTTTTGGAAAATCTGTAACTTCCGCAATCGTTCCGACCCGGATATCAATTTTTTCAAAATCATCCCAGGTAATTGTCATTGATTCTAATTTTTTTCAAAAATAAAACTACAAATTCATGAAACGTACAGCTACTGCCGTTTGGAACGGCTCTGGAAAAGAAGGAAACGGAAAATTAACGACACAAAGTACAACATTACAACAAGCGCAGTATTCTTACAAGTCAAGATTTGAAGAGGGTGTAGGAACAAATCCCGAAGAATTAATTGCTGCTGCACATTCGGGCTGTTTTAGCATGAAACTAAGTTTTGTTTTGGGTGCCGCAGGCTTCGAACCCGAAAGCATCGAAACAACCTCTGCCATCAATTTTGAAAACGGGGTTATTGCCGGTTCTCACCTGACTGTAAAAGCAAAAGTTCCCGGTATCAGCGAAGAAAAGTTCAAAGAATGCGCAGACGATGCCAAAGCAAATTGCCCTGTGAGCAAAGCTTTGAATATACCTATAACCCTGGATGCATCTATCGGATAATATTTCAATTAAATATTCTATGCAATCAAAAGAAAAAAAGGGCCTGAACCAGTCGCGCAGAAATTTTTTACGTGATAGCTCGCTTGTAGCCACTGGATTTTTTATTGTTCCCAGGCATGTTTTAGGACGAGGGTATATTGCTCCCAGCGATAAATTAAATATTGCCGGGATCGGCGTTGGTGGAAAAGCAGAAGTGAACCTGCCTTATGCCTTTAACAATGGATCGGATAATATCGTGGCGCTTTGCGATGTTGATGACCGCATGGCTGTTAATGCCAGAAAAAAATGGCCCAAAGCGCCTTACTACCGAGACTATCGCGAAATGTTGGATAAGGAACACAAAAATTTTGACGCTGTAATTATTACCTCACCAGATCATATGCATGCTGTACAAGCATTGCCTGCCATGCAGCTACAAAAACACGTGTATTGCGAAAAGCCATTGACGCATGATATTTATGAAGCACGGATACTGACGCAAGCTGCCCAAAAATACAAGGTGGTTACTCAAATGGGTAATCAGGGGAGCAGCGGGAACGATACGCGCCTGATAGAAACATGGGTACAGGCCGGCCTTATTGGTGATGTGCATACGGTGCATGTATGGACCAACCGGCCGGTTTGGCCTCAGGGAATTGCTACTCCCACAGGTAAGTTTGATATTCCAAAAGAAGTAGATTGGGAACTTTGGCTGGGCACAGCGCCTCACCGCGATTTTAACCCTACCTATCTTCCCGCAACCTGGAGAGGTTGGACAGATTTTGGTACAGGCTCACTCGGCGATATGGGGTGTCATTTCATTGACGTTCCGTACAGGGCCCTGCAACTTCAATATCCCGTGTCAGTAGAATGCAGTGTAGGCTCCGTATACACAGGATTTTTTAAAGAAGCTATTTACACCGATAGCTATCCACCTTCTTCAAAAACGCATATTCAGTTTCCTTCACGCAACGGAATGCCGGCTGTTGAAATGATATGGTATGATGGAGGCATCAAGCCCAAGAGGCCCGATGAATTACTACCGGAGGAGCCGATGGCCGAATTGGACGGTGGCATCATCTTCGAAGGAACGAAGGGAAAATTAATGGCAGGCCTGTTTGGAAGAAACCCGGTGTTACTTCCTACCAAAAAAATGAAAGAAGTAAACCTACCTGCCTCCACTCTTCCATTTGTCGAAAACGGTTCAGACGGCCACCAGCAACAATGGGTAAAAGCGTGCAAAAAAGGGTATGGCGCTTACACAAGCTCGGCATTCGAAAAGTCTGGCCCCTTAACAGAAACTGTTCTAATGGGCAACCTTGCCATCAGGAGTTATAATTATACAGAAACAAATTCAAAGGGAAATAAAGTATACCCAGGCCGCAAAAAACTGCTCTGGAATGGCACGGATATGAAGATCACCAATTTCGAACCGGCAAACCAATTTGTGAAAAGAAGCTACAGGGGAAATTATAAATTGGAACTGTAATTCTTATTCTTAATAGCTGCCGCCAATAATTTACATCGAATGAATATTTGCATATTATGTTTCGTGACCTAAGGCACTCTATGTGAAATCTATGTTTCTACTGTTCCTATGTGGTAAATAAAATCAGCCACATGGGAACAGTAGAAACAAAGGATGAACACAGAGTAAAAAAAATCCCTCAATTCAACACTCTTTCAACAGTATAACAAGTAATATTTATTAAATTGAACCGCGGTTGCTAAATCGAATCAGCAAGCGCACAACTCATAATAATTGCTATCATGAAAAAAAAGAACCATTCAGACAAGTCACGGAGAACATTTATCAGAAACACCTCATTAGCGGCAACTGGATTTTTTATTGTTCCCAGGCATGTACTGGGCAGGGGATATGTTGCACCGAGTGACAAATTACGCATTGCAGGAATTGGAGTGGGTGGGAAAGGACAAAGCGATCTAGCGGAATTTGCAAAAAGTCCAAAAGCTTCCATTGTTGCATTATGTGATGTGGATGATCGTAGTGCTGCAAAATCAAGGGCCAATTTTCCCAATGCCAAATATTACAAGGATTTCAGGGAAATGCTGGACAAGGAAAAAAACAATATTGATGCCTGCTCTATTTCCACACCAGACAATACGCATGCTGTAGCCACCATTGCCGCGATGCAACTGGGAAAGCATGTGTACACACAAAAGCCACTCACCCATGATATTTACGAGGCACGGATACTTACCGAAGCAGCCAAAAAATACAAAGTAGTTACACAAATGGGTAACCAGGGTGGATCAGGAGATGGAGTGAGGAAGATGAAAGAAATGGTTGACGCGGGTTTGATCGGTGATGTACACACGGTCCATTGCTGGACAAATCGTCCTGTATGGCCGCAAGGTATAGCCACCCCCGCCGGTAATTTCGAAGTTCCGGCTGAATTGAACTGGGATCTATGGTTAGGCCCTTCTAAAAAAATTGATTACAATCCAAATTATCTTCCGTTTAACTGGAGAGGCTGGTGGGCATTCGGAACGGGTGCTTTGGGCGATATGGCCTGCCATATTATGGATCCTGTTTTCCGGATACTTCCAATCGATTATCCAACAGAGGTAGAAGCCAGCGTAAGCGGGAATTGGAAAGGATTTTTCGCAGAAGGTAGCTATGTTGATAGTTGTCCGCCTTCATCTATTATTCATTTATCTTACCCGCGAAAGGATGGAAAGGGAAAGATAAAAGTATCGTGGATGGATGGAGGATTGCTTCCCGAAAGACCGGATGAATTGGGAGCTGATGAAGAAATGGGTAACTGGGATGGGGGAGTGATATTCGAAGGCACCAAAGGAAAGGTAATGGCAGATTGCTACGGTGCTAATCCACGGTTATTACCTTCTAAGCGCATGAAAGAAACAACCATGCCCGCCGAAAAGATAAAAAGAGTGCCTGAAGGCCACTATGTACAATGGGTAAATGCCTGTATTGACGGATACGGTAAAGGTGTAACGAGTTCACCGTTTGAATATGCCGGGCCATTCACAGAAAGTATACTCATCGGTAACCTGGCCATTCGCAGCTGGATGATGCAGAACCCTAAAATGAAAGGCTGGGGCGATAAATATCTTGGCCGAAAGAAATTGTTGTGGGATGCAAAAAACATGAAGATCACCAATTTTGACGAAGCCAACCAATTTGTAAAACGCGAATACCGCGATGGTTGGAAGCTATCAATGTAAAATATTTTTGCCACGAATTCCACGAATTACCACCAAATAAATTCGTGATAATTCGTGGCAAAAAAATCTTTCACTCTGTAATTATTCCCGCCAAAGTCATTAACTCTTTTTGCTTATACCTGTTCTTTTCATCATCAAAACATTTGCTGAATTCTTCGAGCAGGGTTTGAATGATGCGCTTATTACTTAACGGTTTGAAATAAGAAGGAACCGGGGGTACGTTTATACGTTTAAAATAAGTCTCTACATCTTTATGCGTAAATACCTGCCCGCTGATCGGGTCGATAAAAAATTCCGTCTTGTACAAAGGATCTTCCACGTGCCGGGTAAAATCGTAGTCTGATTTAAAATAACCCAAAACAAATTGTTTGGGAATATTAATCGCCTTAATAGGCACATCCAGCAGTTCACTTAAAACAAGATAAACGATACCGTTGGCAATCGCATTTCCACGTTTTGTTTCAAGTTGCTTGTTGATCAAAAATTCTTCCGGTTGCTGGTATCCGACTTCAGTTCCCTTAAGGCTAAAATAATTATACAAAATACTGGTCAAAACATTTATCTGTTCCAGCGGGGTGAGATAGCTGTTTAGTTCGAGCCATATATTGCGGCGGAGTTTTTCAATATCCTGGTATACCTGTGTGGTGGTTAATTCCGGGTACTGAAACCGTGCTACCATCAGCGCGCCTGTTAACAGATCCTGGTGTGCGTTTTTATTCCATTGATGAAATTCTTCGGTAAGGTCGCGGTAGTGAAGTCGGTGAATAAGCAATTCAATACGTTCCTGTATCTCTTCATTGATCGTATTCTCCCATAAATTTTCAAGGTTCGGGATGATGCCTTTTCCATAATCCACGATCCTGTTCGATACTGCTCCAAATACTTCTTCATCAGGATCATCGATTAACACGAAGAGTGCTGATATTTCTTTGTTTTGTTCCATAGTCTACAATTAGGGTTATGGTATAGACGATAATATTTGCAAATCAAGATCGGAGAACTTTATAAAAGTCTGCTAAAAATCTTTTCCACAAACTCAAACGAAATGTTCATTTCTCTGAGTTATGCAACTTAATCGCTACCTGCACTCACATCAACCTTAGAAAACTGATCGCCACAAAGGCACAGGGACACAAAGGGAAATCGACCTTGAGCTTTGTGGCTTCGTGTCTTTGCGGCAAAAAAGCTGATAACTTAAAAATATTCGCGGGCGGCTTATTCAGAAAACTCAGAGCTCAACGATAAAAAACGATTAAACAAACGTTCCAGTTCTTTTTGCTCCTGGTCATTATTGATGACCCGCTTTGGTATAACGATAGCATGATAGGAGTTGGTATATAGGTAATAACTATTCCTGGTTTCGGTCTTTTTAACTATAGCATCCCAGTCGTATTTGCTTTGGGAAACATGATCCTGATCAACGATGCCGGTATCGGTAAGGATGATCTCGGATTCATCCAGCACATGCTGGTTCTCGGGCTCGGCGATGATCTGTTTTGTTCTGCGCCTGGTAGAATTCCTGATAAGAATGGGAACAAGTAGAAAATAAATAATGCCGATCACGGCAAAGATGATCAGGTCAATTTCGAGCCGGTGACTGTGATTGGTAAAGATATAAAGTCCTGCTATAACACTGTATAACGCAAGTACTCTTACATAATACCGGATCCGGTATGCTTTTTTATGAGGGGCAGACCAGGCAGTATAATAATTATACTCAAAATATTCTTCTTCTGTAAGATTGAATTTTAATGAGAGCATATTAAAAGCCTTGCCTGATGGTCACCGTCTGATTAACCTTGTCAGACCGGGACGGTCAGACAAGGTTAATCAGACGGTGACCATCAAACTGTATTATCAAATGATTTTTACGATTTCTTTTTTCGGAAAGATTTCTTTGGTGGATTGGCCTTTAATTCTTCTATGGTAGCCTTCACTTCTTCGATAGTGAGATCAGCTACTTTTTCCTGTTGCTCCTTACTCAGTTTATAATTTCGTAACCCCTGTTTAATATATGGGCCGTAAGGGCCGCGCAGTAACTGTATCTTTTCTTTCTCAAATACTTTAATCGTTCTTTCTTCCTTGGCTGTTCGCTTTTCAATAACGATCGGTATCGCCTGCTCTAACGTAATAGTATAAGGATCCAATTCCTTACCCAAAGAATAAAATTTCTTATCATGCGCAATATAAGGACCAAACCTTCCAATATTCACCTGTACCTCGGCATCTTCAAATTGCCCGAGAGTGCGTGGCAATTTAAAAAGTTCCATGGCTTCATCGAGGCTAATGGTTTCGATGCTTTGTGTATTTTTTAAAGCCGCAAATCTTGGTTTTTCTTCATCGTCAGCCTTTCCGATTTGGGCCATCGGGCCGTACCTTCCCATGCGAACGATCACGGGCTTACCACTTTCCGGATCCACACCCAATTCGCGCTCGCCGCTAATGCGTTCGGCCGTTTCAATGGTATTCTGTACATCCTTTTTAAAGGGATTGTAAAAATCATCGATCATTTTATTCCACATCATTTTTCCTTCCGCCACTTCATCAAACTCTTCCTCAATGCGTGCAGTGAAACTATAATCCATGATATCATCGAAATATAGTTTCAAAAAATCTGTTACAACCAAACCCAGATCAGTCGGAAATAGTTTTGATTTTTCAGCACCTGTGTTTTCCTGTTGGGTTTCACTACCGATCGTATCATTCTTTAAGGAAAGTATTCTGAAATCTCTTTTTACCCCTTCCTTATCGCGTTTCTCTACATAACCCCGTTTCAATATCGTGGAGATCGTAGGTGCATAGGTCGAAGGACGACCAATGCCCAATTCTTCCAATTTTTTTACTAATGAAGCTTCCGTGTATCGAGGTAAAGGACGACTGAATCTTTCGACGGCCCGCATTTCTTTCAACGGCAATGATTGGTTCACCGTCAATGGAGGAAGCATTCCTTCCTGGTGTTCGTCTTCACTCATATCTTCCTCATCCCGGTCTTCCATATATACTTTTAAGAATCCGTCAAATTTTAATACCTCCCCCTGTGCGGTCAATTCTTCCTGGTTAGTGGAGATCTTTATTTTGGCCGTCGTTTTTTCCAGTTCGGCGTCGGCCATCTGGCTGGCAATGGTTCTTTTCCATATCAACTCATACAGTCTTCGGCAATCCGAATCTTCTACTGTTGCATTCTCCATGTAAGTTGGACGAATCGCTTCATGGGCTTCCTGCGCAGATTCATTTTTGTTTTTGAACTTACGTACCTGCATGTATTTTTGTCCATATTGGCCGGTAACCTGCTTGGTAATATCTTCCATCGCAGTATCACTGAGGCTTACACTATCGGTACGCATATAAGTGATCTTTCCGCTTTCGTACAGTTTCTGCGCAAGTACCATTGTTCTGCTGACTGAGTATCCCAGTTTGCGACTGGCCTCCTGTTGAAGTGTGGAGGTAGTAAAAGGAGCAGGCGGGGTTTTCTTCGCAGGCTTAACCTGAATATCGTTTACGGTATATGTAGCGCCAATACACCCTTTCAGGAATGTTTCGGCATTTTCTGCATTGGATTGTTTTTTTCCTTCTGCTGAGAACGTCACATTTTTGCCCCCTGTATCTTTCGCGGTAAAAAGTGCTTCTATTTTAAAAGTGCTTGCAGCGGTAAAAGCATTAATCTCTCTTTCCCTTTCCGCGATAATACGGACAGCGACACTTTGAACCCTGCCGGCGCTCAGGTTGTTCTTCATGCTCATCTTACGCCATAACACCGGGGACAATTCAAATCCTACAATTCTGTCAAGTATACGCCGTGCCTGCTGTGCGTTTACCAGGTTCATATTTACTGTCCGTGGGTTTTGGACGGATTTCTCAATAGCTGGCTTCGTGATTTCGTGGAAAACAATGCGTTTGGTGGTTTTAGGATCAAGTCCCAGCACTTCACACAGGTGCCAGCTGATCGCTTCTCCTTCGCGGTCCTCATCCGTAGCAAGCCACACTTCGCCGGATTTTTTTGCAAGACTCTTTAATTCCTTTACAACCTTTTGCTTGTCTTCGGGAACAATATATCGAGGCTTATAATTATTATTAACATCAATTCCCATTTCCTCCTTCTCCAGGTCGCGGATATGCCCGTAACAGCTTTTTACCTCAAAATCCTCACCCAGGATTTTCTCAATCGTTTTAGCTTTCGCAGGGGATTCCACAATTAATAAGTTCTTCGCCATACTTCAATTACGGTTTTATAATAGGCCTGTTGGCGTGCAAGTTTAGTGTATAAGAATGAAATTAAAAAATCAACCCCGCCTTGAATTTGCTTCAAAATGTAATATTGGCGGGCTAAATCATCGGTTAATATAAGGTATGTGCAACTGAAGAAGACGGTGATTTTCTGAAAAGCGAGCGTTTTTAAATTATTAACTTTAATTTACTATACCTGATTATGTTTATAGTCATTGAATGACCACTACACCATATTCCCGCTGGGCGATTCTGCTTCAACAATTGAATTGGGCAAAGGAATGAATGCAGAGCTCAATAAGAAAATATTGGCAATGCAAAAATGGTTCGGTAAAAATAGTTTTAACGGATTAAAAGATACAATCGTTGCTTACAGTTCCCTCACTGTTATCTATGATCCAAATATTGTCAGGAAAAACCATGCTATTGAAGAAAGTGTTTTCTGCTGGATCAAAAAGAAATTAGAGCTGGCCTACCGCCAATCTCCCATTGACGATAACCAGGAACATTCAATGTTGCGAATCCCTGTATGCTACGATGAAGAATTCGGGATCGACCTGCAGGAAGTAAGCAGATCGACAAACCTTTCCGCTGAAGAAATCATCGAACTGCATATTTCAAAAACATACCGGGTGTATATGCTGGGTTTTTTACCGGGTTTTGCGTACTTGGGTGAAATTGAACCCAGGTTGATCATGCCCCGTAAAGTTACGCCTGTCTTCGTACAGGCAGGAAGTGTTGGAATCGTATCCAACCAAACCGGAATATACCCCATGAATTCTCCCGGTGGCTGGCAGATCATCGGAAAAACATCTATTAAACTATTTGAGGCGGGCGATCAGCCACCTGTAAAAATAAAGGCAGGGGATGAAGTACAGTTTTATCGGATAACAAGGGAAGAGTTTGATCTGGAAAAATGTAAGAAATAGGTTTGTGGTTCTTTGTTGTCAGGGATCTGATGTTTCAATAAAGCACATACATCGAAACTACAAACCACAAACTATAAACCTTAAAACTGACCGCCTTTCAACTCCTAAATCATGAGCTTAACCATCATCAAAGCCGGTTTACTGGATACCGTTCAGGATCTTGGCCGAAGTGGCTTTGGAAGCTGGGGCATTAATCCCGGCGGAGCCATGGACCGGCATGCATCACAGATCGCCAATATTTTAACTGGCAACGAAATGCATGAGGCATTGATTGAAATGCATTTTCCCGGTCCGCAGATATTGTTCGAACAGAATGCACTTATTTCCATTACGGGTGCCGATTTTACCCCGGTTCTAAATGACCAGCCGGTCTCCTTATGGCAACCGATATTGGTAAGGCGGAATACGATTTTGCATTTTTCCCAATGGAAACAGGGAGCAAGGTGTTACCTGTCCGTTCATGGCGGATTTGCGATTGATAAATGGCTGAATAGTTACAGCACCAATACAAAAGCAGCAGCGGGCGGCTGGCGGGGCAGAAGGTTGGAAAAAGGAGATGAGATCAATTTTGGTGAAAGCAGTATCTATTACGCAGGCTTTTTGAAACAGGGAAAAGATCATCAACCCCTGGGTTGGAGGACCGGCGTTAACAGAATATACGATCAGCCCAATGAAATATTTTTTATTCAGGGACATGAATGGAACCAACTGCATGATATTTCCAAAAACGATCTACTACAGGAAGATTTCCTCATCCACTCTTTATCCGACAGGATGGGCTACCACCTCACGGGGATGCCACTCACGGTAACGGAGCGCCGGGAATTATTGTCATCGGGCGTCTCTTTCGGCACCATCCAATTATTGCCGAACGGGCAGTTGATCGTTTTGATGGCCGATCATCAGACAACAGGGGGGTATCCACGCGTAGGACATATTATTTCAGCTCATCTTCCAAAACTGGCACAACTAAGGCCTGGCGATCATGTTCGATTTAGTTTGACTGATATACAAACGGCAGAAGAATTGTATTTTTCACAACAACAGGACATTACTATTTTAAAACGATCATGCAGCTGTAATCTTAATAAAATGACATGCTGAGCATTGACTTGAATTGCGATATCGGCGAGAGTACTTTGTTGTGGCCATACAGCATTGACCACGATCTATCCCTAATGCAGTATGTCAGTTCAATAAATATTGCCTGCGGCTTTCATGCAGGAGACACCGATACCACCCAGCAATTGATCGCGGCGGCCATCCCAAGAAATATCGCTGTTGGTGCTCATCCATCTTTCCCCGACAGGGAAAATTTCGGCCGCAAAGAAATGAATCTTGATGAAAAAGATTTATACCGCATCATTTACCAGCAAATAGAATTCATTGCGGGAGTAGCCCTTTCAAAAGGAGTAAGAATTCAACATGTTAAACCGCATGGTGCTCTATACAATATGGCAGCCAGAGATCACAGGCTGGCATTTATTCTTTGTTCTGCCATTCAATCGTATGACGAAGATTTAATGATATATGGCTTATCGGGAAGTGAACTTATTACAGTGGCTGATTGTATGGGATTGAGATCCTGCAGTGAGGTTTTTGCAGACAGAACTTACCAGGATGATGGAAGCCTGACACCCCGCTCATCATCAAACGCTTTAATTGAGGATGAATCACAATCCCTTGAACAGGTTTTGGAAATGATCATACAGGGTACAGTAACATCTGTTCAGGGAATGAAGAAATCGTTAAAGGCTGAAACAGTTTGTATTCACAGTGATGGTAAACACGCATTGAAATTCGCGAAAACCATTCACGAAGCATTAGTTCAACATGGAATCGATACATTTCATCCCTAAAATATTTCTTTGACAAAAACTTCTACACGATCGGCATTGCTGGGCGCCGCATTTCTGATGGCTACCTCCGCTATCGGCCCCGGATTCATTACACAAACCACCGTTTTCACGCAGCAGTTATTGACGAGTTTCGGATTTGTTATTCTTTGTTCCATCTTGTTAGATATTGCAGCGCAGCTAAATATCTGGCGGATAATCGCCGTATCCGGATTGCGTGCACAGGATGTTGCCAACAATCTACTGCCGGGAGCAGGATATTTTCTGGCCCTGCTGGTAATGTGCGGAGGCCTGGCTTTCAATATCGGGAATGTGGCTGGAGCCGGTTTAGGTCTTAACGTGCTTTTCGGCATAGATGTGTTGACCGGCGCTGTCATCAGCGGCGTCATCAGTATCCTTTTATTCTGGTTCAAAAATGCGGGGATCGCGATGGATTGGTTTGCGAAAATTTTAGGATTCGTGATGATCGCCCTGACCTTATATGTTGCCATCAGTTCTCATCCGCCTCTCACAGAAACCTTGTACCGTTCCTTCATCCCTGAAAAAATAAATACCACGGCGATAGTAACGCTTGTTGGAGGAACTGTTGGCGGATACATCAGCTTCGCAGGCGCCCATCGCCTGCTCGATGCAGGAATAAAGGGCAAAGAACAATTGCCGCAGGTTACTCGCAGTAGCGTCAACGCCATCCTGCTCGCCTCAACCATGCGTATTCTGCTTTTCCTCGCAGCATTGGGGGTGGTTGTTTCAGGCGGCATCCTTGATAGTTCGAATCCTGCCGCTTCTGTTTTTCAGATTGCTGCGGGAAGTATCGGTTATAAAATTTTCGGCGTGGTATTGTGGAGCGCTGCCATTACTTCGGTGATCGGTTCTGCTTATACCTCTGTTTCTTTCGTGAAAACATTTCATCCTTGGCTTGAAGTAAACAGTCGTGCGATCATTACAGGCTTCATCCTGTTTTCTACAATTATCTTTGCAATAATAAGGCAGCCGCCCGTAAAAGTATTGATCGTGGTGGGAGCGCTAAATGGCTTCATACTTCCCCTGGCCCTGGTATTGATCCTTCTCGCTTCGATGAAATACAGGATTGTGGGTGATTACAAACATCCAGCGTGGATGAGCATGGCAGGCTGGATCGTTGTTATTGCCATGACATGGATGGGGATTAGAACGATTCTCACGGCAATGTGATGACATGACATCCCTTGATGCAAAAGGATGTCATCCCTTGACACTTTATATTTTCCTTTACAATTTGTAATAAATTTGTTCGTTCTTTAATTGTTCCCACACTTCAACCACGATCACAGAAATCTTCATTATTTACTGTAACTGAAAATCTATGGCTGCTGACACCCAGGGCAAGCAGGAGAGCCTGTATACCTACGACTCGTTTAGTGGAACGAATAATTCATCTTCGAAATCGAATTTTTTATGGTGGTGTGCCGGTGCGCACCAGCAATTACTGAAAGATCTTCCCTCTGAACACAGCAAGTATGCCGGTTTAGGAGGAGTAATACTGGCAACATTTGTACTGGCCGCTCTCTCTTCGGGCTATGCGATATACAGCGTATTCGGCCATTGGGGATGGACGATACTCTTTGCCTCCGTGTGGGGTTTGATCATATTCAACTTCGACCGTTTTCTTGTTTCAACCATGCGTAAATACGGAGTATCGAAACGAAAACAATTCTGGATGGCCTTACCACGTGTTGTGTTGGCGCTGATCATCGGCTTAACCATTGCGCGGCCGCTCGAGCTTAAGATCTTTGAAAAAGAGATCGCGGTTAAAGTAACGGAGAACTTGCATAAGAAAATACTTCTAAACGATAGCCTGTTGCAAAAACAAAACGATGCGGCCATGCAATCTGCCACCGCAGAACGAAACAGGTTAATGAACAGAAAATCGGGCCTTGAAGACACCTTACATCGCTTACAGCAGGCGTATGTTCAGGAAGCGGATGGTACCGCAGGTTCAATGCATCGTGGTATCGAAAATCTCACGAGGTTAAAAATGGATGCTTATTCAAATGCTTTTAACCAGTTTAGTCCAGAACTCATCCAACTTGAAAAAGGGATTTATAAGCAGGACAGCATTTTAAATACTGCGAAGGAAGATTTGCAGGCAAAAAGAAAAAGATATGAGGTGGCTGTCCAGGAGAATATTGGTTTCCTGGAAAGAAATAAAGCACTATCGGATCTTTCGAATGAAGAAAGCAGTGTTTTATGGACCAGTTTTTTTATCTCATTGCTTATTATACTGATTGAAATCGGACCGATCTTATCGAAGCTCATCATGCCAGTTGGCCCCTATGATATTGCACTTGCAAAAGAAGAGTTAAGTCATATGGCCTCAGCCGAAAATGAAATGAGAAAAGACAAGGAACTCATCAACGGAAAACAGAAAGCGTTTTACGAAAATCAAAAAGAAGTTTCCGATCAACTGGCCAAAAAACTTACGGCCATGCAGCAAAAGCATATTGATGAAGAACTGGAAAAATGGGAGAGGGGGGAATGGGATCCCAAGAATTACCGCGCTTCAATGGATGAGGTAATGAGGAAGATCAAGGAACGTTATAAATACAATGAAGAAGACTTGTTGTAAGAACCCGTTAAAATCAATCAAATTCAATTTCCTCTATATTATTTCTATGTTTCTATGATCCTATGTGGTAAGAAAATTTTACCACATAGGATCATAGAAACATAAAAAAGACACATAGAGGAAAAGAACAATATCTTTTATTGTAGTAAAAAATAAAATACTGCCAGTATTGCAAAAAGAATCATCACCGACATATAGCTTTTCTTAGTGATTGTAAATTTTTGCCGGGTTTGTTTTTGCAGAAGAAAAAGAATGGCCGACAACAACAAGATCATCCCTGCCGCCAATACGATACCGGACGTATTTAACCCGGTAATATTGCTAATGAAAATACCGCTGGCGATGGTCAACAATAAAAGTAATATGGATTGACTGATGATCCAACCCGTTGTTTTTATTTTAAGCAATAATATTCCTCCGCTAAAACATAGTATGATGGTAAGTACGGTACGTAAATGGGATAATATCTCATTCCTGCTCAGTTGAATCATATCGCCTTTTACTGTAGTTGAACCAATGGAAAACAATGCGTCGGTCTGCGCTGCCAGATAAACAATACCGATCAGTAAAATTAAGCAGGATGCATAAATTTCCTTCGCGCTTGCTTTTCGCATACTAATGAAATTGTTGTTGAATAGCGGTAGCCAGTTTTTCAGCCCATCGTTTGTATTCTTTCGCCGATGGATGCAGGCCATCTGCCGCAATCAGGCTTTGATCCACTGCAACTTGCCTGCTGCCGGGAGTGATATTAATATAATTGACTTTCCATTTTTCGGAAAGCGTTTTATTTACCTGGTTGAACCCATCTATTTCTTTTGCGATCGTTGCGCGGTCTTTTCCTTCAGCATATGGAGTTGCACCCCAGTCTGGTATTGAAAGTACATAGACATGGGTGGCCTTATTGCCGGCAAATTGAACAGCTTTTTGAACCAGCTCTTCAAATTGTTTGGCGTACTCTTCCAGATCGCCTCCCCTGTATTGATTATTTACACCTATTAATAAAGAAACAATATCATATTGGGCCTTTTGCTGTACCCGGTTCCCGATACCCCATTGCAGTTCTTCACCAGTCCAACCAGTTTTGGCAACGATTGTTGGCTGTTCAACATAAAATCCTGCATCTTTCAATAATTGCACTGTCTGATTGGGAAAATTATCCTGCAGCGGCAAACTTTCGCCAATTGTGTAAGAATCTCCTAACGCCAGGTAAGTATAATTTTTCTTTTGCATGTTTTGTGAAAATGCCTGATGAAAAATACTTAAACCGAGACAAATAATAAGGGGTAAACGGATCATAAACATCTTTTATCAACTTACGAAAAACAAAAAGGGGCCGATTGTCGGCCCTTTTGTATAACGCTTTTACTTCGCATTTCTTATTTCGTACTTTGCATTTCTTATTCCAGCATCCAGATTCCCTACTGTTGCACTCCCTGCATGCCATTCTGCATTCCTTCGGCCTCACCGCGCATATTTTTACGTTTAAAAAGAGAAACATCAAACTTACCAAAACGGTAATTTAGATTGAGGCGGAAAAACTGCGGGTCACGACGCCTGAAAGTGTTTTGTATAAAAGAAGAAGATTCAGAATAAATATCATTGCGTCGTGTGCGAAGAACATCGCTGAAGCTTAATGAAACAGATGCCCGTTTTTCTTTCAGGAATTCGTACCGCACGGCCATATCAATTCCGTAATTGGGACGGATATAACCCTGGGATGTAGTCTGCGACTGACCGAAGAAACCACCACCGCCACCTCCACGGCCGCCGCCGCCACCGCCGCCAAAACCACCTCCACCACCGCCACTGCCTCCTGGTGGAAGCACGGTTTTAGATTGATATTCGCCACTAAGCTGAATGGAAAAATTTTTGGGTAGTTTAAAAGAATTATTGATCTTAAGAAGCCAGCTATAGATATTACCCTGGTTCTTAATGCCCGGATCGTTGATATTTATCCGTGATGTAAACAGGTTGAGGTTTGAGGTAACTTCCCACCACTTGGTGATGGTATTCCTTCCTATCAGTTCCAAACCACCTACGTAACTTGAATTAGCATTAATATAGGTGTTGATCAAAACCGAATCGGTGATTTTTACCGGATTCGTTTCAATCGTTTGATAACGTGTAATTAATTTATCGGTGTATTTAAAATAAACAGAAGCAAGCAGGCTGTTGTTATTTTTAAATGTTTTTTGGTAAGATATTTCAGATGAATACGTAAACTCGGGCTTAAGATCAGGATTGCCCCGGCTCAGGTTCAACGAATCAGAATAGTCAGTAAACGGGAACAATTGGAAAAAATTAGGACGATTGATACGGCGTGAAAAATTAGCCTGCAATTCCTGGCTGTTCTTGAGTTTTTGGGTAAGAAAAATGCTCGGAAAAAAACTCAACGGAAAATCGTTGCTGTAAGAAATAACAGTGTCCTTCGAAGTTGTTGTAGCCGTTTTAACGGTGCCATTATAAGTAGAGCTCTCAACGCGCAAACCAAGCTGGTAACCAAAATCATTGATCGCATTTGAAAACGTTGCATATCCCGCATATACCCTGTCTTCATTTTTATATCTTGAAGACAATGCCGGAACCAATATCGGAACACCATTCGGATCAACAAAGCTGATATCATTGCGGCTATCAATATTGCGCATCTGCATCCTTGCACCCATCTCGATTTTAGACTTGTCTTTGATCGGATTGGCAAAATCGGTTTGCACTGTAATAAATTCAGTTTGTCCACCACCATCGAGCAATTGCCTGAACTGCCTGCTTAACGGACCACCCACTTTATCGTAAAAGGAAGTTGCGATCAAATTATTATTCTCATTGCGGCTTTTATTGTAATTCGCATCGGCCGTCCATTCTTTTCCCGCCTTCGCAAAATTGTGTTTGAAGCTCAGCATGCCGCCCCGGTTCCTGAATTCCCCGGTTGTATTCGACAATCGCTGGCTATAGGAAGATGTTGTTCCGGCATTAAAAAGAGTATCCACATATAGATCGCTTACCGTATTTGGCTCAAACTTGCCATTCACCAAAACACCTGAAACGGTCAGGGTATTTCTGTTATCAATAAAGTAATCAATGCCTCCCCGCAAAAAAGCAAAATAACCAACATTGGTATTCTTATCGAATTGTGTCAGTCTTGTGTTTGGGTATTTAAAAAAGGTGAACCGGTCTGTTTCACCGGTTGAGATTGATTTCCGTTGTCCATAATTAGCATTGGCAAATACATTGATCTTTCCCTGCCGCACGTTTATATCTCCACCCAGATTAAACTTTGCACGTTGGTCAATACCTGCCCGGAGACTTCCGTTATAGCCTGCCTTTCTGTTTTTCTTCAATACAATGTTCAATATTCCGGAAGTTCCACCCGATGCATCAAATTTTGCAGAAGGATTAGTGATAATTTCCACGCTCGAAATGGCATCCGCGGGAATCTGATCCAAAGTAAGAGTAGAAGGCCTTCCATCAACGAATATCTGCGGGGCATTGTTCCGTAAAGTTACATTGCCGTCAATATCCACCGCTACGGATGGTACATTACGCATTACATCTATCGCCGTTCCACCTGCTGAATTAATATTTTTCTCAACATTAAAGATCTTCCGGTCAATGCCTAACGACAAAGATGGTCTGGCAGAGGTTACCGTTACGCTCTCCAGCATTTTAGGATCAATAGAAAGTTTAATATTGCCCAGATCCTTATCAACGCCAGCGAGTGCCTGGCTCATGTCACGACCCCCGCTCATTTGAAAAGCTACTTTCATCTCCTTGGTCTGAAACCCGATAGCAGAAATGGCCAGTTTGTAATTCCCGAACAGGGGCAAATTTTCCAGGCTAAAATTTCCGGCCTTGGTAGTAAGCATGCCCGCGAGTACGGTATCCTTTCTTTTCTTAGTAACAGTATCGAATTTACTTTGTACCAGCTGAACGGAAACGGCCTCAATTCCTTTATTGGTGGTACTATCAACAACTTTTCCATAAAAACGGCCAATATTCATTTGCTGGCCACGCGCGCCAGAGGCACCGCCAGGCATTTGACTAAAGGATACCAGACACAGACACACTGCACCCAGAAAGAACAAAAATTTTCTCATAAACGGTTTAATAATTGTGCAAAGTTTAAACATAATATTCAGAAGTATCGCAAATAGAAGCTTATAGCCGGATTTGACGGCAATATTGTCCAGAACCTGCTCTCAACCAGAAGAATATATTCTAGGTAACACTGATTATAATAATTGCCTGGATAATTCCGATCAGAAATCCCACAATACTTCCAATCAGGTCTATACGCCACAAATCCTTTGACATTGCCTTTCTTAAAACCGGCTTTAATGCCGTATCGGGAAGTGAATTGATCTTCCCGGCTATATCACTCCTGAAATCTGTGTGTTGCTGAATGCCGTTAATATAACTGGCCATAATGGAAGGGAAAATCTCTGTTAGTTCTTCCATAAACACCTCTTTGAGTTGGCGAATGGTATTGTCGCCAATGAACATTCCGATCATCGGCATTTTTTTTCCGAGCCTGAAACGCAGGAACTCATCAATATGATGTTCAATTTGTGGCAGCAACTTTTCAAACTGGTGCTCACCAACAATTTTTGTCACAGTCTCTTTTTGGGAAAGTAGTTGTTCGCTAATAATATCAACGAGTTGCTTTGTTAGTTCTGCTCTCCGCTTTGGCAGAATACCCTGAAAACTCATTCCTGCTATTTTTTTTACACGAACCGGATGCCAAAGCATTACGATTGCTATGCGGCTTATAAGCAAGCCAGAGAATGTGGATAAAATAGGAATTAAAATCAACCAGCCATTCATGGCGCTATTTTGGGTTGCAAAGAAAGCCGAAATGAGTTGTAACTGAAAAAGAAAAGATTGTTTTTTGAAGGAAATAAGTTTTCGCCTAATTTTACCGCCGTTTATGGTGGCTGTAGCTCAGTTGGTTAGAGCATCAGATTGTGGTTCTGAGGGTCGTGGGTTCGAAACCCATCAGTCACCCGGCAATCCCCCGATTTCTCGGGGGATTTTTTTATTGAAGGTCTGCGAGTTCATTTTCCGCTCATGGAATTTTATGGCAAAGCGTTTGTTAATATGCTTTTACAGGCAACATGTCTTCCCTTTTATCGTTATTTTTGGTTTAATGACTAAAGCAGTAAAATATATGTTTAGAAAAAGAAATTTACCGGTTGTAATCCTCTTATTGTGTGCAGGATTGATTGTTGCATTCCGTTCCCTGGGATTTGGTGATGGAACTCCTCCGACGAAATATGAAAAGATTCTCCATAATGTAGGTGAAATGTTATCACAGATACACTATAGCCCTAAAAAGATCAACGACGATTTTTCAAAGGCTATATTTAAAAAATACCTGGTGGAAATCGATGAGCAAAAAAATATTTTTCTTAACTCAGACATAGATCAGCTAAGAAAATATGAAACAAAATTAGATGATGAATTATTGGGCGGACCTGTTCAGTTTGTTCCGGCAGTATCTGAGATATTCAAGAAAAGAGTTGTTGAAACCGAAGCATTTTATAAAGACATTCTCTCGAAGCCTTTTGATTTTTCAAAAGACGAGTTGGTGAATTTGAATGCTGACCAAAAAGAATTTGAAAAAACGGATGTTGACAGAAAAGAAGCGTGGAGAAAACGTTTAAAATATATGGTATTGGAACGCTATGCAGATCTGCTGGATAGCCGCGAAAAAAATAAAGGTAAAGAAGCATTTGTTGCAAAGATCGATACAGAATTGGAAAAAGATGCGAGAGAAAGAGTATTGAAAATAATGGACCGAACCTATGACCGCCTGAAATTCAAGATCAATGATGATGACCGTTTCAATGCTTACGTAAATACAATAACCGGTGAAATGGATCCACATACCAACTTCTTTCCTCCCATGGAAAAAAGGTATTTTGACGAACAGATGAGCGGACGGTTTTATGGCATCGGCGCTTCTTTAAGAGAAGAAGAAGGAAATATTAAGATAGCCACACTGCTAACTGGAAGCCCTGCCTGGAAATCAGGAGAAATAAACGTAGGTGATATTATCACTAAGGTTGGCCAGGGTTCGCAGGAACCAGTTGATCTGACCGGTTTTTTTGTTGAAGACGCTGTAAAACTGATAAGAGGCAAGAAAGGGACCGATGTAAAACTGACGCTTAGAAAAGGGGACGGTACTCTTAAAACAATCACCCTTATACGAGATGAGATTGTACAGGACGAAACCTTTGCCAGAAGCGCCGTGATAAACACTGAAAAAGGCAAACTGGGCTTTATATTCCTACCCGAATTTTATGCCGATTTTGATAATCCGAAAGGAGCGCGATCATCAGAGGATGTTCGCAAAGAAGTGATTCGGTTAAAGGAACAAAAAGTTGATGGTATTATCATCGATTTGCGTAACAATGGCGGCGGATCGCTGTATGACGTTGTACAAATGGTAGGCTTATTTATTGAAGATGGCCCGATTGTACAGGTAAGAGACCGTGATGGAAAGCCACAGGTATACCGCGACCGCGATAAAAGCGTTTTATATGACGGCCCGCTGGGTGTAATGGTCAATGAATTCAGTGCATCTGCTTCCGAAATTTTTGCAGCTGCCATCCAGGATTACAACCGGGGTGTGATCATAGGAAGTACTACCACTTATGGTAAGGGTACTGTTCAACGTAATATTGGTTTGGATAAAACATTGGGAATTCTGGAACCGAACAGCGAACTGGGAACCGTGAAGCTGACATTGCAGAAATTCTATCGTATTAATGGCGGATCGACACAACTTCGTGGTGTGAGTTCGGATATTACATTACCTGATGTGTTCGAATATTCTCCATTGCGTGAGAAACACAATCCCGATGCGTTGCCCTGGGATGAAATTCAAAAAGCCGACTACAGCAATTGGAAATACAGTCTTAATCTGGATCCTATCAAAAAAGCCAGTTTAGACCGGGTTAAGCACAATGAGACCTTTAATCGGATACGAACCAATGCAGAATGGCTATCCAAGCAAAATGACAAAGTGTATACATTGAATCTGAAGAAATACCAGGATGAGCAAAAACAGGTCAAGGCAACCGTTAAACAGATCGATAGTTTGAATAAGCTGACCATGGAACTTCCGGTAGAAGCGCTGGACGAGGACCTTAAGAAATACGAATATGATACAGGCAAGTCTGATCGTTTTAAACAATGGATTAAAAATCTCCGTAGTGATATTTACCTTGATGAGGCTGTGAAAGTGGTAAGCGATATGATCATTCAGAACAACCTCGTGTATAATAAGAAAAAAGCTTTTTAAAAAGTTTCTTATCAATAGAGAAAAGCCGTTCATTGAGAGCGGCTTTTTTTTTGTTCTCGCGTCTTTGGGTCTTTGTGGCCAATTTTAGCCACAAAGACCCAAAGACGCGAAGAAGAAATTGTGCCGGTAACCACATGCAATTGTCTTATTTTTGCTGCCAACTTTTCAATATAGAATGTATACCATCACCTTTAATTTTGAGCAGAAGGGAATTGAACGTAGAACGCTGACTGAGATCGAGCCTGATCAAAGCCTGTTGGAAATAGCATTAAAACATGATATCGACCTGCATCATAACTGTGGTGGTGTTTGCGCTTGCAGTACCTGTCATTTATATGTAAATAAAGGAGAAGAATATATGGAGGAGATGACAGATAAAGAAGAGGACTTCGTTGACCGGGCTATCAGTCCCAGGTTGAATTCCAGGTTAGGATGTCAATGTGTATTGCATCCGGGTGATGGGGAAATAGAGGTCACACTTCCGGATCAAACACAATTTTTAGGCGAATAAACATAAATTTTATTGTACAATGACAGATTTTGAGCCCCCTATCAAATGGAGCGACTATGAAGATATTGCCATTAAATTATACGAGCGTTTTGGCGATGAATTCAATGAAGGAAAGATTTACAGGATACGATTTACCGATCTTCTGGAATGGGTTCTTCAGTTACCTAATTTTGTAGGCAAACGGGACGAGAGTACCGAAGGCCATTTGGAAATGATTCAAAGCAACTGGGTGTATGAATGGAGAGATAACCAGAAGTAATTTTTATGCTGGAACTATTTAGCAGGATAACGACATTTGTTTTTGATGTTGACGGCGTACTCACTGATGGTACGCTGTTTGTTTTCGACAATGGTGAACAGGTGAGGCGAATGAATATTAAAGACGGCTATGCCTTACAACTGGCTGTTAAAAAGGGATACCGGGTAGCCATATTTTCGGGGGCTAATTCAGAAGCGGTTGTGAACCGCCTGAAAAAACTGGGGATCACAGATGTGTTCATGAATGTACAGGATAAAAAATCGGGTGTTCAAGACTATATTCAACAACATGGGATAAACTGGAATGAAGTGTTGTTTATGGGAGATGATATTCCCGATTATTCCGTGATGAAAGAAGTTGCTTTACCATGCGCGCCGGGCGATGCAGTTCCTGAGATCAAGCAACTGTCTAAATACATATCATCGTTTTACGGTGGAAAAGGATGTGTAAGAGATGTTATTGAGAAAGTGTTGAAGTTGAGAGATGACTGGGAATTGGATGTTGAAATTCCAAGCAAATAATTCCTGAACGTTTTTGAATATTAACGGCCATGAATACCTTCTGAACGATATGAAGCTGATCACTGCATTTCTGGGTTTGATTCGTGGACTAAACCTGTTGTTCATCGGGCTGACGCAGGTTCTGTTTTACTATTTTATTCTGATCCCCATTTTTAATGATTCTTCCATGAAGCCTTTTTTACATGAGAGGCTTTTTTTTCTTTTGGTGACAGCGTCTGTCTTTATTGCAGCGGCAGGTTATATTATCAATGATTATTTTGATTTGAATATAGACCGGGTAAATAAGCCGCACAAACTCGTTGTTGAAAAAGTCATTAAGCGACGTTGGGCCATTCTGTGGCATTTAAGCTTATCTGCGATAGGCGTTTTAGTAAGCTTTTATATTGGCTGGAAAGTAAACAATTTACTGATAGGTTTTGCCAATTTGTTATGCGTGGCATTGTTATGGTTTTATTCTACCACCTTCAAAAGAAAATTGCTTATTGGCAATGTGATCATATCGTTATTGAGCGCGTGGGTTGTACTTGTCTTGTACTTTAGTGAATGGTCGCGCATTTTGTATACAAATATTACGCGTGATGAATTGTATGCGATGACAAGGGTTTTCAGGTTTGCTTTTCTGTATGCAGGCTTTGCTTTTATTATTTCTTTGATCAGAGAGGTTATAAAAGATATAGAAGATATGCCGGGAGATTCCAAATATGGATGCCGTACAATGCCTATAGTGTACGGGGTGCATGTTTCAAAAGTATTTGTATCAACCTGGTTTGTAGTCTTAATTGCTTCTCTGGGAGCGATCCAGTTCTATGTTCTGCAGTTCAGGTGGTGGTGGTCGGCCTTATATTGTTTCATAATGATAATTCTTCCTTTGCTGTATGCATTCAAAAAGCTATATGCCGGAAAAACGGCTGAAGATTTTCATCAGCTCAGTAATTTGATCAAGTTTGTAATGCTTACAGGAATACTTTCGATGATATTTTTTAGGATTTATTCGTGAGGCGAATTGGTGAGTGGTGAGTGGTGAATAAAATATTCAATACCCGTTGTTCAATTTTCAATGGACCTTTGTATATTGGAAATTGATTATTTTGAGCATTGACCACTTACCATGCACCACTCACCACTCACCATGAAAAGTATTGTTCTGGCTTCACGATCACCGAGACGAAAACAGCTCCTTGAATGGGCAGAAATAGATTTTGATATACTTGTAAAAGAAACAGATGAATCTTTTCCTGAACATCTTGCGGTCATTGATGTACCGGTTCATATCGCACGCAATAAAGCTCTGGCTGTTCAACAATCTGATATTTACAAGCGGTACGAAGGCGGTAACATCATTGTCGCCGCGGATACAATAGTAGTTCTTGATCGCGCGATCATTGGCAAGCCTACTGATGAGGAAGAAGCGGTGCGGATACTATCAAGACTTTCCGGCAAAACACATCATGTAATCACGGGTGTGGTAATAATAACCGATCAAAAAGAAATTGCTTTTTCTGATGTCACCGAAGTGGCCTTTCACGAACTTACCAGTGAACAGATCAATTATTACGTTGAGCACTATAAGCCGCTTGATAAAGCAGGCGCGTATGCCATACAGGAATGGATCGGCGTCACCGGCATCAAAAGCATCAAAGGCGATTTTTATAATGTGATGGGATTGCCGGTGAGCAGGGTAGTGAAGGAGCTTAAAAAGTTGTAAATAGTCATTCTTGTTGTTTACTAATATTCAGTCTTCTTTTTTTATCTGTCATCCCGAGCTTGCCTACCCGCAGGCAGGGTACGAGGGATCTCAGGGATGTGCATTCTTGCACTGCCGAAACACGTAAGAACCTGAACGTTTAAGTCTCTAAGATGCGTCGTACCCTGCCTGCCGGGCAGGCAGGGTCCCATGATAGGCTGCGGGGTGTTTGTCATCCTCTTTTTTTATCTGTCATCCACCTCCGTGTTTTTCCAGATGTTACCTGTGTAAATAACGTATGCATCGTTGAAATCAACCGCTGATCAGGAAAAGACTTCAGTAATTTGATTGTACAAAACTTCCTCTTTTTCATGACCGAACGCCTGCTGCAATATATCTGGCAGTTTCAATATTTTAATAAAAAAGAACTCCAGCTTTCAACCCGTGAGCCGTTGCAGATCATTCATCCCGGCCAATGGAATATTCACCAGGGTCCTGATTTCTTACAGTCGACAATAAAGATAGGCGACACGAAATGGATTGGAAACATAGAATTACATGTGCAAACATCTGATTGGTTCAGGCACGAACATCAACACGATAAAAATTACAATAGCGTAATTCTGCATGTTGTATGGAACCAGGATACAGATCCGGAAAAATCAACTATTCCAATTCTTTCCCTCGAGGATAAAGTACCTAAAATGCTGCTGCGCCAATATGAAGACTGGATGATGAAACCATTTTTCATTCCCTGCGAGCAACAGATTGGTATTGTGAACAGCCTCATTTGGACTGGGTGGAGGCAGCGATTGCTCATAGAAAGACTCCAGCGAAAAACAGGGATGATAGAAGTTTGTCTGGCTCAGTCAAATCAACACTGGGAGGAGGTATTCTGGTGGATGCTGGCAAGAAATTTCGGCATAAAAGTAAATGCAGAAGCATTTGAAACTGTTGCAAGAAGTTTACCAGTCAATATACTGGTTCGCCATAAAAATCAAATTGTTCAACTTGAAGCATTGCTTCTCGGGCAGGCAGGATTACTTGATAAACAATTTGAAGAAAAATATCCGCGGATGCTACAGAAAGAATATAATTTTTACCGGAGCAAATACAAGTTGGATATGATCCGGGAACCAGTGCATTTTCTGCGTATGCGGCCTGAAAATTTTCCTACCATCCGGCTTGCACAGCTCGCAATGTTGATCCATCGCTCGTCTCATTTGTTCTCAAGGATCACTGAAACCGCCGATGTCTCCGATATAAAAATGCTTCTGGATGTTACTGCCAATGACTACTGGCATTATCATTACAGGCCCGGTGAACCTTCCGCTTTTAAGCCTAAAAAACTGGGAGATCAAATGGTAAACAATATTATTATCAATACCGTTGTTCCTGTAATGTTTGCATTTGGACATGTACAAGCCAAAACAATCTTCAAAGAAAAAGCCTTGCAGTGGCTAGAAGAAATCAGTGCCGAAAAGAATAGTATCACAGACAGGTTTGCCGAAGCAGGGGTAAAAAGCAAGACAGCTTTTGATTCTCAATCTATAATTGAATTGAAGAATGTTTACTGCGACAAACGGAGATGCCTTGACTGTGCGATAGGCAATTCGATCTTAAAGCGGAATAACCTTTGATTACGCTGACAGCACATTCCAGTGAAACATTGTGTTCACTTTGATATCCGGATGAATGCTATACATTACAGGGCAGGTGTGTGCGGCATTTTCCAATACAGCCTTCTGCTCCTCATCCACCAGCAAGGAGTCGGGGAAATAAAATGTTAAATTTACCCCGCTAATTCGTCTTGGATCCGGTTTCATGATTTTTTCAACATCGATTTTCACTCCCTCCAGGTTTATTCTCATCTCTTTTGCCCTCATTCCCATAATCGTCATCATGCAGGTTCCCAGGGCCGTTGCCACCAGGTCTGTGGGAGAAAAGCGTTCTCCTTTTCCATTATTGTCGACCGGGGCATCCGTTTCCATAGTGCTTCCGGACCTCAGATGTGTGCAAACGGTACGTAAATTTCCTTCGTATATGATTGAAGAAGTCATTGTGTATTAATTTGCCTTAAATTTACGTTGAATAATCAAATCATTTGCGGTGAAGAAAATAGTTTTGTCGTTACTGATAGTTACAACAACTATTGCAGTATGGGCACAGGATACCACAGGCCAGAAGAAAACCTCTGCCAAGCATGATAAAAAGAATGCCCGGCGAGAGCGTATCAATTCCTTATTACGACAGGAAGAAGAGGGAGAGATCGTTTTCAATAAGCAAAGCGTGTTCGGCATTAAGTTGGCAACGGATGGATACGGTATCGCCTATGAGATCGGCAAATTCAAAACTGCACGACGTTCAACATTGTTCCAACTGGAGTTATCGGAAAAAAAGCATAAGAAGGAAAAGAAACTCGCCGCGTCGATCGACAATCAATTCCAGATAAACTCAGTGGTTTTTGGTAAAACCAATAACTTTTATCAACTCAAATTAGGCATAGCACAACAACAGATCATTGGAGGAAAAGGCAATAAAAACGGCGTAGCTGTTTCCGCCATTTATGGGGGAGGCCTTTCTATGGGAATGCTTAAACCTTATTATGTAGATGTGGAAGACAGTGCAAATAACAGAAGCAGGCAAACTTATCCTGAGATTGTGGATAAGAATTACTTTGAACTGGGAGCCGCCGGTTTTACCGTTGGTTGGAATGCGGTAAAAATAAGGCCGGGTGCATACGTAAAGGCAGCAATGCGCTTTGATTATGGGCGCCTCAATGAAACCGTTACCGCAATAGAGGTAGGGCTGGGTGCAGAATTTTACTCTACTAAAATGTCACAGATCATTTACAGCAAAGAAAAACAGCTATTCTTCAACGCATATGTGTCGCTTCTTTTGGGAAGACGAAAATGATGTGATCGTGAGATGTGAACTCACGTTTCACGTCTCACGATTAACTTTTCTGATGAATTACTAACTATGCAGGAACTTCCGGTAATAAATAAATCGCAAATTTTGGAATCGTTGGTGCAGGGAACTGAAAACAGGCCCAAAAAACCTGATTGGCTGAGAGTGAAATTACCCATCGGCGAGAGTTACAAGCATGTACGCGGGCTTGTAGATACGCATAAACTTCATACCATTTGTGAAAGCGGTAATTGCCCGAATATGGGCGAGTGTTGGGGAGAAGGCACGGCCACATTCATGATATTGGGAAATGTATGCACCCGTAGCTGTGGCTTCTGCGCAGTGGCTACCGGCCGGCCCGATGCTGTTGATTGGGATGAACCGCAAAGAGTGGCAGAGGCCATTCATCTGATGAAAGTAAAACATGCAGTCATTACTTCTGTTGACCGCGACGAATTGAAAGATGGTGGCAGCACAATCTGGTACAACACCATTAAGGCCGTGAAATCTTTAAATCCGCTAACAACCCTTGAAACGCTGATACCTGATTTTAAAGGTCAGAAAGAAAATATTCAGCCGGTTATTGAGGCAGCACCGGAGGTAGTATCGCACAATATTGAAACGGTTGAAAGACTTACAAAACAGGTTCGTATCCAGGCGAAATACTGGAGAAGCATGGAAGTATTGCGCACACTTAAAGAAGGGGGGATGCGGACCAAAAGTGGCATCATGCTGGGATTGGGTGAATCGAAAGAAGAAGTGATCCAATCAATGCACGATCTGAGAAACAGTGGGGTAGATGTGATCACTTTAGGCCAGTACCTTCAACCATCAAAAAAACATTTACCCGTTATCCGGTTCGTTCATCCCGATGAGTTTGCTGAGTATAGGGAAATTGGATATTCTATCGGTTTCGATTACGTTGAAAGCGGACCGCTTGTACGATCATCGTACCATAGTGACAAACACGTTATAGAAGGTTATGGACGCGCAGCTTGGAAGAAACAGAAAGAATCATTACAACTATCGTAATCTAATCATAGCGCGAATTGTATAAGAATATTTTTTTTATTTTTTGTTTTTGCTTCGCTTGTTTTTTTTCTGTTGCACAGCTTCGTTGGAAACCCGTTAAGCAGGATAGTCTTCCCGCAGGGCTCAAATTATTTACAACCAAAGGATCATTAAATGGACGACCATTTATTGCCTATTATGCCGAAGCTAATCTTAAGAATAAAAAACTTGAATTCACTACACAGGTCGGCAATGGCCAAAGGTATACTCCCTCGCAATTTTATACCCGGGAAGGTTTGCCCCATCTAGTAGTGAACGGCACTTTCTTCTCATTTGCAACCAATCAGAACCTCAATGTAATTATCCGCGACGGTAAGATCCTTGGCTATAACTTTCCTGCTTTGAAGAGCAGAGCAAGCGATTCATTTTATTATCCTACACGCAGTGCTATCGGCATTTCGAAAAATCGCAGAGCTGATGTTGCCTGGATATTTACAGACACTGCCCAGAGATGGCCATATGCTTTTCAATCGAGACCTATTGTAGCAAGAGGAAAAACGAATGACCCATCACTGATAGATCTCAATACGATTGATCCCTGGAAATGGTGGAAAATGAAAACTGCCATTGGCGGCGGGCCTGTATTGGTACAGGAAGGAAAGATCAATATTACCAACCAGGAAGAGCAGATGTTCGTTAATGGCCTGGCTGATCTGCATCCCCGTACTGCTATGGGTTATACAAAGGATAGAAAGTTGATCATTCTTGTCGTTCAGGGAAGGGACCCCGGTATTGCCGAAGGAGCAACTTTAGCTGAAGAGGCGAAGATCCTGGCCGATCTTGGTTGTTATGAAGCGCTCAACTTAGATGGAGGCGGAAGCAGTTGCATGCTGGTGAACGGAAAGGAAACCATCAAGCCTTCTGATAAAGAAGGGCAGCGCCCTGTACCAGGTGTTTTTATAATCAGACACAACCAGTAGCCTGTTACTCTATAATTGCCTTTTGGTGTTACATCACCAACAACGGCGTCGAAATGCTTACAGATGAAATACGATGATAAAAGAAATGATATTCCTGCATAAATTTCTAAGAGAGCGATCTTCATCTCAACAGAAACAATAGATAGATGTTCATTAACATTTTTCGTTTCCGATGGTGACCAGGTATTGTCAATATTCCTATCGTGTTATCACCAACAACTTCATTAATCCTGTAGTTCCCATGCAAGCGCACTCGCTCCGAGAATGGCCGCATCGGCTTCCTTTAAATGACTGACAAGTATTGAGGCCGTTGTTGGTGTTATCACCAACAACTTCATTAATCCTGTATTTCCCATGCAAGCGCACTCGCTCCGAGAATGGCCGCATCGGCTTCCTTTAAATGACTGACAAGTATCTTTACCTTATTCTGGAATACCTGGATAACATTTGCCTCCATGTTTTCGCGGGTAGGTTTTAGTATAAGATCGCCGGCCTTTGTCAGGCCTCCAAATAATATGATTGCTTCGGGACTTGAAAACATCACAAAGTTCGCTAATGCCAGGCCGAGTATCTGGCCTGTAAACTCAAAAATATTTCTTGCCAGCTGATCACCTTCTACCGCTGCTTCAAATACTTTTTTTGAATCTATTTGATCCGTCGGAATATTTCGAAGCAGGCTTGGTTCTGTATTATTCTGAAGCATCTCCAGTGCGGTGAGACGAACGCCTGTTGCCGAAGCATAACTTTCAAGGGAACCGCGTTTCCCGGTTCCATCATGTAAGCGACCATTGGGTATGATGATCGTATGACCCAGCTCGCCCGCAAATCCGTCATGGCCATAAATTAAATGACCATTAGCAACAATGCCACTACCAACACCTGTTCCCAGGGTGATCATGATGAAATCTTTCATTCCCTGGGCGGCGCCGTACATCATTTCGCCGATTGCCGCAGCGTTGGCATCGTTTGTTAAAACAACAGGCAACCTGAATTTCGCCTCCATCATCTTAGCCAAAGGAATAATGCCTCGCCAGGGCAGATTGGGAGCGTATTCAACAGTGCCGGTGTAATAATTTCCATTAGGAGCGCCTACGCCAATTCCTTTGATCCTTCCGGTTCCACCCGCTCTCTCGATCATTGCGTGCAGATTGTCGTACAGTTCATCTATAAATCCTTCCACTTCTTCATGGTTGCGCGAAGAGATCTCACTCGAAAATAGAATATTACCATTGCGATCCACTATTCCGAACTTGGTACCAGTTCCACCGATATCGATGCCAATGGCAAGCTGTTGTAATGCAGTAGCTTTTCCCATATACAGTTAGATATTATATTAATGGCCTCCGCCGATCTGTTGGTCAAAATCGAGATTTTGCGCACGCAATACGTTTCTTAATTTCAACGCCAGAAATGCAAGGAAAGCAAAACACACCGCGGCAATAAGATAAGAATTATGCATTCCTATTTGCGGATTATCACCTAAGGAACCCTGAAATGGTGGAATGACTGCTCCACCTAAGATCATCATGATCAAAAAAGCAGATCCCTGGCTGGTATATTTTCCTAAACCACCTACTCCTAGTGAAAATATGCAGGGCCACATCACGGAACAAAATAATCCACCAGACATAAATGCATAGACAGAAACAATTCCATTCGTGAAAACACCAATCAGCATGGCAACGCAAGCCAGTATCGACACTGTCAATAATGTTTTAACAGGTTTTTCCTGGCCATAAAAGAATGCTGCCACAGCAATCAATACACATACGGCGTAAGCCAAGAGATCTGAAATATCATTTCCATACATCCTGTTCACCAATAAAATAACTGCAAAAGCAATAAAAGGCACTACAACCGTGGCAATCATTTTACCCGTTCGTGATAAATTAAATACGCTGATCGCACCCGTCCACCTTCCTATCATCAAACTTCCCCAATACAGAGAAATATATTTAGAAATTTTACTTTCATCCAGACCCATTTCCGTTAAATAGCCGGGTGTTTTGAGAAGTGCTCCAAAATTGTTGTCGATCGTAACCTCCACCCCAACATATACAAATATGCCAATCATACCATAAATCAATTGCTGATACCTCATAGCTCCCCAGCCTTCGCTGCTTTTAACAGCATTGGCATTCGAGATAAACAAAATTCCAACCACGGCAAATATTGTAATGATCAATAGAACCATTTTTGGAATCTCTGTTAGTTGTCCGATAACAATCAGCGCGACAATTACACCCGTCATTAGCAATAAGGAAGAGGCAGCTTTATTGGCTTTTTCAAATTTTTCATCATTCTTTCCCGATGGCAGACCTGAAAAAGTAAAAAACAGGGCAACTGCGGCGAATACACCCGCCACGATCAGATACAATGTGTTGATATTTGTTACCGTAACATTTGCATTTTGATTAGCAATAGAACCGAACAGAAAAAAACTGACGATAATAGGACCCAGTGTGGTTCCAAGAGAATTGACACTTCCTCCCAGATTTAACCGATGCGAACCGGTTGAAGGATCTCCCAAGGCAATGGCAAAAGGCTGCGCGGCCGTCTGCTGCAAAGAGAAGCCGAGAGCAACTACAAAAAAAGAAACAAGTATGGCCGGGAAGGAGTTGGCATTTGCAGAGGGAATGATCAGCAACGCACCGATAACAGATATCCATAACCCATATATTATCCCTTTTTTGTATCCGATCCTGTTCAGGATATCATAGCCGAACACGTTAGAAAGAAGGAAAAGCACCAGTGATCCTGCAAAATAGGCAATATAAAAAGCCGAACCGATTAGTTGGGATTCGAACTGAGATAGCTGAAAATGTGTTTTACAAAAGGGAATGAAAATACTATTGGAAGCTGCGATAAATCCCCAGAAGAAAAAAACCATGACTAGTGTAGCTAAAGCACCTGTGTTGGTGGGTTGTTTTGACTGATTCATAAGCAGTATCGTTGGGTTTAATAAGTTTTAAAAATAACAAGTTTTTCCCATGCTGAACAAATCATCTCAATAAATTCCAACATTGTCAGTATTCATCATACGGAGTTTGTTTTTGTAATGCTTTATAGATGCTCATTGCAACAATTATCCAAAATCAGTAAAAAATATTTTGACATATCTCATACAAGTTGAAAAACCTTCCTAAATTGAATGGGCAATTCCTTCACAACCAACTGCATCAACAGCATGGAATTATTATTCGTCAGCGCAGAATGCTATCCGGTGGCCAAAGCAGGAGGATTAGGGGATGTAGCAGGAGCATTACCAAAATATCTTACACAACTCGGACATGTTACCAAGTTGGTAATGCCTATGTACCGTACCAAATTCCTTTATGCCAACCAGTGGGATGTAGTTCACAAAGGATCGAGCAATCTTGGTAACTGGTGGTTTGAGTTCACTGTCATTAAAGAAAAAACAAATGTTCTTGGCTTTGATCTGTACCTCCTGGATATAAACGGTTTGCTCGACCGGGAGAAAGTATATGGATACGATGATGATTCGGAACGATTCACAGCGTTCCAGATAGCGGTACTCGAATGGGTTGCCAATTGGCAACACCAACCTGATGTTATTCATGTGCACGATCATCACACGGCTTTGATCCCATTCATGCTAAAGTATTGCTACAGGTTTGCCGGTATTAAAAACCTTCCTACGGTTCTTACCATTCACAATGCCGAATACCAGGGATGGATGAATTGGGACAAAACTATTTTTATTCCCCAATACGATATTTGGAAATGGGGGATGCTTGAATGGAATAATAAGATCAATCCCCTTGCCAGCGGCATCAAATGTGCAGATAAGGTTACCACCGTGAGTCCGAGCTATCTTGACGAATTGAAATATATGAGCAACGGCCTTGAAGCTTTATTTGAATATGAAAAAGGGAAATGTGTAGGGATTTTAAATGGGATAGATACAAATGTGTGGGATCCTCAACAAGATCCCTATCTCAAAGCCGAGAACAGATTTTCTGCTAACAATTCTGAGGGTGGAAAGGCTAAAAATAAAATGCAGCTCTGTGAACAATTCGATCTTGATTTTGATAAGCCTTTGATCTGTTTTATAGGCAGGCTGGTAGGAGAAAAAGGGGCAGACCTTCTCCCGGCAGTTATCAGCGATTCTTTCTATCATGTTGGCAGAAGTATGAATTTTCTGATACTGGGAAGTGGGTCTCCGGATGTGGAAGCACAATTAAATATGATGACGCCGATCTCTAACAATGATTACAACGCGTTCATCGGCTATAATGAAACACTGAGCCATGTAATATATGCAGGAGCTGATTTTTTACTGATGCCCTCCCGTGTCGAACCATGTGGCTTGAACCAAATGTATTCCATGAGATATGGAACTGTACCGATGGTTAGAAGAACCGGTGGACTGAAAGATACGGTCGTCGATTACGGCGAACCGGGAGGATATGGCATTTGTTATAATTTTGCTGCAGTAGGCGATATTTGTCATGGTGTGTGGAGAGCGGTAGAGTTGTATCATAATAAAGAAAAGATGGCCGGGATTCGCAGGAAAATGATGCAGCTTGATTTTGGCTGGGAAACCAGCGTGAAACAATACATATCTGTATACGAATCAGTGGTACGATAATGAGGTACGGATTAGCCGATTAGCAAATTGGTACATTAGCAGCTAGCAAATTGGCTTATCGGCTTATCGGCTAATTGGCTAATCGCTGACAACTGATTCACACATGAATGACCGGTTAATAATCTAAAACGATTTCTATGTCAAAATCTATTCTAGCAGTTATTCTCGGAGGTGGGGCAGGTACACGTTTATACCCGCTTACAGCCAGTCGCTCAAAACCTGCCGTACCTATTGCAGGCAAGTACCGGTTAGTAGATATTCCGATTTCGAATTGTATTAATTCAAACATCAGCAGAATGTTTGTACTGACGCAATTCAATTCGGCCTCGCTCAACCGCCATATCAAAAACACTTACCATTTCAGTGCATTCAGTTCAGCTTTTGTAGACATATTAGCTGCAGAACAAACACCTGATAATCCAACATGGTACCAGGGCACCGCGGATGCGGTGCGTCAGGGACTGCGGCACATCAATACTTTCCCGAGTGAGTATGTGCTGATCCTGTCCGGTGATCAGCTATATCAAATGGATTTTAATGCAATGCTGGAAAACCATATCGCAAAAGGCGCAGATATTTCAATCGCCACAATACCTGTTGGCGACAGGGAAGCTTCGGATTTTGGGATTATGAAAAAAAATGATGAGGGTTTTATTACTTCTTTTATTGAAAAACCAAAACCTGCATTATTCAAGGATTGGATCAGTGATACAGGCCCCGAAATGCAGAAATCTGGACGCATTTACCTGGCTTCGATGGGTATTTATATTTTCAACCGCCAGTTGATGTTTGATATGCTGCTAAATGAATATAAGGATGGAACAGATTTTGGAAAAGAGATCATTCCGCAATCGCTCAGTAAATATAAAGTAGCAAGTTATCAATATGATGGATACTGGACTGATATAGGAAATATCTATTCTTTTTTTGAAGCCAATCTCGGATTGACACAAGACATTCCGGATTTTAACTTATTTGATAACGATAGAACCATCTTCACACGTGCCCGCATGTTGCCCCCCGCCAAGATCAGTGGAACAACTTTGGAAAAGACCATCATCGCAGAGGGCTGTATTATAAATGCTTCGCGTATTGAAAATTCTGTAGTAGGCATCCGGTCAAGAGTAGGCTATGGCACCACCATCGTTAGCAGTTACCTGATGGGTAATGATTATTTTGAAACTATCCAGGAAATTAACCACGCGCATAGTCATGGTATTCCGAATGTTGGTATTGGAACAAGATGCTATATAAGAAATGCGATCGTTGATAAAAATTGCCGCATCGGTGATGATGTACGTATCAATGGCGGCACTCATCTCGAAAATACGGATCACTCACTCTATGTAGTAAAAGATGGGATCGTTGTGATTAAGAAGGGAGCTGTATTGCCAAATGGCTTCGTTATTTGATACGCGAATGGACGCTAATTAAGAACGAGTTTACGCCAATTAGATATGTAGCCCAGCATTATTAATAGCTTTATGTCTATGCAGATTTAACGTGTTACGCTATTAAGAATGCGTAAGATCAATCAGGGTTCCTCTATGTTGTTTCTTTGATTCTATGTGGTAAATTGACTGTGACCGGATAATCTTCAAAATTGTAAGAGTTTTATTACCACATAGAATCATAGAATAGAACATAGGAAATGATTAAAGACCTCTTCTTATATAGATGTGTCCATTCGTTCAAACAGTGTCATTCCTGTAAAAAAATTAGTGTTTATGGAGCCAGTTACTCCTCTTGTTCTAAATACGGAATCTGCGATTCATTCAAAACCAAGGTTGAGTTTCTGGCAGATATGGAATATGAGCTTCGGATTTTTGGGGATCCAATTTGGATTTGCTTTGCAAAATGCCAACGTCAGCAGAATTTTTCAAACCCTGGGCGCCGAAATTGACAGCATCGCCATTTTATGGATTGCAGCTCCTATTACCGGGCTACTGGTTCAACCCATTATTGGATATCTGAGCGACAGGACCTGGCATCCGTATTGGGGACGTCGTCGGCCTTTTTTCTTTATAGGAGCCATACTCGCGTCCATTGCTCTTTTTCTGATGCCCAATTCGACTGCTTTATGGATGGCGGCATTGCTTTTATGGGTTTTGGATGCCTCCATTAATATTTCCATGGAACCTTTCAGAGCATTTGTTGGAGATAAGCTTCCTTCCCCGCAGCGTACCGGCGGTTTTGCTATGCAAACTTTTTTTATTGGTATAGGAGCTGTAATCGCTTCATTACTGCCATATATTTTTACAAATTTTTTTAACATCAGCAATACTGCACCGGCAGGCATCATTCCCGACTCCGTAAAATATTCTTTTTATATAGGAGCTATTGTTTTTCTGCTTGCTGTTATGTGGACTGTTTTTACAACCAAAGAATTTCCACCTGAGGATATCAAAAAGTGGCAAGAAGAAAAATTAAAATCAAAAGGTGTTTTAAAGGGTATGGTTGAGATTACCAGGGGAATTGGAAATATGCCTAAAACAATGTTGCAATTAGCAATTGTACAATTTTTTACCTGGCTGGCATTTTTCTCCATGTGGATCTATACTACATCGGCCGTTGCGGAAAACGCATATGGAACAACAGATACAACATCCAAAGCATATCAGGACGCGGGAGATTGGGTAGGAGTAATGTTTATGGTATATAACGGAATTTCTGCATTAACTGCATTTTTGCTGCCCTTACTTGCTACCAAAATCGGAAAGAAGTATACGCACATGATTTGCTTGATCATCGGTGGAATCGGATTGATAAGTATGTTCTTTATAAGAGATCCTGTTATTTTATTATTGCCCATGATTGGAGTGGGGCTGGCGTGGTCGTCTACTTTAACCATGCCCTATTCCATTTTAGCGGGCGCATTGCCTCCCAATAAAATGGGGTTTTATATGGGAGTATTTAATTTTTTTATAGTAATACCACAAATTGTTGCAGCTGCAATACTGGGATTTTTTGTGAACCGAATATTCGGCAATCATAGTATTTATGCATTAGTGGTGGGAGGTGTGTCAATGATTGTTGGCGGGTTACTGAACTTTATTGTAAATGATAAGGATGACAGAAAAGAATCATTACAGGATTCACTAAACCCTCATGCGAGTTATGAAATAACTACTTAAACAAGGAATATGAAACGATTTATAATAATAATTTTCATTTTCCAGGGCATCATTTCTTCTGCACAAAATGCCATCGATGTTTATCCAACACATTGGTGGGCCGGGATGAAAAATACAAAGCTTCAGTTACTCATTCGCAGCACAGCGAATATCACTTCAGATAAATTAGCATTTCAGTCATCCAGTGCTGATGTGAAAGTTGTAAAAATCCATAAACCTGAAAACAGACATTATTTAATTATCGACCTCGATATTGCCTCATCAGCAAAACCGCAGCAGGTAAAATTTTCATTTGGTGGCATCATAAGGAACGAGTGGAAATCTTTTTTATTCCAGTTAAAAGCACGCAGTGCAGCAAACGGAACGACAAGGGTTCAGGGTGTAACCAGTCAGGACCTTGTTTACCTGTTACTGCCAGACAGGTTTAGTAATGGTGATCCGTCGAATGACAGATTCAGTGATCTGAGAGACACGGAAGCCGACAGGAACAATCCTTTTCTTCGCCATGGTGGCGACCTTCAGGGCATCATTGACCATCTTGATTATTTTAACGAACTGGGCGTAACCGCTCTTTGGCTGAATCCGGTATTAGAAAATAACCAGACGCTCACTGATGAAGGCGGCACTAAGCGAAGCGCATATCACGGCTATGCATTCACTGATCATTATAATGTAGATAAAAGACTGGGAGGCAATTCGGCTTATATAAAGCTTATTGTGGAAGCGCACAAAAAAGGATTAAAAGTTATCCAGGATGCGGTGTATAACCACGTAGGCAACCAGCATTTTCTTTTTACCGATCCTCCATCAAAAGACTGGTTCACACAATGGCCATCCTATCAGAATACTTCATATAAAGATCAACCGCTGGTTGATAAATATGCCTCTGCTATCGATAGACGCATTACGCTTGATGGGTGGTTTACTCCTTTTTTGCCCGACCTGGACGCAAAAAATTCATATGTATCAAACTATCTGATACAACATTCCGTGTGGACAACAGAAGAATTTGGAATCGACGGCTGGAGAGTGGATACTTATTTTTACAATGACCTCGATTTTATGAATCGCTGTAATAAAGAATTGTACAGGGAATTTCCGAAAATTACCATTTTTGGTGAAACATGGATCCATTCTGTTACCAACCAGGCATACTTCAGTGAGAATAATCTGACGGTTCCCTGGAAATCAAACCTGCAGGGTGTGACGGATTTTCAATGGCATTTTTCCCTGAATGCGTCGCTGAATGAAAATTTCAGCTGGGATGGGGGAGTGAATAAACTTTACAGCGTGTTGGCGCAAGATATTTTGTACAAAGACCCAATGAGAAATGTGATCTTCCTCGATAATCATGATCTCGATCGGTATTATTCTGTCATTGGTGAAAATATCAGCAAGTTTAAAATGGGTATTGCCTTGCTGCTCACCCAGCGTGGAATTCCGCAATTATATTATGGTACGGAGATCTTAATGAAAAATTTAAAAAATCCTTCTGATGCAGAAGTTCGTAGAGATTTTCCAGGAGGTTTCCCGGGAGATGCTGTGAATAAATTTTCATCCGCTGGTAGAACAGCGCAGGAGAATGATGCCTTTAATTATGTAAAAACATTTGCAAACTTCAGAAAGAGTTCCTCAGCCGTAAGATCAGGAAGGTTCATGCAATATCTTCCTGAAGATGGAGTGTATGTTTATTTTCGCTACGATAATACTGAAACTGTGATGTGTGTATTTAACCAGAATGAGGGCCCCAAAACAATCGCGTTATCCCGCTTTTCAGAACGAATAAAAGATTATACAAAAGCCTTCGACGTAGCCACCGGCACAACTTTCAACCTTGAGCCCAATCTGACACTTGGCGGCAAGTATGTTCTTGTGATGAAACTTTCACGCTGATTTTCGCGAAATGGGCGCGAATGTACGCTAATAATTTCTTGTGTTCTTGTGGTCCTATCACTTCTCTATTGCAGTGTTCACAACAAACACAAGAAGGTGCAAGGAATATCGCAATCCATTAGTGAAATTCGTGTCCTCTTCGCGAAAATTCGCGTTATAACATGACCCACCATATATTCCTTTGTCCCTGCTTTCCCCAATCTTTTAAAGATCTTTGAAGAACGCCTTGAAGATTTTGTTCAGTAATTTTTTTGCCTTTTGATGGAATGACGAAATCAGTGGGTTTCGGTTCTATTAGTTCAACTTTCGTTGCAAACCAGGTAGTGTACAATCGTGGAATAGCTAGTCCCAGGATCATACCGGGTAAACCATTAAAAGATTCAGGGCCTCCGGTCACAGCTATTTCATCTGTATAAAAGGCTACAACATATACTGAATCGCACATGATCGCTACTGCCTTCCTGCACTCAAATCCGGCGATCGTTCTTAATTCTTCGGTGATCTTCCATTCGATCTTGCCAATGGTATCCTGCAGCAGATAGATCTCTTCAAAAACTTTTTTCTGGCTGTTCATTAATTGCGTTTCCATATCCGCAATCACAACATTTTCCTTAGAAGGCCCGATCAGCCACCAGTTCCGAAAAGGGTCTGTTTCCTTTCCCGGTTTATAAAGAGTTTTATTGCCACTAAAATGAAGGTCGAAATAACTTGTATAGAATCTTGGCTGTTTTGCAACAAAATCTTTATACCATTCACTGTCCTCATCGGGATCGAGTTGCTTGTGTACATTTATCTTTCTTTCAAATTCAATTTTGCCTTTCACAAGGAACTGTGTCTGCGGTCTCGTTACAAACGAAATGCTCATTAATAATAAAAGAGAAAGAATGCGTAACATACTATCGGTTTAAAATACGTGTCTGGTTAATCGTGTTAACATAGAATTATTTTGTTCCCGGAGTTGCCATTGCCGGGTTTTTTGTAAAGTTCCAGGTAAAGCTCAGCAGCCAATAGCGACGGAATGTATCGTACCTGTTCTCAGAAATAAAATTACTGTTAGCAGTTCTTCTCAACCCGATATTCTGATCAAGAATATCAAAAATAGAAAACCTGATCTCGCCTGAATTACTTTTCCAGAATTTTTTAGCCAGCCACGCGTTCCATTTTACAACATTATTGTCGTCGCCAAAAACGGCCGTCTTTTCGCGTAGGCTGATATCGGCATTCGTATTTATTTGCATCTTCCAGGGCAATTCAATCGTTGCTTCGATCTCATTATCACTTGTCCAGTAGTTGGTTTTAACGTCCTTTCTCAGCGACGACCTGCTTGTAGTATATCCAAAACGTGGGTTCACTGAAAAAGAGTATTTTTTTTCTTTGTCGTGATTAAAATTCAGGCCAACTGAGCCACTTCTGTTGTTATTAACGTTTTCGAGTTTATTCAAAAAATTCGTATTGTGGCTTATATTAACATTCGCATTCACCCCAAGATTCAGGCTCCATTTTTTTATTTGTTTCCAGTATCCTGCATAGCCATTCAACAGGTAATTTCCGTCAACATTCACGTATTGGGTTTCCCTTTTTCCTGAATTGTCCACAGTGATACTGCTGCTGATCGCCCTTTGAATGAATGCATAGTAAACACTCATATACATGTTTCTGCTGGTGAGTATTTTATAATCATTATAATTCAGGCTTATGGAATGCCTGAACTCCTGTTTCAGATCAGGGTTTCCGATCTGAATGTTCAGGGGATCTGTATTTTCACGAATTGGCTGCAGCTGCTCCAGTGAAGGTTGCCTGGTATTGCCGTTGTAATTCAATCCTACTCTTTTTTGCGGTCCGAAGTTATATCTGAAATTGGCGCGCGGAAAAAAGTTTGTAAACGAGTAAGTAGACAATGAGTCTTTAACTAGATCCAGTTGCCGGAAATCAGCATTTGAAATATTTCCTCCAAAAGAATAGTTGTATTTGCTTTTATTGACCCTGAAATTAATACCGCCGCTATTGGTATTGATCCTGAAATCATAATCGTTGCTGAATAAGGGATTCAATATTTCATATTTCCCATTGGTCGATTTATCAAACGAGCCACGCAGCGCTTCACTGTTATTGACCCGGTAACTATAATTCATTTCGATAAAAGCCGATTTTGACAAAGGTTCTGTGTAGGCAATCCGCGTACTGATGACGGAGGTTTTGCTTTTATTGAGTTTCTGCTGGTCGATGGTACTGGTACTGTCCGCAATTCCTGAAGTATAGAATTCATTTTGTGATTGCACAATTCCATCGCTCTCGATGTTATTATAATTCTGGTCGATACTCCACGAAATCGTTCTTCCTTTCTTTTTAAATTTTTTTCGCCATATAGCAGAACTGATGAATTGTTGCCTGTCGCTGACCGAGACCAAATGCCTGTTGCTTTTGTTAACAGGAATCCCGGTTCCATTCAGTGCTTCGCTATAGAATCTTGAATTATTTCTTGAATTGGTGGTTGACCCATTGACGGAAATTTTCAGTGTGGATAGCGAATCAAGTTTTATTTCATAAAAACCATTTAAGGAATGACGCTGGTTTTGTTTGTAGATATCCTGGTTCTGATTATTGAAATATTGTGTGTCGGGCAGAACATACTGGGTGATCGTTGAACTTTTTCCAAACAGGTTCTGTTTGTTGAAACGGTAGTTGCCATTAACATGGAATTTATCCTCTAACCACTTGTTCGAAAAATGGGTGCCGCCTGTCCAGGCTGTCGGTAATCCCTGCCCGCCAAATGTACCGCCCCAATTATCTCCAAATTCATCATCGCCCTGTGAGAAAGAAAAAAAATTTCCTTCATCTTCATTGTATTCATAATTATTATTGTTTCCTCCATACTTGTCGGCGTCCTGCCAGTTCAATCCAACCTTACCTGTATTCGACATGATTCCGAAAGCAGCTATCTTTCTTTTCCCTTTAAAAGCATTCAACATTCCTTCACCGGCAAAACTGCCCGGCAGGCCACCACCCAGCGAAACTTTTCCAAACAAGCCTCGGTTCCTATCATCCTTTAGTTTCAGATTAATGGTTTTTGATTTTTCGCCGTCGTCAATACCGGTGAATGAAGCCTGGTCGCTTTTTTTATCAAACACCTGCACTTCCTTTACGGCATCTGCCCGAAGGTTTTGGGTTACAACTGCAGGATCATCACTGAAGAATTCTTCTCCGTCAACCAATACTTTTTGAACTTTTTCACCTTGTGCAGTGATCTCCCCGTTCTTATTGACCTGCAAGCCCGGCAATTTTTTTAAAAGATCTTCTACCGTTGCTCCCTCACGTACAGCAAAACTATCTGCCATAAAAGATAGTGTATCGCCCTTCATTCTGATGGCACCCATCCGTTGGCGCACCACCACTTCTTTTAATAACTGGCTTTTGGGAGTAAGAATGATCTTGCCGACAAATAACTCGGGCTCTTCGGCAACTTTTAGAATATCTACATAGTCTGCAAATTTTGGATAGGTAATAAGGAGTATATACTCGCCTTTTTTTATTTTATCTATTTTAAAATCACCTTTTTGATCGGTGCGGCTGAAACCTACCAACACAGAGTCAGATTTCCGGATGATGGAAACGACAGAATTAGAAAGGTTTCTACTTTCGGTGGTATCTATTACTGTACCTTTAATAGAGGCAGTTTGCGAAAACGAAAACAGGGAAATAGTCAATAGCAGAAGAAGACTAAGGGAATGTTTTCTCATCTCAGGTAGTAATGGTGGTAAAGGTTAAAATCCTTTCCCGAATTTCATCTAAAGAATTAATGATCGGTTACCCCAACCCTTAATTTTACGTTAAACAAATTGCCGGGTGAAGGGTTAAAGAAGCAATCATCGAAAAATTCCATAACTGCTTTCGAACATAAACTTACTACGATGAATGATAGCAAAGACCTTAAACAGGATGAAAGGCAACAAAAGTACGAGGATGTACATTTTATTGATAGCACCAAACCCGTATGGAACTATTCGATATTTACACAGGAGGATATTGAAAATTTTCAACGGGGTACTCATTACCGGTTGTATGAGTTCTTCGGTGCGCATGAACGCGAAGTTCTGGGTAAGAAAGGATATTATTTTGCGGTTTGGGCACCCAATGCAACTTATATATCGGTGATCGGAAATTTCAATAACTGGAATACATCTACCCATCCATTATTTGTACGCCTTGAAAGTTCCGGGATCTGGGAAGGGTTCATCCCCGATATTCCGAAAGGAGAATCGTACAAATATCATATTCATGGCTACAAGGGTAAAAAACTTGACAAAGGTGATCCTTATGCTAATTTCTGGGAGCGCCGCCCCGCAACAGCTTCAATCACCTGGAACCTGCGTTATGAATGGAAGGATAAAGAATGGATGAATACGCGTGCAGAACACAATTCACTGGACGCACCCTGGAGCGTGTATGAAGTTCACCTGGCCAGCTGGATGAGGCCAAGCAAGTTCGATGAAGAATCGTATAATACCTACGACCAGTTCCGCGAACAGTTGGTGCCATATGTAAAGGAAATGGGGTATACTCATGTAGAGTTCATGCCGGTTATGGAACACCCGTACGACGGGAGCTGGGGTTACCAGGGTGCCGGATATTTTGCGCCAACATCAAGGTTTGGTGATCCACAGCAATTCATGGCCCTGGTGGATGAATTTCATCAGCAGGGCATAGGCATCATACTCGACTGGGTGCCGTCGCATTTTCCATATGATGCGCATGGTTTATTTATGTTCGATGGAACACATACCTACGAATATGCAGATATGCGTAAAGGATTTCACCCGGATTGGAACAGTTATATTTTTAATTATAAGCGGGGAGAAGTGAAATCTTTCCTGATCAGTAGCGCCCGTTTCTGGTTCGACCGATTTCATATCGACGGCATACGTGTAGATGCCGTCAGTTCAATGCTAAAACTGAACTACTCAAGAACACACGGCCAGTGGGAACCGAATGAACACGGCGGAGATGGAAACCTTGAAGCGATCGCATTGATAAAAGATATGAATGAAACCATTTTCCGCGATTTTCCTGATGTACAAACCATTGCCGAAGAAGCCACAGACTGGCCGGGAATCAGCAAACCAAC
>JACMLY010000095.1 GCA_014379345.1 Chitinophagaceae bacterium
GACAGGAGCTAATGTATGATGATGTGCGGTTGCTGGGAAACCTCGATTGGTTGCAGCAGGCACGCCGTCATGATATGGCACTCTTAAAAACGATCCATAAAGGATTTCAAATGGATATTGGATTTGCATACAACCAAAATAGTGATGCTTTTGGGATTACAAATACTGCTTACGTTCCGGCGAATATTCCTCTCTTTATCAAAAATTCATTGGGCGTATTGGTCCCCACACCTGCAGGGATTCTTCCGCTGTCAGGCACGGGCAATGCTTCTATTAACAGCTCTAAGACAGGCACACCGGTCTGGACAAATCCTCCCAACACCAACGGCGGCAACCAGGATTATAAAAGCTTTACCAGTGTTTATATTAGCCGGAAGTTCGGCCAGATTAAAGTCTCCGGCCTGTTCTTTAATGACAATTTTGGAAAATACAGATTAGATTCTGTAGGTAGTGCTTCTGCGGGCTATGTTTATGGCAGACGATTCATATCTGCCGGTCCCGGAGATGTTTTCGATTATTCGGGTTTACGTAGGCGCTATACTTATGGATTGATGATCAATCACTCAATTGGCAACAGTTCAGCATTTGGAAAAATTGCTTTACAGGCTGCTTATTATGCACAGTCGGGTAAGAGCCGTGATGGCGTGAAAATGAAACACGCTTTCCATTATACCGCTTCCGCTACTTATCAAAAAGGAAAAATCAGTATTACCCCGGGATACGATGTATTAAGCGGTAACGACGCGTTAACATCTGAAGATGAAAAATTTGATCCCCTATACGGTACTCCCCACCGGCATTGGGGATATATGGATTATTTCTATACCGGCACAGGGTCGCCGGCCGGAGGGCTGAACAACCCTTACCTGAAATTCAAATATACCGGCACCACTGCCTCCTTCGGCATTGATTTTCACAATTTCTTTTTGAATAGGGATATTAAAAAAGCGGATGGTTCTCTTGTCAGGAGGCAATTGGGAAATGAACTCGATTTTATTTTTAATTACAACATGAACAAGTTTGCCACCATTGAACTGGGGTATGCGACCATGTTAGCTTCAAAAAGTATGTCATTTGCTAAAGGGCAGGCGACCACTGATGATGCCGCTGAAGGTTATAGAAAACGCGGAAGCTGGTTTTATGCGATGCTTCGCATAGCCCCCGATTTTTTTTATTCTAACAATGCAATTGTCAAATTATAGATCAGTTCTTCAAATTAAAACAGCCGGAAATATATGAATCAACCACTTCATAGGTTAAACATTTTCAGCATTCGGGGTATTCAGATGCAAACATTCCATATTACATGGTTAACTTTTTTTGTTTGTTTTTTTGGATGGTTTGGGATCGCCCCCCTTATGCCGGTGGTTCGGGAAACCCTGCATCTTACAAAAGAACAGGTTGGAAATATTACGATTGCGTCTGTTTCCGCAACCATTATTGCCAGACTTATTGTCGGACGGCTTTGCGATACGCTGGGTCCGCGATTATCGTATACCATTTTGTTGCTTATAGGGTCCGTACCGGTGATATGCATCGGTCTCGCGGATAGTTACGAAAGCTTCCTGCTTTTCAGATTCGCCATTGGAATTATCGGGGCTTCCTTCGTGATCACCCAATTTCATACTTCGATCATGTTCGCTCCGAACATTGTGGGTACTGCCAATGCGGTTGCAGGCGGATGGGGAAATTTGGGTGGAGGGGTTACCAATTTGGTTATGCCGCTGATCGCTGCCGCATTTGTCGGATTGGGCTATATCGATAAAGGAAATTCGTGGAGGTATGCCATGATCATACCAGGCATCTTCTTGCTCATCATGTCGTTTGTTTACTACCGGTATACCAGGGATACACCTGCAGGAAACTACAAAGACATTCAGCGCGATAAACAGGTAAAAAAGAAAGGCAGCTTCATGATCGCATTGAAAGATTATCGTACATGGGTACTGGCGCTGGCGTACGCTGCGTGCTTCGGAATAGAGATCACCGTTGACAATGTTGCCGCAATATTTTTTGTTGATCATTATAATGCATCACTCATTGCTGCGGGTGCGCTGGCCGGCATATTTGGATTTATGAACATTTTTGCCCGCGCGCTGGGTGGCATTTTTAGTGATAAGGTTGGAAAGCGTTATGGATTAAAAGGCAAAGGACTTCTGCTAGCCGCATTCCTGGTTTTAGAAGGCATAGGAATCATATTATTTGCCCAGGCCGGCAGCCTGCCGATGGCCATTGCATGCATGTTGTTCTTTGCCCTATTCCTTAAGATGGCTAACGGCGGCACATACTCTATTGTGCCTTTTATTAATAAAGAAGCCATTGGGAGTGTTGCCGGAATAGTAGGTGCAGGTGGTAATATCGGTGCAATGCTGGTAGGTTTTTTATTCAAATCAAGCAGTATCAGTTATGCGCAGGCTTTTTTATATATAGGAATGGGTGTTGCTGCAATTGGATTCATCGTGCTGTTCGTTCATCTAAAACCTGCAAAGAAAGAAGCATTTGTAATGGCAGAATCTGCTTTGCAAAGAGCATGAGAATCTTCTGCCGGAAGCAAGAATAGATTTTATTGCAAACGCCGAATGGGGATCAATGGCAAGAGATGCAAATAGGAAAATGAGAGTTACATAGAGCAATCCAGGTATTACAATAAAGAATGGAATATTCATGGTGACCAATTCTAAAAATAAATCTTTCACTTCTACCTGTTGTTATTGTGGGGTGGGTTGTGGCGTTGTAGTGCACAAGGACAAAAAAGGAAATATTACCCTTGAGGGCGATAAGGATCATCCTGTGAACAAAGGAATGTTGTGCAGTAAAGGGATAAATCTTCAATATACTGTAAATGATAAGAGTGATCGCTTGCTGTATCCGCAGATGCGCTACAATAAAAACATGCCTCTTCAAAGAGTTACCTGGGACGATGCCCTGGATCGAACCGCAGCGGTGTTTAAAACGTTTATTGAAAAGTATGGTGCTGATTCAGTGGCTTTTTATATTTCCGGGCAATGCCTTACAGAAGAGTATTATGTGATCAACAAACTTATTAAAGGCTTTATTGGCAGTAATAATATTGATACCAATTCGCGCCTTTGCATGAGCAGTGCGGTCGTAGCATACAAAATGTCGCTGGGAGAAGATAGTGTGCCGGTTTGCTATGACGATATTGAGCTGGCCGATTGCTTTTTTGTAACAGGTGCAAACCCGTCATGGTGCCATCCGATTATATGGCGACGAATAGAAGCTCATAAGGCCGCTAACCCTCACGTAAAGATCATCGTTGCAGATCCCCGCAAAACAGATAGTTGCACAATCGCAGACTTGCATTTACAAATAAATCCCGGAACCGACATTACTCTTAATCACGCTATCGGTCGATGTCTGATCGAGAACGGCGATATTGATGTAGAATTCATCAAAAATCACACTGAGGGATTCGACCAATATCAGGAAATTGTTTTCGGGAGAACATTGCTGGAAGCGGCAGAGATCTGCGGAATTTTACCGGCAGACATTTTGCTGGCCGCTCAATATATCGGCAATGCAAAAGGATTTCTAACGATGTGGACAATGGGTTTGAATCAAAGCGCTACGGGGGTTAACAAAAATCTGAGTTTAATCAATCTCAACCTCATTACCGGACATATCGGCAAACCCGGCTCCGGTCCTTTTTCACTGACCGGCCAGCCGAATGCGATGGGTGGACGCGAAGTAGGAGGGCTTTCAAATTTATTGCCGGCACATCGCAATCTCGCCAATCCCCAACATCGGGAAGAGGTACAAAAATTCTGGGGGGGAACTGTTATTTCTGATAAGCCGGGATTATCCGCTACTGAAATGTTTGAAGCGCTGAATGATGGCCGGTTAAAAGCGATCTGGATCATTTGTACAAATCCGTTGGTTAGCTTACCTAATGTAAAGATCGCCGAAGCAGGACTGAAAAAAGCAAAATTTGTAGTTGTACAGGAAATAAGCACCAAACCGGAAACACTACAGTATGCTGATGTGATTTTGCCCGCGGCAACATGGGCTGAGAAAGAGGGTACAATGACGAATAGTGAACGCCGCATCAGTTACCTGAATAAAATTGTAGAGCCACCCGGTGAAGCATTGCCAGATACCCAGATTATTTACCGCTTTGCACAAAAAATGGGCTATAAAGGTTTCGACTATGCAGATTATAACGCAATCTATAAAGAGCATGCAGCATTAACGGCAGGAACAAATATTGATATCAGCGGGTTGGATCATTCACTCCTGAAAGAAAAGAAAACCGTTCAATGGCCCTTTACAAAAGACGACAAAGAAAAAGGAACAAGCAGGTTATTTACTGATAAAGTGTTTCATACACCTTCTTCTAAAGCAATTATCCATGGCGTGTCGGATGCCATAACAAGTGAAAAGCCAAACGCAGATTTTCCTTTGATACTCACGACAGGCCGTATCCGCGATCAATGGCACACCATGAGTAAGACAGGGAAGGTAAACAAGTTGAAGAGGCATATATCGAAAGCATACCTGGAGATCCACCCTGCAGATGCACGACGACTGGGTATCGCTGATGAATCATTGGTGCTTGTGAGCTCTCGCAGAGGCGAAGTAAGAGTGAAAGCGAAGGTCAGCGCCGGTATAAAAAAAGGAGTCGTTTTTCTGCCAATGCATTGGGGTAAAATTTTGGGAAATGATCTGAATAGGACCAATAATATCACGAGTGATCTGGTAGACCCGCTTTCCAAAGAGCCAGACTTCAAATTTTGCGCCGTAAAAGTGGAAAAATATAAGAAGCAAAAGCAGCGGATCGTAATCATTGGAGCCGGCGCCGGAGCTTATGGATTTGTACAGTCATACCGCGTAATTAATGAAGACGACGAGATCATCATTTTCAGCAAAGAATTTTTTCCTTTTTATAACCGCGTGATGTTACCGGATTATATCAGCGGCACTCAATCATGGGATCAGTTGGTTAAAATGAAAGAATCGGAAGAGCCTGGTTATAATATAAAAGTGCACAAAGGAGTGAGTATAGAAAAAATAGACCGTGAAAATAAATGTGTTTTTGATTCTGCCGGACAGATCACCTACTATGATATTTTGATCATGGCAACTGGAAGCCGCGCCGCCATACCAAAAAATGTTCCGCAACTTCCTGGAATTTTCACCATGAGAAGCCGCATTGATGCCGATAATTTTAAAAATCATATTTCGAAGAATGCGCATGTGGTGATTGTGGGTGGAGGGCTGCTCGGGCTGGAAATGGCTGCCTCTTTGCGTGAGATAAATGTAAGGATCACCATCGTACAAAGAATATCGCGATTCCTTGACAGGCAGCTGGATCCCCTGGGGAGCCAGCTTCTGCATGAAGAAATGGTTGACCAGGGCTGCGATATTTATTATGATGACGAAGTGCAGCTTTTCTATGGGCAGCAAAGCCTTGCCGGCATTCGATTGAAGAGTGGCCGACATATCGAATGTGATGCGATGGTAATTGCTATTGGGACCATTCCAAATATTGAACTGGCAAAAGAATGCGGTTTGCTTTGTCAGCGTGGCGTAATCGTAAATGAGAGGTTGCAGACCAATGATCCTTCCATTTTTGCGCTTGGAGAAATTGCAGAATTCAGGGGTTTCCTTTATGGTATTACAGCCGCAGCCGAGCAACAGGCAGCAGTAGTCGCCGATTTCATCAGTGGCGATATTTCAAGTTATTACACAGAAAGTTTGCTGATGAACATTATTAAGATTCATGGGTTCGATTTGTGCAGTATGGGAATACCCGAATGTCCGAATGATACCGAATATGAAGAAATTATATTTATTGATAAATCAGCGCGCTATTACAAAAAATGCATTATTCACCAGGACAGGCTGGTGGGAGCTATCCTGATAGGTGATAAGACCGAGTTCCAGGAGTTCCGGGAATTAATTGCAAATAAGATCGAGCTGAGCACCAAGAGGCTGCAATTATTAAGGAGTGGAAAAAAGGCCGAGCCTGTTTTGGGAAAGCTGGTATGTAGTTGTAACAATGTGGGTGTTGAAAATTTAAAAAAGAACATTGATGATGGATGTTCGAATTTACAAGATCTCTGTGCAATTACGGGTGCAGGAACCGGATGCGGATCCTGCAGACCCGAAGTACAGAGAATACTTGAAAATTGCACCAGAACATTGAATGGGGAGTGGGCAATGTTGAATCGTGAATGATAGTATGATGCAGTTCAAGGAGAAGCTCCCTGGTGTCGCGGAATGACAGCTTATCAAAACAGATGACTGGTCAGTATTGATAAAAAAAAACAATGATTCGAAGAAATCATACCATAAAAATAAACCTGCCTGGTGGAATAGTTTCTGCCGGGGACTTGTTCTCAATTGTTACAGCCGCTGAAAAAGCAAGAGTGATCGATGTGCAGTTTGGAACAAGACAGCAGATTATTTTAAAAGTTGCAGATCAGTATGTTCAGGAACTGACCGGCTCGCTTCAAGTCTCACAGATACAATTTGAGGTCAACAGCGATCGTTTTCCGAACATCGTAAGCTCTTATGTAACTGAAAATGTTTTTGGCAATTCAAACTGGCTAAGCGAAGGAGTTTACAAGGATATTCTCGATGGATTTGATTACAAGCCTGCACTGAAAATAAATATTGTCGACGGTGACCAGACCTTCGTTCCTTTTTTTACCGGCAATATCAATTTCATTTCGGCTGCGGCGGGTAATTATTGGCATTTGTATATTCGGTTCCCTAAAACAACTATCATATTCAGATGGAAAGAAATAGTTTATTCCCAGGACATACCGCGGATAAGCAAGGCAATTGAGGAAAAGATATTTTTACATAAAAGCGTATTCTTCGCACGGAACGCGGCAGATGGCAATGAACTGTATTCAATGATACAATCAGCACATCATTTTGTATATGGAAGCGTTAAGGAAGATCTGCATCTCCCGGATTTTACCCTTCCATACTATGAAGGATTCAACATGTACGACAATAAAAGCTGGCTCGGGATCTATAGAAGGGACGAATTGTTCAGTCTTAATTTTCTAAAAGATGCCTGCATGATCTGCATGCAGACCAAGGTGGGGCAGCTATACACCACTCCCTGGAAATCACTGATCATAAAAGGAATTGAACATGCAGATAGAAAAATCTGGGATTATGTATTGGGGAAATACCGAATCAATGTACGCCATGCATCCAACGAGTTAAACTGGCAAATTGAAGACAATTGCGAAGAAGGATTAAACTTGAAACGATATCTTATCCGTCAATTCGATAAAGAAGATGTAAGAACATTCGGTTTATGCTTTGCCATTAAAACCCAACCTAATACCGGGCTATTTGGTTCGATCATCATTCGCAAACTGATCAATGAATCAGCCAATCAAAGAAAAAACTTAGATCGTTACGATATTCTCTACACAAAAGATTTCAATCCCAACTCAAAGGATTTTATTCTTTTCCGGAAAAATATTGAAAAGGAAAACCTGGGGATTTACCTGGTTTCGCTATGCAAACATTTTTACGAACTTGAGAGTAAAGAAGAGCTGATTGTGCACGCAATTTACCGGCAGGGCGCTTTACTGGATGACAGTTCATTGGCGCCATCAATAACAATTTTCCAGTGCCGGCACTGTTTGAGCGTTTATGATACACTCTACGGGGATGAGGTAAACGCAATAGCGCCAGGGACAATATTCGCCGATATTCCAGCCGCCTATGAATGTCCAACCTGCAATGCGCCCAAAGATGATTTTGTAGAGATTAAAAAAATGTCTTTAATTGTATAGATGAATCCCGATCTGCTAATTGCTTTGTGTTTATTGATAGTGGCCTTCCTGTATGCTTCGGTGGGTCACGGTGGCGCCAGCGGCTATATTGCCATCATGTCTATTTTCAATATATCGGTCGACACGTACAAACCGCTTGTACTGATATTAAATATATTTATCGCAGGTATTGCATTTGTACAATTCTACAGGGCAGGTTATTTTAAATGGTCTATGTGCTGGCCTTTTTTAATTACCAGCATCCCTTTTGCCTTTTTGGGTTCAAAGATGGCGGTGCACAGTGATGTTTACAATTTGTTATTGGGTATAGCATTGATCTTTCCAGTTATAAGGTTGCTGGGGTTTAATCCTAAAGAAAAGAAAGAGATCAGGAGCATGCCGGTTGTCTGGGCACTGTTAATCGGTGCATTCATCGGGTTTATAGCCGGGTTGTTGAATATCGGAGGCGGCATTTTTTTAAGCCCGGTCTTAATTTTAATGGCCTGGGCGAACGCAAAAGAGGCTGCAGCCATATCCAGCCTGTTTATCGTTTGCAATTCACTCTCGGGCCTGGTTGCAAGCACAAATCTTCAATTTTCATTCAATACAACGTTCTACCTTTGGCTGGCGGCAGCTATGGCTGGCGGTATCGTCGGTTCGTGGTTTGGAAGTCGCAATTTTAAACTCATTACTGTACAATACATTTTAGCAAGTGTATTAAGTATAGCTTGTGTTAAACTAATCTTCCTGATGTAATGAACGAAATAACAGATCAATATGGAAGAACTTTTAAGACGCTCCGGGTAAGCTTGTTGAGCCGATGCAACCTGGGATGTGTATACTGTAGTTTAGCTGATGATAAAATAAAAAATAATCCTGTTCCCGAAAATTTGATGGCTGTTGATGACCTGTTGCAACTTATAGAGCGGATCCATTCAGCAGTTCAACTTGAAACGATCCGGCTTACGGGTGGGGAACCGTTACTTTATCCTGATCTGATTCAGGTTATTTCGGGTTTGAAGGCAATCGGTATTTCGGAAATTAAATTGACCACCAATGGCTTTTTACTGGAAAGAATGGCAATGGCAATGAGGCTGGCAGGCATGAAATCCATTAATGTATCACTGGATGCAATGGATGAAGATATTTTCTTTTTAATGAGTAAACGGAACGATGTGCAACGGATCTTACAGGGTATTGAAACTGCTGTTGCAGCTGGGCTGGAGGTAAAGATCAATACCGTATTGATGAAGGGGATCAATGACTCACAACTTGTTCCCTTATTAGAATATGCTTTTGAAAAGAGGATCACTATTCGTTTCCTCGAGATAATGGCGATGGGTCATTTGCATCAGCAGTCGGGAAAATATCTTTTTACGCAGCAGGAAATCCTCGATGTGATTCAGGCCCGCTATGAATTTTCACGGCTCGAACGAAGCAATTCTTCCACTTCAAATTACTGGCAAACAAAACAGGGGAATCTATTTGGCATTATCGCCAATGAAAGCGAACCATTTTGTCATGATTGTAATCGCCTGCGGCTAGACAGCCATGGAAATATCTATGGCTGTTTAAGCAATAACCATCCTATTTCGTTGAATGGGGTTAATAATATACAGTTTAGGGAAAAATTGCTGGAGGCATTATTGCAAAAACAGTCGGTTCGCTTTACAGGAAGTGAATTGAGTATGCTAAATATTGGCGGATAGAGATACTAAAAAAATATCTTATGAAAGTGCAGGTTTTTGCAGTATTGAAAGATCATTTCGACAAGGAATTTGAAGTTCATGCAAATATTTCAAATGCACAGGAGTTAAAAAATTTTTTAATTCAGTCGAGACCGGAAACAAAAAATATCCTCAACAATTGCCGTTTTGCGGTGGATGATGAATTTGTTGAGATGAATTTTAAATTGAAAATCGATGATACCATTGCAATCATACCACCCAGTAGCGGAGGATAGCAGCAATCATATTTCGGCTGCCCCACTCGACCCGGTTGCTTTGATAAGCCTTGCACATCATCCCAAAGCAGGCGCGATAGTGCTGTTTAGTGGAGAGGTCCGCGATAGTAATCTGGGTAAACAGGTGACCCATCTCGAATATGAGGCGCATGTTTCAATGGCCTCAAAAATGATAGCAGCAATTCTTAAAGAAGCTACTTCAAGATGGTACTTAAACATTGCTATCGCTCAGCATAGAACAGGAAAACTGGAAGTGGGAGAAAGCGCAGTGATCGTTGTTACAGGCTCTGCCCACCGCAAAGAAGCGTACGCCGCCAACCGTTTTATTATTGATAAAATAAAGCATGAAGTGCCCATTTGGAAATGTGAATATTTGGCTGATGGAACAAAAGAATGGGGGGGAAATTGTAATTGTGGTGTGGTGAATGGTGAATGGTGAATGGTGAGTGGTGAATAAAGCATTATTGATATGAACATTGTATCCATATCCAGTATCCAGTATCCAGTATCCAGAATCCAGAATCTAGCACCCAGCATCCTGTATTCTAATTTTCAAAAGCTCATGAAGCCTGTTATCACAATCGAATATTGCCCCAGATGCGGCTGGCTGTTAAGAGCTGCCTATATGGCCCAGGAGTTGCTTACGACTTTTAATGATGATCTCAGGAGCGTCACTTTACAGCCTGCCGAAACCTCAGGGGCCATTTATATTTCTATTGATAACGAGATCATATTCAACCGAAAGGAGGTAGGATATTTCCCGGAAATTAAAACGATCAAGCAACTGTAAGGGACAAAGTAAACCCTGGGAAAAGCTTAGGCCACGCCGATAGAAATAAATTGTCCGATACAATGTAAAAAAAATGGAAAATATTGCTGGTATTGTGCTATGCGGCGGCGAAAGCAAGCGAATGGGTTCCGATAAAGGGCTTTTGGAGCGTGATGGAAAAAAATGGGTTCAACTGGTGGCTGATAAGCTGGGTTTTCTCAACATCCCTGTTATTATTTCGATCAATGAACACCAGCTCGAATTATATAGCGAGCTATTTCCAGTAAATCAGCTGATTATTGATGATATTGATGTTAGAGGCCCCTTAAGAGGATTGTTGAGTGCATTCCAGAAATATCCTGAGCAGGATTTTCTGCTGATGGCCTGTGACCTGGTAGATATGGATGAGATAACGCTCAGAAATCTTTTAGATCATTACACGTCAAAAAAAGAATTTGATTTTTTTGTATATCATGAAGACCATGCGGAACCTTTCTGTGCAATTTATACTGCACGTGGACTTAAACCGGTACTTGAAAAAGCCAGGCTCCATTCTTTAGAAAAATTTAGTTTCCAGAACATACTCGATGAAGGAAATACACTAAGGATTCCGATCACTCAAAAATCTTCCTTCCTGAACTACAATACAATTCCCGGTCATCATCAGGAATCAGGACAAGAGAAAAATTAGAAAAGATGACAGGAAAGATCATAATTGAATGTCGTGCCTTAGTGCCTTAGTGGCAAAAAACATTTAACAAAGTTATTGTTGCCACGAAGGCACTAAGTTTTGAATTGATTGTATTCTCCCCATAATTACAAATGAAAGTCCGGAATCAGTTTCTGAATGAAGGGCAAAAGGATTGTCTTCTGTTACCATTATATTCGGAGTACAGGCCGTGATAAATCAAGCCGAATTCATAGGCTCCGCGTGAGTTATTAAATTGTTTTAGAGGAGATGTTGTTGCATCATAGGTAAAAGAGAGCCTGACATTCTTCCATTCAAATCCGATCATAGGGATTAGCGCATCGCCGGGACGATAATACAGGCCACCCGTCAGCAGGGTTTCTCCATCACCCGACAGATTGTATTGAATATTTCCCCCGCCAACTATCTCGGAAGACTTTGCCTGTGTAGTAAAATAGGCCATCGGATTGATGATCACCATGTCGCTCATTTTTATACTTGCATTTGCAAAGGCAGTATACCTTGGAGAAATGCGATCGTCTATACCAGGATCGGTTGCCGAAAAAAATGATTCTCTGGGCCTGTTGAGGTGATGGGCCGACACACCTCCATTGAGATAAAGATCCTGGGTTGGGAAAAATGCATAGTTAATTCCTGCCTGAACATCAAAGTAATTGATATTGGGGTTATCGATCACCACACTGGTCGGTAAATTATGGTCGAAAAATTTTCCATCAAACTGATCAGGAAATTTCAGATCGGCAGTCGATATCCTTTTATTCGCCCAGCCTAAATTAAATCCTGCAGACAACAAATGTGCCTCGCCAACCATCTGGTGATATGCAATCGATCCATATACCTTGGTAGATGTTAGTTGACCCGATCCGGCAACATCGCGAAGGATCACGCCGCCTACACCAACCCATCCGCTTTCAATTCTGTCGCGGAACATTTGCGCATCTCCCCAAATACTCATTGTTTTATAAGGAACACTCATAATGCTGGACCATTGATTCCGGTAATTGGCGCCCAGCCGGTAATCTGCATCAGGAATAAATCCTGTATTTGCAGGATTCGTCGTTAGCGGAGTGTTGAACCATTGTGAAAAATGAAGATCCTGCGAATAATTATCCTGAAATAAAAATAAGGTCAGAAATAGTACAACGAATTGTTTCGGGAATATAAAAATTTTTGTTGAAGTTCTACTTTCACTCCCGTTCTTGAAAGTTTCGCATGCTGCGGCACTTATCAATCTGTTTAACGGTATCATATTTATTTCTGCCATCGATTTAAGTTTAATTGTTCAAGCAATCATGTTAACAGCAGTTTTTAGTTTTAGCGTAATATAGCCTGATGCAAATAACAAACCATCAGCGATATTGCTACCGTATCAATGTAATATCGCCTGTCTTGCGTGTTTTGGTCTTATCCGAAAATTCAACATCAAGCGTATAGGCATATACATCCATTGGTTGTAATTGTCCTTTATAAGTTCCATCCCAGCCGATCCTTCGGTCACCGGATTCAAAAACCAGTTGCCCCCAGCGATTATAGATCCGCCAGCTCATACGTGCGATGCCAAAGCCTTCCACTCTTACAATACTATTTCTCCCAAATTTTCCGGGAGTAAAAGCATTCGGTACATCAAGCAACGGAACAATATTCGCATCAACCGGTTTACAAATTGTATCGGTGCAGCCAAACTGGTTAAAAGTAATCAGACATGCCTGGTAAGTGCCTGTTGCATTATATTGATGCAAAACAGTGTCCATGGTGGTCTTGATGGTGGAATCACCATCACCAAATAGCCATTTATATCGAACCCCACCGATAGAGAGGTTAGTAAAAATAGTCGGTTTGTTCTCCTGTGGCGGAATGGGCGCATGTGAAAAATCGGCGGTAGGTCTTGAGCTGACTGTAATTGTTTTCTGCGTTGAGTCAATGATATTACATGTACCTGAATCAATAGCGATCAATCTTATGGTGTACGTGCCGATGTTCGCGTATAGGTGATTTGGATTGACAGCGGTAGATGTAGTACCATCTCCAAAATCCCAGAAAAATTGCTGTCCTGCAAGTGATGTATTGTTGAAATGGGCATCATACGGAGCACAACCACCCGGAGGCGTTTCAAACTGTGCATCCACCAATGGAGCAATTCTCAGGTCTCTTTCAATTGAATCCGGGGCATTGCAATAATTCGTATCCGTGAGGATCAGTCTTACTTTGTATGTTCCGGGTGATGTGTAATTATGGTTGACGGGACCAGGGCCTGCAGTGATGCGCGGACTTCCATCACCAAAACTCCAGGTAAAGCTGGCTCCGCTAAATGGTTTGCCCGGAGGAGCTACTGAAAGATTATCGAACCTGTACGACAATGACTGGCAGGGCGGCAATTTAACAGGATTAAAATTCAGCGTTGCCTGGTCGTCTCTTACTCGTATCGTGATAAACGCGGTATCCCGCACATTGCAGGTATTCGAATCGATCGCTATCAATCTTACTCTGTAGTTCCCTACAGCATTGTAGGTGTGAGTCGTTTCAAAATTGGTGGTGGCAAAATCCGGAGATCCATCGCCAAAATTCCACTCATAGCTCTTTGCATTGCGAACAGTATCCCGCAGGGTGACAGTAAATGGTACGCAACCAATACTATCAACAGCGCCATTAAAAAAAGACCTGGGTCCTGCTGCAACACCGGCAAAATTAAAAGCAATTTTCACAGCTGCCAGGTTACAGCCACCGGAAGATCCATTTACCGGACCCACTACGCCAGGCGTTGTAGGAAAAGTTGCTCCCCCGCTGCAATTGGCACATATGGCCTGATAAATAACTCCCTGCTGGTCGTACCGGCTCGTTCCTCCATCCACATGTTCTCCATATCCTCCGTCCTGACCAAAGAAACTTCCATATAGTAACCCTGAAGCATTTTTTTGGATCACTATAAAATAAAAATCCCGGTCGTCTGTAAAAGCTTTTATTGCATCGGTGGTGGTTGGCATTCCTGCTAAACTGGCGCCATCATATTCTACGTTTGCATTACCACTACCGCCTCCGCTGCCTCCCCAGCCCGAGATATAGACATTCTCACAACGATCCACCAGGAATGCAACCGGCGATATATTTGGCTGTGCCGAACCATTACCGAATACTGTTGAATAGATATAAGCCGACAGATCAGGTTGTAATTTTGCTACGAATTGTTTTGAATTTGCATTGATGAAAGAAGGGCTGCCGGCAATTGTCCATGCACCACGTGTAATTCCCATTACATAGGGAAATCCACGCCTGTCGAATTGGATCCCGTAAACAATATCGACTGCACCTGTTCCTAAATAGGTTGTTTTTAAAACCGAAGTGCCGTCATTGGTAATAATGGTAACATATCCATCTATTGCTCCCGAGTTGGAGCCCTGGATCGTGCCACCCGTATTTCCCATCAGGTTGTTACTTGCCGTTGCTCCGGCAACATATAGATTGCCGTTTCCGGGATTCATTGCTAATACGAAAGCACCATCATCCTCAGAACCTCCGATATAGTTGGTCCACAAAACCGAGTTACAGGACGGGTTGATCTTCATTACAATTCCATCCTGTTTTCCGCCAATTGTCTGATCAAAGCCTGCACCTATTTTTGGAAAATCAGCGGAAGATGTTTGTGCCGCTACATATATGTTATTGGATCCATCGAGAATTACTTCGCTCCTTGAATCATCTCCGTAATTTCTGATCAGGGAATTGATGACATGTTTGGTGTCTTCCTGTTGATCCTGAATGTTTACCCCGTCTACTCCGCTGCCACCTATTCTAAGCGACCCAATGATGGCATTTCCGCTGGCCGTTAGTTTTGTAGCCACAATATCAGCGCCTCCACCCGGACCAACCAAAGATCCGGGATAATTGGCTGAATAAGAACGGCCCATCACCACCAGGTTTCCCTGCGGATCTGAAAAAAGACTATGTGGATAGTCATTGTCGGAACCACCCAGATAGGTAGCGTACAGCCTTTGTGTACCGGTAGTATTGAATTTCATGATACCAATGTCTTTTCCTCCCTGGGTTCCCGTCCCTCCCTGAAAACTCGTTTTAAAAGCGCCGGGGGTTGTCGGGAATCCCTGGCCAAATACGATACCCCCCGAATAAAAACTTCCATCGGGTGCCGGAGTGGCAGTAAAGCCAAACTGGTTTGCAGTACTGCCGGTAAAGGAAGAAAATATCAGGATTGGATCAATAATCAGGGTGGCATCTTTTGAATAATCTTTTACTGAGAATTTTACCGTGTTATCACCGGCCAATTGATAGTTGCATTCCACTTCTTTTCTCCCCTTTATATTATCAAACTGGAAAGAATATGGATACAATTCTTTGACATCACCTACAGATGTTTTGACAACCAGCTCATTATTCCTAATCGATAATTTGTCGACCCCCGTGTACCGTAGTGTAATTTTATTCACATCGCCACCCGGACGAACAATCAGGTCATATTTGAGCCTGCCATTCTCTGAATAATATCGGACATCGATATTGGGGTAAATATCCTTGTACAAAAGCGCCTGGAAAACCCGGGCATGGCTTGCCCATTTTGCAGGATCGTTACCAATAAAATAATTTGTATAGAAAGATTGTTCTTTATCAGGGACGATCTGCGCATTTTCATTGCCTCCCTGAAATTCGACCCTATATGAATGAGATCTTAAAACTCCCGGCTCAGATCCTGAATTGACAGGTGATGTAACCATCTTCGACTCATCCCGGGCGCCTTTATTTGTCCCGGCCGGAGTAGTTGTATGATCCCCTCCTCTTATGCTTATCAGATCCGTAGGATGGTGAAGAAGGACAGTAAACCCTTTTTTCTGAAGAAAGAAAGCCCCTGTAGACAGCTCTCCTTTAAATTTGATCTGGTTATCCCACTGCCCCTTATTTTCAACAAATTCAAAATTGCTTTGTGCGGCAATTCGTAGGGTGGTAAGTATTAGGAGGCCAAGTATTATAAAATTTTTCCTGCCCAAAAATTTCTTTTTTACAAATTACTTAATAAGAACGGTTTTTTAAATCAAATCTTGTACGACGCAGTTGGCTGGAAGGGAGATAGATACGGCTATCTGCTCAATTTTCAATAAATACGGATTAACAAACTAAAACGTTTGCCAACACCAATATTAATTTAACCTCCGTTAAGAATAATCTAAAACTTGTCCTGACGCACTGCCGCCTCCCGACTTTAGTGAAAGGTTAATATTTTTATGATAAAATTTTTGGTATATGGAATAATGTTTCTACTTTAGCCCCATATTCTGAATAACATCGGAATATCCTCTGAAAAACCCTCGGGTAACGAATAGTAGCGTATTCCCAATATCTTATCATTCCTATAACATCCCAGGAAGAAAAACTACCTCCAAAGTCCATTGAGTAAAGCTCATTTGTTACTCCAATATCAAATTGAGATATCTATTAATATTCCTTTGAAAAATTAAGTTTTTCATGAACTTAATTTTTTATTAATGAAACAAACAATTCTTGTCATTAATGATAGTAAGGCTATCCGTTTCTTATTGCAAACGATCTTAAGCAAAAAATACAATGTAATATCCTTTCCGGATGGCTGTAGCACTATGCAATGGCTTCTCCGGAAAAATATTCCGCAGTTAATAATTGCTGACCCGCAATTACCAGACTGCGAAAATTGGGAACTTATTTCCAATCTTCACAGCAGTGGTCTTTATGGGGGTATTCCGGTGATCGTGCTTTCTAATTTATCTGAGGAAGAAATGATCGTTAGGTGTACTGAATATACCAATGTAATTAGGAGCTTTTCTCAGCCATTTAATCCGCTTGAACTGTTAGAAGTCGTCGAAAATATGGTATTGGCAAAAATGCCGAGCGCAACAATGTTACCCGTTTAATCCCTAAACCTCCCTAGAATGAAATCGCAAGTTTTTATTGACCCTAAACCTGAAAAACGGAAACTCAAATACTACTCACTGCCTGCAGAACCGAAAAAAAAGGAAGTTAAGCCCAAAGAATTCTTTTTTATCGGTACTGACAAAAAGGTTATTGCCATATTGCTGGCCAATTTCGATTCCGGTTTTTGTTCTGAAGACCTGCAAAAAGGTTCACAGATCATAAATATGCTTATTGCCCGCCAGATCAGTTTGCCGGATGTGATCATTATACAGGAGGGATTCAGATCAGAAGATGTAAACAGCTTTTTCATTAACCTTCAGCCAAAGGTGCAGTCGATCCCCGTCATCATTGAAGGTGCCAACACCTCGCCCATTTTATTGCAGCAATATAAAAATAACCGGTTTATTGATGATGTATTCAGCCTCAACGAGAATAGCGTAAACCAATTCATCAAAAAAATTGGCTTTCTGAAAAAAATGAAAGCTTCAATGCCCGCAAACAACACTTCTCCCGTAAATTTTCCTATTGACAAAAAAGAGGGCGACTTTAAAAGCCTCACAAAAAAGCTTTTCGATATAGTTGTTTCCATCATTGCAATCATTGTGTTGTTGCCTGTTTTCCTGTTAATAGCAGCCATTATCAAATTAGAGTCGAGAGGACCGGTCTTGTATTGTTCGCCACGGGTTGGCAGAGGGTACAAAGTGTTTAATTTTTATAAGTTCAGAACAATGGAAGTTGGTGCCGACCGGAAAGTGAATGATCTGTATCACCTGAACCAATATGCAACAGATGCTGATAAAAAAAGCCCCCTGTTTTTTAAGGTAACAAATGATCCAAGGGTGACAAAGATTGGCAACTTTTTACGCAATACAAGTCTGGATGAATTGCCTCAGCTTTTTAATGTTCTTAAGGGAGACATGTCCATTGTAGGCAACCGTCCTTTACCTTTATACGAAGCAGAAACGCTTACAACAGACGCATGGGCAAAACGTTTCCTGGCGCCCGCCGGCATCACTGGATTGTGGCAGATCCGTAAAAAAGGAAATAAGAATATGTCAATCGAGGAAAGAATTCATCTGGATATCGACTATGCCGACAAGCACAACTTCGCATACGATCTCTGGATCATCGCCAATACTCCCACCGCACTATTGCAGAAAGAAGAGACTGTATAATCTCCGGGTATTATTTAATTGTATTTATTTTTTGAAACATAAGGATAGACTTAATCGTGACCGCCTGGTAACGCCGGGCCAGCCTTTGTTTCGGTTATTCCATCTACGCGTTGTTATTGACGATGTGAATTAAACGCATCGGAGAGAGTTTATTACTTATTCTCCCGATTCTTCTTTCTCTTATTTTTGTCCGAAAGAATTATTATCTCATCCTCCCCAGACATACTATCAAATCCGATCGATTACCTGAAAGGGGTGGGTCCCCTAAGGGCAGAACTTTTGAAAAAGGAACTCGGCATTTTTACCTTCCGCCAGCTTTTGGAACATTTTCCCTACCGTCATATTGACAAAACAAAAGTCAGCCTCATCAGGGATATTACGCCCGAAACGGACTATATACAGGTTGCAGGGAAATTAATGAGCCTAGAAATAATGGGTGCTCATAAGGGCAAAAGAATGGTTGCGGAGCTTAAAGATTCATCGGGCGTATTGGAATTGGTATGGTTCCAGGGCATTAGCTGGGTTGAAAAAAAATTGCGGTTGGGCGACCATTACCTTGTATATGGCAAGGCAGGTTTTTATCAACAGATGCCGCAGATCACTCACCCGGAAATAGAGGATTTTACACCCGGCAGCACGGATGGCAAAAATTTCCTGGAGCCGGTTTACCCTTGTACTGAGAAATTAAAGGCAAGGGGATTGGGAGCAAGGCAAATAGCAAATCTTACACATACATTGCTAACACTTATACGTGAAAAGGATTTTCCTGAAAATATTCCCGATACCATTGTAAAGAACCTGTCTTTAACTTCCAGATACCGGGCTATCCATGATATCCACTTTCCGTCAACTCAGGATGCCTATGAGAAGGCGTTGAGTCGATTGAAGTTTGAAGAATTTTTTATTGCCCAGGTTCGGTTGGGGCTAATCCGCTCACAACGGCACCGGTTTTCAAAAGGTGTGATATTTAAACAAGTAGGTGAATTATTCAATCGCTTTTACAACGAAAACCTTCCTTTTGAATTAACCGGCGCCCAAAAACGGGTTTTGAAAGAGATCAGAAAGGACTGTGGCAGCGGCAAGCAAATGAATCGCCTGCTTCAGGGTGATGTAGGTAGCGGCAAAACAATTGTTGCATTGCTTACCATGCTTCTGGCTGTTGATAATGGTTATCAAAGTTGCCTGATGGCCCCCACTGAAATTCTGGCTCGTCAACATTTTACCAATATAACAAAGCTGCTGGAAGGATTGCCGATTACTATCCGACTGTTGACAGGCTCTACCAGGTCTGCCGCACGCAGGATCGCATTGGAAGAATTGCAGGCGGGGATGCTGCATATTATTATCGGTACGCATGCATTGATTGAAAAACCCGTACAATTTAATAACCTCGGTCTGGCCATCGTTGATGAACAGCACCGGTTTGGTGTTGCGCAGCGTGCCAAATTATGGGAGAAAGCGGTGATCAATCCGCATATGCTGGTAATGACTGCCACGCCGATCCCTCGTACATTGGCAATGACAGCATACGGCGATCTAGATACCAGCATCATGGACGAGTTGCCGCCAGGCCGAAAGCCGATCATCACAGTGCATCGCACTGAAATGTATCGCCCCAAAGTGATGGATTTTATGAAGGATGAGATCAGTAAAGGCCGGCAGGTGTACATCATATTTCCATTGATTGAAGAATCTCAGAAGATGGATTATGAGAACCTGATGAAAGGATATGAAAATGTGAAAGCTTACTTTCCTGAGCCCAAATACCATATGAGTATGGTACACGGAAAACAAAGACAACAGGTCAGGGAAACAAATATGCAGCGATTCATAGAAGGAGATACACAGATCATGGTAGCTACAACGGTCATCGAGGTTGGTGTGGACGTTCCCAATGCGAGTGTGATGGTAATTGAAAGCGCCGAACGTTTCGGCTTGTCACAGCTTCACCAGCTCAGGGGCAGAGTAGGAAGAGGTAGTGAAAAAAGCTATTGCATATTGCTGACCGGAAATAAATTAAATAATGAAGCAGGAGAAAGGTTGAAAACAATGAGTGCTACCAATGATGGATTTCTGATAGCCGAAAAAGATCTTTCTATCCGGGGTCCCGGCGATATTGAAGGGACCAGGCAAAGCGGAATGCTGAATTTTAAACTTGCCAGCATCGTACTTGATCGGGCCCTTCTCGAATCTGCAAAAGAGAATGCGGAGCAGCTTATTGAGAAGGACCCAGAACTAAACACCGAAGAAAGTATCCGGCTAAAACAGTTCCTCCACGGCCAGCAGGGCAAAACGGTGTGGAGGAAGATTTCTTAATTTATACATGCTCTTCGTCAAAGTGTAAGGTTTAAAGTGTAAGGTTTAAGGTTCTTTAAAACAACTGGCGTATTATATCGTAACACGCTGTGATATGATGAATCACAACAGTTCCTCCACGGCCAGCAGGGCAAAACGGATTGGAGGAAGATTTCCTAATTTATACATGCTCTTCGTCAAAGTTTAAGGTTTAAAGTGTAAGGTTTAAGGTTCTTTAAAACAACTGGCATTATATTGTAACATGCTGTGAGATGATGAATCACAAAATAACTTTAAACTTTAAACCTTAAACCTTAAACCCTCCAAAAATTGGCATGTTTATCCGATTTTTACACAAATTACCCGTAACAAATGATCGTAGAACCTGCGAATTTGACTGTAGATCATGTGCACAGTTTCAAAGAAATTATTGGAAAAGAGTTTGTACTGGTTGATGAAGACTCTCTCCATCAATATGGGCATGACGAAACTGAGCACTTGGTTTTTTTGCCGGAAGTAGTTCTGAGGCCACGGACTGCCGAAGACGTTAGTGCCATCATGAAGATCTGCAATCAATACAAGATCCCTGTTACCCCCCGTGGTGGCGGAACAGGGTTGAGCGGAGGTGCATTGCCGCATCTGGGAGGGGTACTGATCTCCACTGACCGCATGAACTCTATTATTTCCATCGACGAGCGAAACTTGCAGGTGATTACAGAACCCGGTGTAATTACTGAGGTTTTGCAAAATGCAGTTAAGGAAAAAGGATTGTTCTATCCGCCCGATCCGAGTAGCCGGGGTTCCTGTTTTATCGGGGGTAATATTTCGGCCAACAGTGGCGGTCCAAAGGCTGTTAAGTATGGTGTTGTACGGGATTATGTTTTAAACCTTCAAATTGTTTTACCTACCGGGGAAATTATCTGGACCGGGGCCAATGTTTTAAAAAATTCTACCGGGTACAATCTTACACAATTGATTGTCGGAAGCGAGGGAACACTGGCAATCGTAACAAAAATTGTTCTGAAACTTATTCCTCTTCCGCGATATGAATTACTGATGCTTGTCCCTTTCAGATCCCTGGAAAAAGCGGGAGAAGCGGTAAGCGCGATCTTCCGGGCAGGATTTACTCCCAGTGCCCTGGAACTGGTAGAGATAGAAGCGCTGAAAATTGCAAGTGCATTTGTTGAAAGCAGCGTGGTACCTCTTACGGGCGATACCGAAGCGCATCTTATTATAGAAGTAGATGGCAACCACATGGATACCCTGATGACGGAGATGGAAGCCATTTCAGAACTGCTTGCCGGTTTTGATGCAGGAGAAATTTATTTTGCGGATGATGCACAACAGAAAGCCGAATTATGGAAACTAAGAAGGCGGGTGGCCGAGGCCGTTAAGATAGATGGTTACACGATTGAAGAAGATACAGTAGTACCCAGGGCCGAATTGCCGGCATTGATACGTGGCGTAAAGAAAATTGGTCTTCAATACGATTTTGACGTTGTATGTTATGGGCATGCGGGCGATGGTAACCTGCATATCCGCATAAAAAGACCGGGTAAAGGCAATAGTATGGAAGATCCGCAGATCGTGAATGGAATACGTGCACTATTCAAACTCGTTTATAAACTTGGTGGTACCATTAGTGGGGAACATGGAGTGGGGTTGGTGCAGAAGTCTTACATGGATATTGTTTTTGATAAGACCCAATTACAGCTGATGCGTGGAATCAAGAAAACCTTCGACCCAAATAATATCCTGAATGCAGGAAAGATCTTTGATTGAAGTTTTGAGTGGTGAGTGGTCTGTAGTCTGTAGTGAATAAAAATACTATGTTCAAATTCATAACTCACAACTCACCAATGACCACACTATTAACCAAAAAAAAGACTATGAAAATAAAATACCTGATGGCTTTTTGCTTTTTTTCAGCAATTACATGTTCGCTGTTTGCACAGGACGAAGAAGAACCTAAAAAAGGGTTCGACAAAGACAAATTATTTATCAGCGGAAATTTTGGATTGAGTTTTGGGGATTTTACGCTGGTAAACATTTCACCCCAGATCGGATACCGGTTTAATAACGTACTGGCAGCAGGGGTAGGGATTAACGGTATTTATTCTTCTGCCCGCTCACGCTTTATAAATGGACAAACCGCTTCCCGTGAAAATTATGGCGTAGTGGGTTTGAATATATTCGGAAGGGTGTACCCGATCCAGTACGCATTTGTGCAATTGCAACCTGAATTAAATTATACCTGGGGGAAATTAAAAGAATATGATCCGGATGCCGTGTACAAGTTGGATGGAAAACTTGTGCCTTCTTTGCTGGCCGGGGCCGGCGCAGCTATTCCAGCGGGACGTGGGGCATTCATCATCATGGCTCAATATGATGTGTTGCAGAATAACCGCACTCCTTACGGAGAAAAAGTTTTTTTCAGTTTCGGATTTAATTTTGGCCTTTAATCAGGCAAACTCTTTAAGGATTTCAGGCCAATTTGTTAAATAATTCAACCGGGTTGTCGCAAAAAATAACCCTGCCCTGCAAAGGCTCATACAGGAAATCCTCTTTTTGTAAAATAGCAAGATGGTTGAGCAGGTGAGTGTAGAAGCCGGCCGAATTTAAGATATAAATTTTTTTGTCGTGGAGTTTCAATTGATTCCACGTAAGCATTTCAAATAGTTCATCGAGTGTGCCGAACCCGCCGGGTAAAACAATAGCGGCATCGCTCATTTCATACATCAATTTTTTTCGGCTATGCATGTCAGGTACGATAGCCAGGTCGGTCAAGCCTTCATGCTGATGCTCCCACTCAACAAGTACTTTCGGGATTACACCCATTACCTTGCCACCATTTTCCAATACCGCATCAGCTACGATCCCCATCAGGCCCTTGTTTCCCCCCCCGTATACCATCTTCAGATCCAGGATGGCAATAAGTTTTCCCAATTCTGCAGCATGTTTCATAAATAAAACATTTTGCCCGAGTCTTGATCCGCAGAAAACCGCTACCGATTGAAGTGCCATTCATCTACTGTTTTATTAACCGGATCGTAACTGTAAAGAAGCATGTCCGGCAGCTCTCAAGATAACAGTATCTTCTGAAAATTGGCAACAATTTTCTTTATCTTGAGCCCTTATTATTCACACAGGCTATTATTTTTCACTAACGTTTACTAATCGCCGCCTATGTCTTCGATTTTGTTGTTCTCATTTGTTATCGGCTATTTTTTATTGCTATTGATCGTTGCTTATTATACATCCCGTAACTCCAACAATGATTCTTTTTTTATTGGAAACCGGAACTCAAACTGGATGCTTGTGGCCTTTGGGATGATAGGTACTTCCTTGTCGGGAGTAACTTTTGTGTCGGTACCCGGTACAGTTGGCGGAGCGGGTTTTGCTTATTTCCAGGTAGTGATCGGCTACCTGATCGGGTATATGATCATTGCATTTGTATTGCTTCCATTATACTACAAGCTAAATCTTACATCAATTTATAATTACCTGCAGCATCGTTTCGGTATGGTATCGTACAAAACAGGCGCATTTTTCTTTATCATTTCAAGAACACTCGGTGCAACTGCCAGGTTATTTCTTGTGATCAATGTTCTGCAGCTTTTTATTCTTGAAAAAATGGGTGTTCCATTTGCCGTTACCACTTTTGTTATCCTGTTAATGATCTTACTTTATACATTCGAAGGGGGCGTTAAAACGATCGTGTTCACAGATACCCTGCAAACAACTTTTATGTTGTTGGGGCTTGTAGTCTGCATTGGGTATATTATGAGTAATGTTGGCCATTCAGTTACATCAACCTTAACTGAATTAACGGGAAAAGGTCTTACAAGGATATTTAACACAGATATTAATAGTTCGTCCTATTTCCTGAAGCATATTATTGGCGGTATGTTTATAACAGTAGCCATGACAGGTCTCGATCAGGAAATGATGCAGAAGAATATCAGCGTAAAAACGCTCAGGGATTCACAAAAAAATATGATCACATTCAGCGTGATCATGGCTGTGGTCAATTTCCTGTTTTTATTCCTGGGCGGATTACTGTTTCTCATGGCAGAAAAAAACGGAATTAAAGTGGCACCCGATGACCTATTTCCAACAGTTGCCTTGTCGTATATGCCCACCGCGGTAGCCATCATATTTATTATTGGTTTGATCTCAGCCCTTTTTCCCAGCGCCGATGGGGCATTAACAGCGTTGACTTCTTCTTTTTGTATTGATATTCTCGGACTGAAACGACACGAGGATTGGGATGAGCGAAAAAGAAAGCGCGTCAGGTTAACGGTGCATTTTACATTCGCGGTCATTTTTTTCATAGCCGTTATCGGATTCAAATACATGGATAATAAGTCTATCATCGATGTTATTTTAAAGGTAGCAGGGTTTACTTACGGTCCATTGCTCGGATTGTTTGCGTTTGGCATTCTTAGCAAAAGAAAGATCAATGACCGTCTTGCATTATATGTTTGTTTAGCGGCGCCGGTCATCATTTTAGGAATAGACATAATCAACAATATTGAATGGTACCAGAAGCAATTAAAATTTGACGGCGAGTGGGTAACACAGGTAACGTCATTTTCGAAGTCATTTTTTGGATCGTTCAAAATCGGTTATGAACTTCTTATTTACAATGGTATTCTGACATACCTTGGCCTGTTAGCCATTTCCAGAAAGGCTGAACCTGTAAATTAAATTTATTTTTTGCTGTTTAATGGGCCACGAATGCCATACCGGTCCGCAGGTATCATTGGTATTGGTAGCATCCGATTATTTGTCGGGATTGCCGGAATGGATGAAGAAAACCATATTGCTGAACTCGAATAATATTTCTGCAAGCGATCCCGATTTCCCGTAATTAGCGGATACGGCGGAAGAAGTGGCAAATCATGTTTTTAAAATTCTATTTCGGGAACCCCCATGCAGCCTAATTTCTGATTGGTCTTTTCATCAGCATGTTAAATTGGCCGTAAGGAAAAACCTTTACCCGTTTTTATTACTCTTAAGCTTTAACTTTCTGCTGAATTTCATCTCGGCTCACCTGTTTATATTTGTATAAACTTGCTATGGACATCATTGCCCCCAAAGCGCAGTCATATGCTGAAAGATATTCTTCCCCGGCAGACCCGTTGCTGGAGGAAATCTTAGTGCAAACGATGGCCACTCATCCGGAGCATCATATGCTTAGCGGGCATTTGCAGGGGAAATTTTTAGAAATATTTAGCGTTCTTCTTAAACCTATGAACGTCTTAGAAATTGGAACTTTTGTAGGATATAGTGCAATATGTCTTGCAAAAGGCCTGCATAAAGAAGGAGAATTGCATACAATAGAAATAAACGAGGATATCGCTGCTATTGCAAAAACAAATTTCAGTAGGACAAATGAGTCCGATAAGATAATTTTACACGTTGGTAATGCGTTAAAGATCATTCCGGCTATTGAAAAGCAATGGGACCTGGTATTCATCGATGCAGACAAACCGAATTACATCAGTTATTACGAACTGGTATTGCCGAGATTACGAACCGGAGGTGTAATTCTGGCCGATAATGTTTTATTTCATGGACAAGTGCTCGAAGAACCTGTTGCAGGAAAGAACGCAAAGGCTATCCAATCCTTCAATGAATACGTACAGCAAGATAAAAGTGTGGAAAAACTGATGTTAACGATCCGGGATGGGTTATTAATGATCCGCAAAAAATAATTTACAGCGTATTTACCTGATTGTCTTTTAGTGTGGTAGGAAAATAAAACCTGATTTGATGAAAAAGCTTGTAATCATTCTTTCTTTATTTTTAAGCCTTGGTTCGGTGGCTCAGCCAAGTGCCGATATCATTGAATACATTAACAATTACAAACAGCTGGCCATTCTCGAAATGCAAAGGACCGGGGTTCCTGCATCGATCAAATTAGCACAGGGTATTCACGAAACGTCTGCAGGCAAAAGCGACTTAGTATTAAAATCCAGGAATCATTTTGGTATTAAGTGTAAAGCTACCTGGACGGGTAAAAAAGTATACCATGATGATGATGCCCGTGGTGAATGCTTCAGAAGCTATTCCTCTTCTACCGATTCCTATATGGATCATTCCAATTTTTTAAAAGGCAGTGAGCGGTATTCTTCCTTATTCGAGCTTGATCCCACTGACTACAAGGCATGGGCTTTTGGATTGAAAAGGGCCGGTTATGCAACCAATAATAAATATTCCCAGATCATCATTAAGCTGATTGAGGGATATGATCTTCAGCAATACTCACTCATCGCGATGGGGAAACTGGCACCTTCCGACGAGATCATGGCTGGCACCGGCCAGGACGTAATTGATGTATCGGTGCCTGCTGCAACCATAGAAGCAGTTGCGGTATCAGAACAGCCAAAAGAGGAGCTGAAAGAGATTGCCACAAATTATCCAAAAGGAGAATTTTCGATCAACAATACAAGGGTAATTTTTGCAAAATCCGGAACCTCTTTACTGGGGATTGCGGAGCAGAATGATATTCCATTGGGCCGATTGCTTGATTTCAATGATATTAAGGCAAAAGATATATTGGAGAAAAGTCAATTGGTGTTTTTACAAAGAAAACGTAAGGTAAGCTTCAATGAATTTCATATTGTTCAATCTGGTGAAACGTTGTACGATATCGCCCAGCAGGAAGGTATCCGCCTTGAAAGCCTTGTGGAATATAATCTGCTCAGGCCACATATGAAACCAGCACCCGGTCAGAAGCTGAATCTGCAAACAAAATCTTCCGTTCGTCCTGCATTGGCTGAAGAAATCATTGCCGCGAATACAGTTCAGGAAGCGGTTTTGCGTAAATCTTCACAGGCAGATCCTGCCGGTACCAGGCATATCGTTCAAACAAAAGAAACTATATATAGTATCAGTAAAAAGTATGGTGTTGATGTAGAAAAAATCCTGGAATGGAATAATCTTCAGGGATTTGAACTGAGGGTTGGACAGGAACTGGTTATTCATAAAAACTAATTCATGGCTACTATCACTGTACATGATAAAAATTTTGAACCATATTTAAGTGTAGAGGAAATTCACTCGAGAATCAGGTTTATTGCCCATCAGCTTAATACAGATTATATCGATAAAAAACCTTTGTTCATTGCTATCCTGAACGGCTCTTTTATTTTCGCCGCTGACCTCTTTAAGGAGTTGACCATTGATGCAGAGATATGTTTTATTAAACTGGCTTCTTACAAAGGTTCCAAATCAACCGGGCATGTGATCACAGCAATAGGATTGGATATGGATCTTTTTGGAAGAGATGTGGTTATTCTGGAAGATATTGTTGACACCGGAAAAACCCTGCATGAATTTCTTCCGCAATTACGGCATCAGCAACCTTCATCTCTCAAAATTGTTGCCTTGCTGCACAAACCCGACGCAACGGTTTTTCCAATGCACATCGACTATCTTGGATTTTCTATCCCTGATAAATTTGTAGTTGGGTATGGATTAGATTATGATGGATTGGGAAGAAATATACCGGAGATCTACCGTCTTACGGAATGAGAAGGCCGGTAAACGGTCGACGGTCGACCTTCGACGGCTGGCAAGACATTGTAATAAGAAAATATCCGATTGAAAAAGAGCGCACTCATATTTTCATTGCTTGTCATTCATGCTGCTACATTCGCCCAGTATTATTTACGGGGTGAGGTAAAGGATGAAAAGAATACGCCGCTGTCCAATGCAAAAATCCGGCTTCATTCTTCAGGTTATATTTATTACTCGGGTCAGGCCGGCGCATTTGGAATTACTACCTCAAAAAAAATTGACTCGGTAACGATAAATATGGATGGTTACCATCCTGTTTCGTTGCAAGTAGATGCAGGCAAATACCAGTCGATCATTTTAAAGATGCTTTATGCGTCTGCAGATATCAGAAAGAACCGCCTTTTGTCCTTCACTAAAAACCTGAGGCCCGAAGACAGAGAAAACTGGTCGGCTTCAGGAGAAACATATAGTTCACAGCTCGAAAATGAATTTGTCAATTCACGCAAATATCCTGAAACGGGGTTTGCTATTCATACGGATAAAGCTGCTTATAGTAATATCAGGAGGTTTCTGAATATGGGCACAACTATACCATCCGACGCGGTGCGGGTGGAGGAATTACTCAACTATTTCAACTTCAGTTATACCGCTCCAAAAACGGATAGTGTATTTGCTTTTGAGTCATATGTTTCAGATTGTCCATGGAACCCAAACAATCAGTTATTATTTTTAAATATTTGCGCAAAAAAAATAGAGCCGGAAAAAATACCGCCGAGTAATCTTGTTTTTTTAATTGATGTCTCCGGATCGATGGATATGCCCAACCGGCTACCACTTCTCAAGTCCGCTTTTAAATTGCTGGTGGATAATCTTCGTGACAGTGATACGATCTCGATCGTTGTATACGGAAGCACTACCGGGGTGTGGCTGATTCCTACTTCAGGTAAAGAAAAAGAGAAGATCAGGAAAGCAATCGAAGAGTTGAATCCTGTAGGCGCAACGCCTGGTGAATCGGGCATACGTGCTGCATACAGGGTTGCAAAAAGTCAGTTCATTCCTCATGGAAATAATCGCGTTATTCTTGCTACCGACGGAGATTTTAATGTCGGACAGTCTACAGAAGACGAATTGGAAAAACTGATAACGCAACATCAGCAATCAGGGATTTATCTTACCTGTCTGGGTGTGGGAATGGGTAACTATAAAGATTCAAAGCTGGAAGTGCTGGCTAAGAAAGGCAATGGGAATTTTGCATACCTGGACAATGAAAAAGAAGCAGAAAAAGTTTTGGTAAAAGAACTCACCCAAACACTTTACACCGTTGCCGACGATGCTTACCTCAATATCCAGTTTAATGCAGATTTAGTGAATGAATACAGGCTTATCGGGTATGACAACAAATTAAAAGCATTGGCTGATACATTGAGCGAGGTTGAAGGAGGTGAAGTTGGATCAGGACTTTCGTTAATTGTGTTGTTTGAATTGGTGCCCCAGTTCGCAAGGTTGGAATCAGGTTACCATAAAGACGAACTGGCAAAAGTTATGGTTCATTACAGGAAACCATCAGATTCAACCCACCGGATCGCTTATTATAATTGTACAAGCACTATTACGGATTTTAGTGACCTTCCCCGTTGCCATCAATTTGCCGCCTCCGTAACAATGTTTGCCTCGTTATTAAAGGAATCAAAATATTCAAAAAGATATTCCTGGAATGATGCTATTATCCTCGCCCATCAGGCGCATGATCCCAAAGATCCATTGCAGACAGAATTTGTAGGGATGATCGAAAAAGCGAAAAGAATTTATCTGAAGAACAGGAAGAAGCCACGTTGATGGTGATTAGCCGATGTGATGATTAGCCGATTAGCCAACGTAGTAGAGCGAAGAATGCCGCTATTGTGGGTGAAAAACACCAACAACAGCGGCAATGAAATCGGCTAATCGGCACATCGGCTAATTAACTGATAAGCACATCGGCTAATTAACTGAACATCTCCCTCACTTTATCAAAAAAGCTCTTATCTGATTTTTCGGGTTGAGGTTTGAAATTGGGCGATTGGCCGAGTTTTTCAAGGGTAGCACGTTCTTCTGCAGATACCTGCTGAGGAGTCCAGACATTTACATAAATGAGTTGGTCGCCTTTTTCATATGAGTTAACTGCCGGAAAGCCTTTTCCTTTTAAGCGGAAGATTTTTCCACTTTGAGTGCCGGAGGGTATTTTTATTTTTGCTCTGCCATCGATTGTTGGCACTTCAACCTGGGTGCCAAACACGGCGTCTGTAAAGGATATATGCAATTCAAAGGCTACGTTCACGCCATCGCGATGTAAATCTTTGTGATGTTCTTCTTCTATCAGTACGATCAGGTCTCCTGGTGCGCCGCCCCGTTCGCCTGCATTTCCCCTTCCGCCAACGCTTAATTGCATTCCTTCCTGCACGCCTGCAGGAATTTCGAGTGATACTGTTTCTTCGCCATACACCCTGCCTTCGCCTTTACACGATACACATTTTTGGGTGATGGTCGCCCCTTCTCCATTACAGGCAGGACACGTAGTTACCGTCTGCATCTGGCCAAGAAAAGTATTGCTTACGCGCCGCACCTGGCCACTGCCTCCGCAGGTTCCACAGGTTTGCACGCTGTTCTTGTCTTTGGCGCCATTGCCGCCACAGGTGGAACAGGTTACATGTTTTTTTACTTTTATCTGTTTTGTAACGCCTTTGGCGATCTCTTCGTAGGTTAATTTCAGCTTTATCCGCAGATTACTACCCCTGATCCCCCTGTTACGTTGCCCATTACCCCTTCGACCACCGCCGCCGCCAAAAAAACTTCCGAAAATATCCTCACCGAATATGTCTCCAAACTGGCTAAAAATATCTTCCATATTGCTGGCCCCGCCAAAACCTCTTCCGTTACCAGTTACGCCAGCATGTCCAAATCGATCGTATTGTGCTTTTTTATCCGAATCGCTCAAGATCTCATATGCCTCTGCCGCCTCTTTAAATTTTTCTTCAGCAGACTTATCCCCGGGATTTCTGTCCGGATGAAATTGCATCGCCACTTTCCGGTAGGCTTTTTTAATTTCATCCGCTGAAGCCTCCTTGGAAACGTTCAGTATTTCGTAATAATCTCTTTTAGTCATTTGGTTGAATTATAAGTCACGGTTTCACTTTCCCACTACTACCTTAGCGAATCTGATAATTTTGTCGTTAAGATAATATCCTTTTTCTACTTCATCGATTACTTTACCCTTTAATTCAGGGCCTGGAGCCGGAATTTCGGTTATTGCCTCATGCTGATCGGGATTAAATGGAACGCCGACGCTTTGCATTGGTTTTACTCCTTTTGACTGCAAGGCGTTTCTAAGCTTATTAAAAATAAGCAGAATGCCTTCTTTCATTGTGCCCAGTTCATCACTGGCTTGTAACTGTTTTTCTGCGCGCTCACAGTCGTCCAACACTTCCAGCAAAGAAACAATGACATCCTTTCCTGCTGTCTGAATCAATTCGAGCCTCTCGCGGGCGTTTCTTTTTCTAAAATTGTCAAATTCAGCAACCTGCCTTAAATATTTATCCTTGAGCTCCTGGATCTCAGCTTTCAATTTGGCTGTATCATCCGGCAATTCCTGAATGCCTTCCGCCGATTCCGTATGGGTAATATTGATGGCATCATCGGATTTATTGTCAAAATCCATTTCGGTTTTGTCGTTCTGCTTCATGTGTCACTTATATTTTAGTCAAAATTGAAGAAATTGTCGGCAAAGGTATGCTTGTCAAGAATATTGCCAACCAGTTTTAAAGGTCAAATTGTCTTAATAAAGGTATTTGGCATTTTGCACGTCAGAATTACGGTTGATCAGTGAGCAGGGTGAAAACCCCGATCAGCTGACAAACAGTTCTTTTATTAATAAACCCGGCATGTAAAAGGATCCGATCGTCTACCCTGCTTCAGGTTTCGAATTTCCGATCACAGTTGAATTCAACAAAATACTTATTTGTTAATTTTTTTAAAGTCTATGCAGCATAACTTAGTGAAATGAAATCTTTAGTATGTTATATTCCTCAACATAATAACTAACGATTGTAAGGAATGTATTGCTTATAACTCTCCCGATTAGAAATTTTCTATTTAATTGCCATTATATATGAAAACTCTTAGCAATTTTAACTTATCTCTAAAAAACACTGTTTAACCGTTTAATTAATTGTTAATTTTATTTATCATTACTAAAGATTTTACGAAATCGTTATAGTTAACGTGATACTAACTGTTCTTCATTAAATAAAACCAACCAACAAAACTCTACAATTATGCTTTTAAAATTAACTGCACTTCGGTCGTGGTGGACTGCCTGCCTGTTATTATTCGCCACGATTGCATTTGCGCAACAAAGAACGATCTCCGGAAAAGTTACTGATGCCAACAACGCTCCTGTTGCCGGCGCAACAGTAGCTGTGAAAGGAGCCAACGTTGCGACACAAACAAATGCCCAGGGTGATTTCTCCCTTTCTGTACCAGGCAATAATTCAGTTCTGGTCATTTCTTATGTAGGCTTTGAGCAACGTGAAGTAGCCGTTGGAAGTCAAAGCGCTGTTGCCATTAATTTAACCGCTTCTTCTTCCAATTTAAATGAAGTAGTGGTTACGGGTTATACCAGCCAGCAACGAAGAAATATCGTTGGAGCTGTAGCAACCGTATCCGGAGCTAAGTTATCGGCGGTACAATCTGGTAACGCCGAACAGCAATTTCAGGGACGTGTTCCCGGTTTGACAGTTATTACTACAGGTCAACCCGGCACAACCAGCCAGGTGAGAATTCGTGGATTTGGATCTTTCAGTAACAACGAGCCTCTTTATATAGTAGATGGTATACCTACTACTAATATTGATTTTATCAATGGAAACGATATTGAGAACACAACAGTTCTAAAAGATGCAGGGTCAGCCTCAATTTACGGAGCCCGTGCCGCAGCCGGTGTTATTATTGTTACTACCAAGAAGGGAAAAGCAAACGGCAAATTAAATGTTCAATATGATCTGAGTTATGGATATACTGTTCCGGGAAAAGGAGTTGATCTGCTGAGCCCACAGCAACAGGCAGACCTTACCAAGGAGGCCCTGCTCGCTGCAGGCCAGGTAGCTACTCACCCCCAATACGGCACAGGTACATTTGTATTGCCCGATTATTTAAAAGTTGGTGGATCGTTCGGTTTATCCGGATTGGCTGCAAATGATCCCAGACTTGATCCTGCATTATTCAATACGAATTTTGAAAAGGGTGCCATTTACCAGGTCATTAGGGCTAATAAAGCCGGAACGGATTGGTATGATGAATTGACTGAAGTAAATCCGATTCAAAACCATACCCTGGCGATAAGCGGAGGTAATGAAATGGCGAAATACTATGCAGGTTTCAGCCTTTATGATGAAAAAGGAACGGTGATCAATACTTATCTTAAAAGATATGGATTGCGTTTAAACACTGAATTTAATGTAAAGAACCGCGTTAGGATCGGCCAGAATTTCCAATTTACATTCAGAGAAAATCCAAATATTGGTTTTTTCCCTGCGTCGGAGAATTCGATATTATTTGCCCTTACTATCAACCCATTAATACCTGTATATGATGAAGGCGGTGGTTTTGCCGGTACGACAGCGCAAGGATTTAATAATTCCAATAATCCTATAGCCGGCCGGATCCGCTCAAAAGATAATAAAGGCTATGCTTCAAATATTTTTGGAAATATATATGCAGAGGCGGATCTCACCAAAGACCTTACCTTTCGCACAAGCTGGGGAGGCAATTTCTTTCAATTCCAGAATCGATTTATTACATATCGCACTTACGAGAATTCAGAAAATACAAATAATAATACGTTTGGTGAGCAAGGGGGAAATGGTGGAGGCTGGACATGGACAAACACACTCCGATACGTTAAAGTGTTTGGCGATCATTCACTCACTGCGTTGGGCGGAATTGAAGCTATCAAAGATGGGTATTTCAGATTTCTTGGTGGAACTGGTTTAAATCCGTTCAGTCTTAGTCCAACATACCTGACCCTCACCAATACGGATCCTACCGGACGTTCTTTGAACAGCGGTGGTAATCCTTTGAGAAAATTATATTCCCAATTTGCAAAAGTTGATTACCAATACAAAGACAAATACTTATTAACTGCTCTTGTTCGCAGGGACGGTTCTTCCGTATTTGGTGAAGAAGACAAATACGGTGTATTTCCAGCCGTTTCAGCAGGATGGCGAATCACAGAAGAAAACTTTTTAAATAATGTAAGTTGGATGAATGAGTTGAAAATAAGAGGAGGCTGGGGAATTATGGGCAATGAACGCCCTGTTGGTTCTGCCAATCGATTCAACTCCATAGGTGGCGGCCCTGGTGCTACATATTATGATTTAGGTGGAACCAATACATCTACCTTACCCGGTATCGCTGTTGTAGGTCTGGGAAATCCCAACGCTAAATGGGAAGACAATACCACAGTCAATATCGGCTTTGATGGTACGTTTTTTAACAATAAACTGGACGTGATTTTTGATTGGTATACCCGTACAACATCTGATTTATTGTACAATCCGGAGCTGCCCGCAACCTTAGGCACTTCAGCCCCGCCTGTTGTAAATATCGGAGAAATGAAAAATACGGGCATCGATATGATGATCACCTATAAAGGAAATGCCGGTCCGGTTCGTTTTGAAACCGACCTGATTTTTACAAAGTATAAAAACAGCATTGAGAAAATTGCCGACGGTGTACTAAATTTCGATCGCACATTCTCAGGCAGAATTGGGGGTGGATTTGTGCGTAACGCGGTTGGCGAACCAGTATCATCTTTCTTTGGATATAAGGTAATAGGCCTTTTCCAGACTGCAGCAGAAGTTGCCGCAGCTCCCACTCAGGCCGGTGCTGGTATTGGACGTTTTAGATATGAAGACGTTAATGGGGATAAGGCAATTACTTCTGCAGACCGTGACTATATAGGCAACCCTAACCCTGATTTTACGTATGGTTTTAATGCGAAAGTCTTTATTAAGAGTTTTGATCTTGAAGCATTGTTTTATGGAGTTCAGGGGGGTGAGGTGTTGAATTTTACCAGGTGGTTCACGGACTTTTATCCTTCATTTGCGGGAATAGGTAAATCAACAAGGGTACTTGATGCCTGGACGCCTACTAATACCAGTGCAACGATCCCTCGTTTTGAAAATGTATCGAATGCCAGCACAAATGGAGAATTGAATTCTTATTATGTCGAAAAAGGCTCCTATTTTCGTTTGAGAAGTTTAAAAATAGGATACAATGTTTCTCCAGCTATGATAAGAAGGGCAGGTCTTGAAAAACTCCGTTTCTTTATACAGGGAACTAATTTGTTCACAGCAACCAAATATACTGGTACTGATCCTGAGGTAAGTGGTGTTGATACGAACTTCGGCGTTGACATTGGTAACTATCCTGTTAACAGACAATTTTTGGTTGGACTTAGTCTTGCTTTTTAAATTTGAATAATAGTTTTTTTAACGATTCAGAACCTTCAATATGTTAAACATGAAATATAGCAAATTAAAAATCTTGTCTTTTTTTGCCGTAGCAGCTGTTGTTACCATGGTGGTAGCTGCCTGTAAAAAAAGCTTTCTCGATCAGCAAACCGTCGGGATTCTTACAGAAACCGAGGCCCAGAGTCTGAAAGGGGCTCAACAATTCCTAACCGCTTCCTATGCCGGTATAAAAGGTATCGGATGGGAAGGTGGTGCCAGTAATTGGGTGTATGGAAGTATTGTGGCTGGGGAAGCCAATAAAGGATCCGATGCAGGTGACCAGGCAGATATCGTTCCAATCCAGCAATTTACAGCCTCTCCTACCAACAATTATTTTAACGTGAAATGGCGCGCGGTATATGAGGGTGTTGCCCGCACCAATGGCACTATTCGTATTGTAACTAAACTCACGGCTGCAGATATTACTACTGCTGAAAAAAATCAGATACTGGCAGAGGCTCGTTTCCTTCGTGCCTTCTTCCATTTCGAAGCCAAAAAAATGTGGAATAAAGTTCCTTATGTAGATGAAACAATTGACGTTACAAATGCAAATGTTCCTAACGACACAGATATCTGGCCTAAGATCATGGCAGACCTTGATTTTGCCAGAACTACGCTGACTGCTACTAAGTCTGAAATCGGAAGGATTAATAAATGGGGCGCTATTGCATTTTATGCGAAAGCACTATTATTCCAGGGAAAGTATGCTGAAGCAAGACCGTTATTAACAGATGTCATTACAAATGGCGTTAATTCTGCGGGTACCAAATATGCTTTGGCACCAGCCTTTCACAACCTGTTCAATGCTGACTTCGAAAACACGGCAGCGGTGAGAGCTGAAACCATTTTTGCTTATGAGTCATCTGTAAATGATGGTTCAGGAGGTGTTAATGCAAACTTCGACCAGGTATTGAACTTCCCTTACAATGGCGGACCCGGCACCTGCTGCGGATTTTATCAACCCTCCATTGAACTTGTGAATTCTTACAGAACAACTGCACTTGGCTTACCTCTTCTGGATGGATCTTATAATATAGGCGCTAACCAGGTGAAAAATGACCAGGGAGTCGCTTCAACAGCACCGTTCACTCCTGACGCAGGAACGCTGGATCCAAGACTTGACTGGACTGTAGGCCGCAGAGGTCTTCCTTTCCATGATTGGGGCCTTCATCCAGGCGCTGTCTGGATTCGCGACCAGGGTAATGGTGGTCCTTATGCGCCAAAGAAAAATGCTTATTATAAAACACAGGAGAAAAAATTAACGGATGGTACAAATTGGGCAACCGGTCTTACCGCTATTAATTATAAGTTGATGCGTTTTGCAGATGTGCTATTAATGGCTGCTGAAGCTGAAATTGATGGCGGAGGTACTCCGGAAAAAGCACGTGAGTACATAAACCTTGTGCGTGCAAGAGCGGCTCAGCCAAGTACTTTCGTTCCCGGAGCAGCTGCTACTTATCTTATTGGCTTGTATGCAACACCATTTCCTGATTTAGCAACCGCAAGAAGTGCGGTTCGTTTTGAAAGGAAACTGGAATTGGCAATGGAAGGCCATCGCTTCTTCGACCTGGTGCGTTGGGGTATAGCAGATGTTGCAATTAATGCATTCCTTACTTATGAGAAAGCAAAATTGTCTGCAGGATACGGCTCTGCTACTTTCACAAAAGGAAAGCACGAATACTACCCGATACCTCAAAGACAAATAGATTTGCAGGCATCCGGCGGTGCACAAACCCTTGTTCAGAATCCGGGATATCAATAATAGATTTATATTATAATAATTTTAAGCAACAGGGCAGACACAAACATCTGCCCTGTTGTTATTTGACACACCTTATTATCTAAATTTGGTTTGAATTACATCGCAATGATCAAATATATTTTTTTGTGGGTACTGGTTAGCGGTTTTGCAGCGTGTGGATTAAGAAATGAACATCTATTTGAAAAACTTGAATCCACTGGCACAGGTATTCATTTTAATAACAAGATCACCGAAAATGATTCTGTGAATATTCTGGATATGGAATATGTGTACAACGGTGGAGGAGTAGCTATCGCCGATTTCAACAATGACAGTTTGCCAGATGTTTTCTTTACTGGCAATATGGTTGCTAACCAACTATACCTGAATGAAGGCAAGATGAAGTTTCGTGATGTTTCAAAAGCTGCCGGTATTTCGGGAAATAATAAATGGTGTACAGGTGTTGCCACTATAGATATTAATCAGGATGGCATGATGGATCTTTATGTTTGCGCTTCAATGAAGGACAATGCTGCTGAAAGGGCCAATATGCTTTTTATCAATAAAGGCGCAGGCAAAGATGGCACACCGGTTTTTGTTGACGAGGCTTCAGCGTATAACGTAGCAGATACCGGCCATTCGACTACTGCCGCATTTTTTGATTACGACAATGACGGCGACCTCGACCTCTATGTTCTTACCAATAAGATGGATAAGGTGTATCCAAACCAATACCGTAAAAAGATCATTGATGGCTCTTCCCCAACAACTGATAAGTTATACCGCAATGACTGGGATTCATCCCTTGCTCATCCCCTATTTACGGATGTTTCAAAACAGGCCGGCATACTCATTGAGGGTTTCGGATTAGGTCTTAATATTTCCGATATTAACAGGGATGGCTGGAAAGATATCTATGTGACCAATGACTTCCTGACCAATGATCTATTATGGATTAATAACAGGAACGGAACTTTTACCAACAGAGCAGGCGATTATTTTAAGCACACTTCCTACTCTGCTATGGGAAATGACGTTGCCGATATTAATAATGATGGATTGGCTGATATCATCACCGCCGACATGTTACCAGGAACCAATTACAGGAAGAAAATGATGATGTCTGCAAATAGCTACCAGACAAATCTTAATAACAATGAATACGGTTTCGAGTATCAATATGGCAGAAACACATTGCAACTGAACCTTGGCAATTCGGTCAATAAAAATGACTCTTTGAAACATCCCGTATTTGCGGAGATTGCTTTTTATGCAGGCGTTGCCGAAACAGATTGGAGCTGGACTCCTATGGTAACGGATTTCGACAATGACGGATTTCGCGATCTTATTATTACAAATGGCTTTCCAAAAGACATTACGGATCATGACTTCATGACCTATCGCGCGAACGCCAATAAAATTGCTTCTAAAGGAGAATTACTGGAGCAGATACCCGCCGTGAAATTACATAACTATGCTTTTCGCAACGATGGTGATTTGAAATTTTCTGATGTAACTGTGAAATGGGGTCTTTCAGAACCTTGTTTCTCTAATGGTGCTGCCTATGGGGATCTTGATAATGACGGTGACCTGGATTTTATTATTAATAATATCAATGACGAAGCATTTGTTTATGAAAACAAATCGCCAAATTCTGAAAGAAAGAATAACCATTACCTGCAAATAGATTTTAAAGGATCCCAGCATAATAAAAATGGAATCGGGGCATGGGTAGAACTATATTATGACAGTAGCAAACGCCAGGTTTACGAAAACTCGCCTTATAGAGGATATCTTTCATCTGTTCAGAATATCGCCCACTTTGGTTTGGGAAATAATTCGTCGATCGATTCCATCTCCATTAAATGGCCAAATGGAAAAATGCAGATCATGACCGACGTGAAGACAGATCAAAAAATAACCGCCGATATCAAAAACGCTTTACTCTCTTACAGCTTTGATCGGTCTCCAAACAATAATACATTGTTTGAAGATGTTACGGAGGAGGTGAATATTGATTACCAACAACAGGAAATAGATTTTGCTGACTTTAATATCCAGAAGTTATTGCCTCATAAGCTGTCTGAATATGGTCCGGGCCTAGCCGTGGGAGATATTGACGGAGATGGCCTTGATGATATCATCTGCGGAGGTTCGTATGGCTATAGTGCTTCTGTTTTTTTACAACAGGCCGATGGTAAATTCATAACGTCCGCGGTTATCCCGGATGCGAATCCTAAAAGCAAACCGTGGGAAGATCTCGGCGTTTTATTATTCGATGCAGATGATGACAAAGATCTTGATCTCTACACTGTAAGTGGGAGTTATGAAAATGCCCCTGGATCAAAATCGTACCTCGATAAATTTTTTGTCAACAATGGCAAGGGTATATTTACGTATGACAGCCTTGCTTTTCCTCAGAATGCAACCAGTAAATCCTGCGCAAGAGCTGTTGATTTCGATAAAGACGGCGATCTCGATATTTTTGTTGCCGGCAGGGTTGAACCTTGGAATTACCCTAAGCCGGTTAACAGCTTTATATATCGAAACGATTCAAAAAATGGAATCTTGCAGTTCACCGATGTTACAAACAACATAGCAAAAGATCTTTCTGGTATAGGGTTGGTTTGTGATGCAGTGTGGACGGACTTTGATAATGATGGATGGTCCGACCTCATTCTCGCTGGTGAATGGATGTCCGTTACTTTCCTAAAAAATGACAAAGGGATCTTTAAGAATATCACGGGGCAATCCGGTATAGAAAATGAAATAGGATTTTGGAATAGCATTGCACCGGGGGATTTTGACAACGATGGTGATATTGACTATATCATTGGCAATATGGGTCAAAATACTTTTTATCGCGCCAGTAAACAATATCCGGTGAAAATGTATGCCAAAGATTTTGACAATAACGGGAGTTACGATGCCATTCCATCTTTGTACCTTTTTGATGAGCAAGGTAAAAAACAGGAATACCCGGCCCAGACCCGCGATGATCTTGTTAAACAGATTATTGGCATGCGGTCAAAATTTCAAAATTATAAATCGCAAGCGATTGCGACCATGGATAAGCTCTTTACGCCTGAAGAATTAAAAGATGCTTTGGTACTACATGCGAATAACTTTAAAACTTCTTTTATTAAAAATAATGGTGCTGGTAAATTTGAGGTGTTCCCTTTACCCGCATATGCCCAATTTTCTACGATTAATGGAATGGTTGCAGAGGATTTTGACGGGGATGGTAACCTGGATATTGTCATGAACGGAAATGATTTTGGAACTGAGACTACGGTGGGCCGTTATGACGCACTAAACGGGCTGTTTATGCGTGGAGATGGAAAGGGGAATTTTGTGTCGACATCAATTGCCGAATCAGGTATTTTCATTCCTGGCAACGGCAAGGCATTTGTTAAACTAAAAGCTGCAGCCGGAAAATGTTTGCTAGCAGGAGGCCAGAATCGGGGAGCTTTAAAAATATTTAAAAGCAAAAACACCGATCAGTTGATCCCTGTACTTCCCCTCGAAGTAAGTGCGCTTATCAAATACAAAGATGGCAGAGCACGCAGGGAGGAGATGTATTATGGGGCATCATTTCTTTCACAGTCGGGTAGGTTTTTGAATGCAGGTAATAAGATCGGTTCAATTGAATTTATCGATTCAAAAGGCAATAAAAGATTAATCCAGCTATAATAATGAGAGATTGTTTCAGATCGCTGAATGTATTAGTGCACGCATTTATTTACGCGCTTCTGTTTGCATCATGTACTACAAATAAGTCCCGTGCTGATCTGGAGGATACTGAATTGCTTCATCAAAACCAGAAACAGCTTACGCAGGTTATCATTTATGATGTATTTAGTCCGCCGGTGGCAAGCAGGATATATGCATATACATCGATTGCGGCATACGAAGCAATCCGGTTTGCTGAAAATGGGTATCCATCGATTGCCGCGCAGCTGCATGATTTCCCCGCTATGCCAAAACCTGAAGAAGGAAAGAAATATAATTATGATCTTGCTGCAACAAAGGCATTTTTTACGGTAACGCATAAGGTGGTATTCTCCATTGATTCACTCAGGCAATACGAAGAGGATGTTTTTAACCAATTTAAAGAATCTCTGGATGAAGAAGTATACAATCGTTCGATTGCTTTCGGAGAGGCCATTGGTGCCAAGGTTTTGGAAAGATCTGCCAACGACAACTATAAAAAAACAAGGGGCATGGCCAAGTACCTGGGCAGTAAAGAAGATGGAAAATGGCAACCCACCTCGCCGGACTACATGGATGGCGTAGAGCCTTTCTGGCGGATGATCAAACCATTTGTTCTGGATTCCGCCGGTCAATGCAAAATACCTCCACCGCCGGTATTCAGTAAGGATACCAATAGCGTGTTTTATAAAAATGCCAGGGAAGTATACATTATCGGTAGTAATCTTGCAGACTCACAAAAAGTAATTGTTGAATACTGGGATGACAACCCTTTTGTAATGGAGCATAGCGGACATATGATGTTTGCCAATAAAAAAATTACTCCGGGAGGACATTGGATGGGTATTGCTGCCGTTGCCAGCAGGAAAGCAAAGGCGGATGTAGTAAAGACAGCGCAGGCATATGCTTTAACCGCCATTGCTTTGATTGATGGCTTTATTTCGTGCTGGGATGAAAAATACAGGCATGAAGTGGTACGTCCCATTACCGTTATTCATCATTTAATTGATGAAAAATGGCAACCCTATCTCCAGACCCCTCCGTTTCCTGAATATCCGAGTGGTCATAGTACCATATCCGCTTCGGCTGCTACGGTTCTTACGCACATTTTCGGAGAAAATTTTGCATTTCATGACGATAGTGACAAGGAATACATAGGAATGGAAAGAGATTTTACCTCGTTTAACGAGGCTGCGGCCGAAGCGGCTATCAGTAGGGTTTATGGAGGCATACATTATAAAACAGGCATGGAGGCAGGGGCCGACCAGGGCAAAAGAGTTGGCGCACTTCTTATTGAAAAAGTAAAAATAAAAGATTAGCCTCGGGTGTTAATTGATCAGTTGTATTCGGTAATGTATTTGTAAAGATCAAATCATTTTTTGGAGATATTGTGGCATGAAAACAATGGTTATTGCTTTGGTTTTAGTTTCAGTTGTAGCATCTCTTTTACACTTTGCCAGCTGTAACAGCAACGATCATTCTTTCAAGGATAAAAATATACAGCAAGGATTTCAACTTTCGCAAAAATATTGCAATACCTGCCATTTATTGCCTGAGCCCGACTTGCTTAATAAAATAACCTGGGCTGAATATGTGCTTCCTAAGATGGGAGGCATGCTGGGGTTTCAGCGTTTCGCATCTGATTATATTGAACTATCCGACACTGCCCAGTCACTCACCCTTGAACAATGGAAAAATATTGTTCGCTACTACGTGTCACAAGCCCCTGAAAACCCGATTGAAAGGTCTGCATCCTCTCCGGAGATTATTACTGAATTGCCTTATTTTAAAATAGAAATGCCGGTTACGACCGTTAAAGCTCCCGCTACTACGATGGTTCTGGTGAATACTGATAAGAAAGAAATTGTATTTGCTGATGGAATAACGGAGCATCTCTATATTTTGTCTTCGGATCGTGTTACAGACTCCGTTAAAATAGGCATTGGTATTTCTGCTTTTCATAGCAATGATTCAGGATTTACTGCTTTGGCAATGGGAGTCTTGCATCCCTCTGATTCAAAAAACGGCCGGCTTTACCTCGTCGGAAAAGACAGTTCTAAATCCATGATTTTGATCGATAGTCTTCAACGACCGGTACATGCAGGTTATTCTGATCTCAATAATGATGGTAAGCAGGATATCATTGTATGTGAATTTGGAAATGCAACCGGCCTGTTAAGTTGGTTTGAAAGAAAATCTGAAATAAAATTTGTAAAACATGTTCTCAGGGCTTTTCCGGGCGCCGTTAAAACCGAAGTGTATGATTTCAACAGGGATGGACGTCAGGATATAATGGCGCTAATGGCCCAGGGAGACGAAGGTTTTTTTATTTATTATAACCAGGGTAATGCAAATTTCAGGGAACAAAGAATAGTAAGATTATCGCCGTCATTCGGATCGAATTATTTTGAACTGGCCGATTTTAACAATGATGGATTTCCTGATATCCTTGCTTCCAACGGAGATAACGGAGATTATCCACCAATAAAGAAAGCATATCACGGTATCCGCATCTATCTCAACAACGGCAATAATGAATTTTCTGAAAAAATATTCTTGGCTGTTAATGGTGTCGGCAAGGTGATGGCAAAAGATTTTGATGCGGACGGAGATCTGGATCTTGCTTCGATATCTTATTTCCCTGACTTTAAACAAACTCCGGAAGAAAGTTTTATTTTTTGGAGAAACGATGGTGAACTTCATTTCCATCCCGCTTCATTTGCAGAATCAAGTGCAGGGCGCTGGCTGACAATGGACGCTAATGATATTGATGAAGATGGTGATATCGATATTGTGCTTGGAAATGCAAGATTTCCTTTGGGCGATATTCCACCCGAATTGATGAGAAAATGGAATGTATACAGTCCTTCTGTTTTGATTCTCAGGAATACTCTTCACTGACATTCTTGTTTCGGGTTGCTTGCAATTCGTTGTGTTTTTTGTGTCTTCCTATGTACTCTGTGCATTACCTCCTGTACCTCGGTGGTTAAAAAACGATTGAATTGCAAGACGCTTTATTTGTTACACCGATCTAACCACAGAGATACAGAAGGTGGTGCACAGATGCGACGGAGGTATGCACAAAGAGCACGAAGGACAACTCGTACATCAACTACTCATTTTTGATCGCATACATGATAAGTCTCATCCGTTCTTTACATTTGCCGTTATGACGGATATTATCCTGAAGAAAAAAATCAGCAATCGTGTATTGAACGGCCATCCCTGGATATTTGCCAACGAGATCAACGAATCGGGTGCACAGGTTGAATCAGGAGAGATAGCAGATGTGTATACACACGATAAAAAATTTATAGGGAAGGGTTATACTAATCCCAGATCACAAATTTTTGTCAGGCTCTTAACCAGAGACAGGAATGAAGAGATAAACGATGATTTTTTTTACCGTCGTTTGCTGAGGGCCTGGCAGTATCGGAAGCAGTTGGGATACGATGAAAATTGCCGGCTAATTTTTGGCGAGGCCGATGATCTTCCGCAATTGATCATTGATAAATTCAACGATTATTTTGTTGTACAAACCCTGGCGCTGGGTATTGATATATGGAAGCCTTCAATAGTAAGCGCATTGAATAAAATATTCGATCCCAAGGGCATCTACGAGCGCAATGATGTTCCGGTTCGCGAACTGGAAGGACTTGACCAACGCAAAGGTTTTTTGTCTGAGGCTTTCGATACAGAGATCATTATTCATGAGAATGGATTACAATTTTATGTTGATGTTGAGAAAGGACAGAAGACAGGTTATTTTCTGGATCAACAGGATAATCGGAGAGCCATTCAAAATATCGTAAAAGGGGCCGATGTATTAGGGGCATTTACCTACACCGGTTCATTTGAGATCCATGCGGCTCATTATGGAGCGAAATCTGTATTGGGACTGGATATTTCTGAAAATGCAGTTGCACAAGCTAATAAGAATGCAGCATTGAATAAATATGAAAATGTGTGTCGCTTTGAATACGCCAACGCATTTGATGTTTTGAAAACCTGGGCCAGGGAACATAAGCAATACGATGTGGTGATGTTGGATCCTCCATCCTTTACAAAATCGAGGGCAACAATACAGAAAGCGATTACGGGCTATAAGGAAATAAATCTGCGGGGAATGAAGCTGGTAAAACCAGGCGGCTTTTTAGTGACCTCGAGTTGTACAAACCTGGTTACCGCGCAGGTGTTTTTAGAAATTATTGAAATGGCTGCTAAGGATGCAAGAAGAAGGATCAGGCAGGTGGTATTTAATACCCAATCAGCAGATCATCCGATAATCTGGAACCTCGAAAACACGCATTATCTTAAATTTCTGATTGTTCAGGTGATGTGAGATGGATGAAGTACGAAGTGCGAAGTACGATGTGTGATGTTTGAAGGTAGTAAATATGAAATCGGAGTTTGAAAGAGTATTTAAAGCAAAACAATTACGAATACACAAATTGCCTTAATGTTAAAGGGGAAATTAAAAGACGAACGTTAATTATAAGGAAAGCTATTTTGATACCTGGAATTTTCCCGAATCAACCATTTTGCCGCTTTTGTCCTTTAACTGGAAGATATATACGCCACGATAAAAATCGGTGAGATTGACAATGGTTCGGGGAGTTACATTGTTCACTTCAAATACTTTTTTTCCAAGAAAATTAAATATTTGAAAGTTATATGACTTATCGTAGCCTTTCTGAAAATCAAAATTAATAATGGAAGTAGCCGGGTTGGGATAGAACTTGATGATCTTTGTAGTACCAGGTTCTTCTACAGATGGAGCCACAGGACGATCCTGGCTTTTAGCTGTAAATGACAATAAAAGGGTTATGATCAAAGGGTAAAAAATCTTCATGTACGATGATATTTTACGATTACAGCTCAAGATATTCTCTTTTATTCAATTTTACAAGCACTCCTGCTAAATTTAGGGTATTTATAAGAAGAACTACCTAGCCGCAACCGATCGGGTATACTATTGATATTCAATTACATAAGGAAAGTACTGACTGAATATTTTGAAAATCAGGGGTTTCACTCGCATTTTCCAACACTTCGGCATATTGAACGGTCCCGGCCTTATCAATTACAAAGGCCGCTCTTTTTGAAACGCCTTTCATATCAAGCCCAAATTTCTCGTACAATGATCCATAAGCCGCCGAAACTTCTTTATTGAAATCACTTAACAGCGAAAAATTAAGATTTTGATCCTGTTTATACCTTGCAAGCGTGTAATGGGAGTCGACGCTTATTCCAAAAACCTCAGCACTTAATTTCTCATAATCGCTGATAGTATCTCTTACGCTGCAAAGTTCTTTGGTACAAACACGGGTAAAGGCAAACGGGAAAAACAGTAATACGATATTCTTCCCTCTCAAATCGCTGAGAGTTACTTTTTTTTTCTCCGAATCATATAATGAAAAATCCGGAGCTTTCTGGCCAGGTTCAATTTTCATTGTGTTTATTTTTTCTTTCAATTCGCGTCCCCAAATTCGCGTCACCAAACTAACAAGATTCGCATTTAAATGTTCGTGAACGGAAAAAAAGAAGAGATCAAAACCTGGGGCAAAGCACTTTATCGCGGCTGGTGTTGTAACGATCGAGAAATGCGATGTAGGACACCGAAAGTTCAAAACCTCCTCTTCCGCGGCTCGCTGTCTTTAAAGGTGAAACATTCAGATCATAGCTAATAGCTACCGATATGGATTTCATATCCATTTTTATTACCGGGATCAGGGCATCTTTAAATCTCAAAAAAGCACCGGCGTATAAAGTATAGGGCGGATTTTCAGGATCATCACCCAACACATGTGAATATAATGCGCCCCCTACTGTTTCGGAGAAGGATCCCTGTGAGGAATGATCGGCCTGAATAGTGAAGGCGGAGAAGTCATCAATCTTTAATTTGATGCCTGTAGAGAAAACATATTTCGCATTCAATTCAATATCCGGATTACGGTAAAAAGAATTTTTTGGACGGTTTACATGATGATATGCGGCTCCAACAAATAAGCTATTCGATTGATTATTGCCGAACGATGTATTAAAGCTCATTCCAACATTCATATCCCAACTTGTAAAATTTGGAGCTACAAAGGTTTCACCTGTGGGTGAGGAAGGATCGAATCCTCCGGGACCATATTGGTTGTCGGTTGTCATTTTTGACAAGTCAACGCTTTTTCGAATGATCCCTCCCATAAATCCTAATGATAAGTACATCAGTTTAGAACTGTTAAGCGACTTATGGTAGTTTAAAGCAGGCATCAGGTGCGTGGAGGCTAAGCCTACTGTTCCTGATTTATCGAAGAGTGCCTGCACGCCTGCAGTTATAAAATCGTCGCCTCTCTTTACTGGCATTTTATACTCTGCATTGATTGATCCTGTTCTGTACGCATTCGTAAAACTATTCCATTGATCGCGGTAAACACCCTGAACACGAATATCTCCTGTATAAATGCCTGCCAGTGAAGGGTTGCGTAACAATGGAGCTTCAAAAAATTGTGAGAAATGAATGTCCTGCGAATACGAAGAGGCAGATATCGATATTACTGACAATACTGTTGTCAGGCATCGTTTAGTAAAAGCCACATGATTGCTCATAACACACATTTTACAAACCATATAATTAGCGTAGCAACGTAACGTTGCCTTTAATGGGAACAATCTCTCCGTTCTCACAGAGGTATTCAATAATATATACATAGGTATCCGAGCTGGACGGCCTTCCCTGGTGCACTCCATTCCAGCCTTCCGAAATGCTATTTACCATAAAATTTTTCTTCTCAAACACAATCTGGCCCCATCTATTAAAAACACGCATCGACTGTATCCGGTCTATAGAAGAACCCCGCGGGTAGAAAACATCATTCACGCCGTCTCCGTTGGGAGTAAAGGTGTTGGGCACAAAGTAATTTTTGTTGTTGCAAACAACACGGACGGTAACATCGCTGTTAGCCCTGCACCCATTACTGTCGGTGACACTCACTTTATACCTCGTGGTAAATTTCGGGTTTGCATACGGAACTGCACAATCAATACAGGTTAAATTATTACTTGGCGACCAGCTATACAGTCGTATATTATTGCTATAAGTTACCGGCAGGTCAATGCCTGTACCCACCGGGATCACCGGATCAGGGCCCATTGTGATTACGGGCAATGGGGCAATGACGATATCCTTGCTAAATGATTTTTTACATCCTAAACGGTTAGCCGCTTCGAGAGAAATTTTGTAGGTGCCTGTTTGCGTATAAATAGACGACACATCCTGCGCCGACGAATTTTTGCCATTGCCAAAATTCCAGGCCCATGTAATGGCCGTATCGGCAAATGCAAGGTTGCCATTAAAAAGAACAGGAGTATTGATACAGGCAATATCCAAACTGGTGATAGATGGATCGGGCGTTCTATATACTTTAATGGTATCTACCAATACACTGTTACAACCAGCCTGTGTGGTGACATTTAATGAAACGGCATACTGATCCGGTGCGGCAAAATAGTGCGTGGGATCCTGATCGGTTGATGTATTTCCATCGTCAAAATTCCAGACTGAAGAAGTGATAGGGTCATTGGCGATTGTGTAATTGGTAAAAAATACAGCACCGGAATCACAGAATTCTTTTCTATCCCTGGCAAAATTCGGAATGGCGCCTAGCACTTTGATCACCTGCGGTCCACTGACGCTGGCAATGCATCCGAGATTATCATACAATAATAATGAAGGGTAATAGAAATTTGGAGAGCTGTAAAAATACGAAAAGGTCTTTGCCTGCGAAGTATCAAGTAAGCCATCACCATAAAAAAAAGTAAATCTTGTTTGAGGAGGAGTTACAATTGAAAAATCTACATTCAGCGAATTACAGGCATCCAGCGGGCTATACGTTAAACTGGAAGTGGCTGGAGGATTATAAATATTTACGGAATGCGAACTCGAATCTTCGCAACCACCATAGCCAATCAAATACAACTTTGCCGTAAATGAGCCGTACGTGTTATAGAAATGGGTGGGATCTTGCAAGGTTGATCCGGCACCATCTCCAAAATCCCAGGAGAAAGATTCATAATTCTGTCCCAGGTTGAAAAATTTCGTTTCTAATGGGGGACAAATTGAAATTGTATCGATAGCGTTGAATGCAGCTTTCGGATACCTGATGTCCACAAAATTTATTCTTGTAAGAGAATCCGTACATCCAAAAGCATCGGTAATTTTTAGTTTTACACTATAGGTGGCATCTGCACCTGTGTATGCATGTGTTGGGTTTTGTAATGTTGAATTTGCTCCATCGCCAAAATTCCATAAATAATTCAAACTGTATCCCTGTGATGAATCTATAAACTGCAAATTCTTTCCCTGGCAATAAATGGTATCTGTAGCACCGAAAAAAGCCAGCGGCCGGGATATGATCACAATGCTGTCTTTCAGCAGTGTATCGGTACAGCCATTAATGTCCTGCACTATCAGTTTCACTGAATAAGTGCCGGTATCTGCATAGGTATGTGTGAAAGGAGGAGCCGTAAATACGCGAATAATGCTGTCTCCAAAATCCCATGTCCATTTAGAAATATTCACTGCCGAAGTAGTTAGATCATTAAAAGTTACGGCTTTGCTTTGGCAGGTTCCGGGAACAGCAGGGTTAAAATCTGCAACCGGGCCAACAACAGCAATGAACCCGGAAATGATGGCGGTATCCGTACAGCCTCCATATTTGTTTGTGACAATCAATTCAATGTCATGGCTTCCATTGGTGGTAAAACTGGTATCGAAAGTTCGTCTTCCGGTAAATATGGTTCCATTTCCAAGACGCCATTGATATTTAGTAATTTTCGTGGTGTCTCCACCGGCAGTCAGGGTAAACCGCTCATTTTTACAAACGCTTCTTTTAGATGCCGTAAAATTGGCTGTTTCATAAATTAATGAAACGGCTTTAGTGTAAGTATGGGTAGGGCAACCGGCAGCGCTCGGGCTTGGATCTGTTACAGTAAGGCTCACATTATAAATTCCAGGACCCGGAAAATTAAAGGTGGGCGATATGGCAGTTGATGTTCCCAAACCTGCGAAATTCCAGGAATAGGTGACCGGGTTACCAGCAATGACAATGGATTTGTTTATAAAATCAACCGTGTATTTATTAGCACAATCCAACACAGTATCCTGAAATCGCGAAACCGGCGGAACAATTTTTATGTAATCAGGTTTTGTCACTTTCAAACGGCAACCATTGTTATAACCTGTTAAACTCACAGAAAGAGTTCCTGTATCAGCAAAACCATGCACCGGATTTTCCAAAGTATCAGTTGTTCCATCACCAAAATCCCATAACCATTTCGTGGAAGGGGTGGCAAGGCTTGTAAAACGAAAAGAATCAGAAGCACAGCCTATAAATTTATCTGCTGTAAAATCAACAAAGGGCAATGTGCCAACTTTTACTCCATTTGGAAAGCTGGCAGTTTCTGTACATCCCCCGATGGTAGTAATCGTCAATGTGAGTGTATAATTTCCCGGAGTGTTATACGTATATGATGGGTTAACACCCGTACGGGTTGAACCTGGTCCATCACCAAAATCCCATAAATACGCAGCCACACCATCCACTGCGCTGATGTCGGGAACCGGGGAAAAAGTAAATGGTACACATCCTTCTCCAGGTAAAGATTCAATGTCCACGATCGGTTTTACAATCTGGACAAATACATTTTTAATGAGCGTGTTGATGCAACCAAAGCGATTGGTAACGGTTAACCCTACATTGAACTGTCCCGCACTATTATAAGTATGAGTAGGATTTTGTAAAGTCGATACGCCACCATCTCCAAAATTCCAGGCCCATGCTACTGCATCCGGCGAAATATCTGTAAAGCTTACCGTCAGCGGCGCCCGGCAGGCCAGTACTGTGGAAGATGTAAAATCAACTGGCGGTGGTGTTACCACTGTAATGGTTTTTGTAACAGAGTCCTTGCAAAAGCTGTACGTGTTGACCAATTTTACAATGTGCGGACCGGGTACAAGAAATGTTTTGGTTGCATTGATGGCCGTGGATTGAGTTCCATCATCGAAGTACCAGATCGAAGAAACAGGGCCCGGTGAACTGGTATTGACGAAATTCAGCGGCTTATTCACGCAAATGCTATCCGGACCGCCGATAATTGTACTTGAATTTCTGATTAGAATATTTTTCTGGATTGTATTACTGCAACCAAAATCACTGGTAGTGGTGAGGGTTACAGGATAACTGCCAGGAGCATTATACGGCGAGCTCGGATTCCGTAAAGTTGAGTTATTGCCATTTCCAAAATCCCAGGCATAGGTCAGTGAACCGGGTCCGGCTGATTGATTGCTAAAGTTTGCCGTAAAGGGCGGTCTGCAATTTCCATTTACTGTATTATTGAAATCTGCCTTCACACCTGAAACGATGCGGATGTACCTGTTCCTGCCTATCACACTTTTACAGCCTGTGCTGCTGGTGATAGCTAACGAAACAGAATAAAAACCGTTTACAGCATATGTTTTGGATGGGTTTCTCGCCGTTGATTTTGTTCCATCTCCAAAATCCCAGTCCCAACTGATTATACTGCCTGCAGGATCTGTAGAAAGATCAGAGAACTGGACGTTTACAGGAACACATCCCGTGGTAATATTAGCAGAAAAATCTGCCTGTGGCGAAGGATTTACAGTTATATAGTTTGTCTTAGTGATACCGTGAGTACCGCTTCCATTTTTTACAACCAATGTGACGCTATAAATACCCGGTTGAGAAAAAACAACTACCGGATTCTGTACATTCGACAATTGACCGTTGCCAAAGTCCCAGTTCCATGATCTTGGACTGCCTGATGATTGATCCGTGAACGTGACTACCAACGGTGCGCATCCGGTTGCCGGTGTGCCGGAAAAATTCGCAACCGGTACCTGTGTTTTGGCCCATTGTGAAAGAAAGATCAACAGAAAAACCAAAAAATGCCTGATGCCCAACAGAAGAATGTTTTTACGGTTACAGATTATTATAGAACTAAAAATAGAAGACACATTACATATAAAAATCAGAACGGATTTACGTATAAGTTTATGGTTTCTTCTCATTTGCGACTGACTTTCACAGCTAAACTCACACTATGGGTTAAAAATGCATAAAGTTTCCAGTAAAAACAAACCTTATCTACCTGATTTGAATACGAGGATCAAACACCCGGCGTTGGGTAAAAAAAGGAATCAATGGTTACAAGGATCATAAATAAAAATGCGCCAACCGCCAGACGTCTTCCAGCTTTTCAAAAAATAAAAAAGCAAATGAACGGATTTTAACAATCAGTGAAAAATGAATCCCGTTAAAGCCTTAGCAGGCAACCTATTGAGCGGAATTGATCTGTAATCGTATCATGGGCGCTACTGATACCATCCAAAATATTATGGTATTTTACGAAGGTGCAGGATATTCTTGCCATTGGCGGTATTCATCTCCGCTTCTACATAGTCCCAGTAACTATCTGTAAGTTTCCAAATGCCGTTTAATTTTTTCACCGGATCTGTGGCAACTGGAAACTGGGAGGAAATGGAATAGTTACTAACATCGCCGGTCCAGGTTCCATGTTCAGCTGAGCCTCCATATTTTGCATGAACAGCTCCCTGTTCCTCGAACTGAAAACGATAACCATAAAACAGGATTGTCACGTCCGCAGTGCCTTCCACATATTGTTGTACCTGCCATTCTCCATTGGTAATGGCATCTATCAGAATATCTCTTTGTTTGTTTTCAATCGCCTTTTTACAAGAGATAAAATTTATAGCAATGAGCAGGAATGATAAACGTAGAAAGTTTTTCATACACTGGTTTTTGGATTTGAGGTTAAAAGTTGTAAATATTTTTGTATTTAGCAAGTATATGTTTCAAAAAGTAATGAATATCAAGCGGTTTTCCACAAACCGACTCACACAATTCTTCGCTCGTTAAGGTTCTTCCGTGCCGATAGATATTTGTTTTCAACCATTTCAGCAAAGGTTCTGTATTTCCCTTCCGTATTTCCGATTCCAGGGCCGGAATTGCCTTTGCCGCCTCGAAAAACAATTGCGCTGCGTAGAAACTGCCCATACTGTAGGTAGGGAAATATCCAAAGCTGCCATGACTCCAGTGCACATCCTGCAGGCAGCCCTGTTTATCATCCGCGATCTTAATTCCCAGGTAATTACTGTACTGTTCATTCCAATATCCCGGAATGTCCAGTGTTTCCAGACTGCCTTCAATCAATTTTTTCTCCAGTTCATAACGTATCATTACATGAAAATGGTATGTCACTTCATCCGCTTCTGTGCGGATAGGCGAAGGCTGAACCTTATTGATGCCCTTGTAAAAATCTTCCACACTGATGTTTTTCAGCTGATCGGGAAAATATTCCTGTAATACAGGTAAATATCTTTCGCAAAATGACTGGCTCCGGCCAATATGGTTTTCCCATAAACGCGATTGAGACTCATGAATGGAGTATGAAGCCGGCTCACCTGCAGGTAGTCCATATTGGTCTTCCGGTAGTCCCTGCTCGTATAAGGCGTGGCCTAATTCGTGAATACAGCTCCAGACCATACTGGAAAGATCGTTCTCATGAATCCTTGTTGTTATACGAACGTCATTGCTGTTAAAATTCGTTGTAAAAGGATGTTCAGAAATATCCTGGCGGCCTGCTTCCAGATCGTATCCCAATTCCTTTATCAGCCTGAGCCCGAATTCCCATTGTTTATCCCGGGGATAGTATTGAAAAAGAAAAGAATCCCGGACCTGCGGCCGGCCCACGATCTGTTGTACAATGTCTTTGAGCGACGCCCGCATATTTTTGAAAACCCCATCAAGCAATGCGACGGTTGATCCCTTATCATGATCGTTCAGCAAAGCATTATATGGATGATCCGTATAGCCAAGCAGGTCCGCTTCCTTTCGTTTTAATTCAATGAGTTTGGAAAGGTCAGCCGCGAATAGCGAAAAATCATTCGCCTTTCTTGCCTCCATCCAGCTATGATAGCTTTTGCTAACCGTTTCAGAAAGTTCCCTTACAAAGGCCGACGTGAATTTCTTTTGTTTTGTGTAATCTTCCCAGGTAAGCTCTACGTTTCTGTTTTCTCTAAAAGGAAGATCATTTTTATTCAATATGCCTTGCATTGCCCCTCCCAGGGTATCATCGGTAAAGAAACGATGAGCAATTTCTGACAGCGTTGCGATTTGCTGGCCCCTGATAGCTGCCCCCTTCTGAGGAAGATAGGTCTCCTGGTCCCACTGCAGAACAGCGGAAGCGTACCTGACATCTGCAATTTTATTCATCTGTAGCCGGTAGTCATTATAGAGTTCTGCTGAAGATTTTTCAATCATAGTTCATTGTTCATGGTATCGAAATTCCGAAACATTTTGTAAGTAAGAACAATTAGTATGGCTTTTTGCGTTAAGAATAGGTGCTGGTGGGTAGTAAAACTATTCTTACGGCATTGTATCTTTCAAAACCTAAATCAACTGTATGATCTGTTGTGTAAGACTACTGGCAACATTCCTGGTAGTGGTGATCAGTAACTTCTTTTGCTTTTCCCAGGTAAGTCCTGCAGCAAAGAATTTATACCAACAGGCAATCATCGATACAACCGCCCATAAAGACTCACTGGCTGCTATCCATTTTTACCAGGCAGCGTCAGAAGAAGTAAAAGTCCTCCATCCTGATCTTTCATTTGCGGGAAAATCTTATCTGTTGGCGGGTCAGTATTTTTTTTATAGCAAAGATTATTCAAAAGCGCATGGGTCTTACTATTTTTCTCTTGATCAATATCGTAAAGCGAAAAAACCTGAGGAGATCTTCGATGTGTTCAGTCATATAGGAACTCTTTACGATAAAACCAGGTATAGCAATATTGTTTACGAGTTGCCGGAATCTAAAACAATGGAGACCATTCTTGCATACCGGCCGGTATGGACAGTAAAAAATACGAAGGATAACCTGGCAGAAGTTGTTTTGGATGGGGGCAGTAATGACGGCATTTATGAAGGAGCCGAAGGAGAAGTTTATGGAAAACACCGGTCGGATATGAAAGACCGGGCAAATACGTTGTTGGGAACAGCTACGATCACAAAAGTATCTCCTAATTCTTCAGTGGCTATTGTAAAATTAGCAAATCCGGTAGATTCATTTCATCGTTTGTACGTGGAAGATATGATCTATATCCCTATCCGATTTCCTAAAAAAATAAAAAAAGATATTTTCCTGGAGGTTTCCCTGCTGAATATCCGCTTTGTGGACAATGTACGGTTATGGTTAGCCCATCCACGTATGTTAATGTATTATTCCACTCCGCAATTAGAAAAAGAAGTGTACGATTTTATGAAACATGAGGTGCTCGAGATTTATGATTGGATCAGGGAGGATACGCTTGCGGCCTATATAACGCCAACGACTGCCGGAAGGTTTAAAGGTAAGAATCTGCTTCAGGCAATGCGCGATACCAAAACGGAGGATCTGAAGGGCTTTCTTGGTTTCGTTCGCAGTTTTCCCGGCAAATATATGGGTGGAACATGGAAGTTTTCTGAAACCTATGCTACCTGGATCATTAACAATTCTCCCTACGGTTCTAATGAATTGATGGATTCATTAATGACAGCAAAATCAGATGGCCGGATGATGCAGTTCATTAATGACAATAAAAAAGACATTAAAGATTTTCATGAACGATGGGCAGTAGATGTACAGGATATGGCAAACGCAGGAAATTTTAAAGAAGCATACCAGTGGAGCAGCGTCATTCAGAAAGTAGCTTTCTTATTACAGAATGATGATATGATCGGATGGAGTCTTTTTAATCTTGCAAAGATCCAGGATGAAGAAAAAAAACACGATGATGCCATTGTTAGCTATACAAGGGCGAAAACATATTTTGAAAAGGCAGCTGATCTTAAAGGTCAATCTTTTTGTATCAATAATATTGGAACGATCCACACAAGCAGGTACCAATACAAAGAATCGCAGCAGTCATTTGAACAGGCTTTACAGTTGCGGTTAAAAAAGCTGTTGACTGATACCTCAGACCAGGTTAAAATAGAGATTGCCCGGGCCTATTCGGGGATAGCGAGCGCTTTGTATAATCAAAGCAAATATGCTGAAGCTATTGAGCAGTATAAAAAAGGGATCGTTGTGTTGCAACCTTTAAAAACTCTTGAAGCCAGGAAAAACCTGGCAGGTATGTGTAAATGGACAGGAAAATCCTTTGAGAAGATGGCAGATTACCAGGAGGCTGCCGGATACTATCAACGGGAGTATAACCTTCAGAAAGCTCTTGGTGATGTGGAAGCCCAGGCCGATGCATTGGACAACCAGGGTTTATTAACGAGTAAACTGGGCAGGTACAGAGATGCCTATGATCTGTACGCCAGGTCGTACGAACTGCATTTGCACTCCGGCAATAAACCAGATGCCGGGTATTCCATGTCGAATATGGGCCAAATGATCTGGAACCTTGGAAAATATGATAGTGCTATCATGGCCCACAACAACGCACTGAAAATGCGACAGGAAGTCGACGATAAAAAAGGACAGGCATATAGCTGGAAAAAGCTGGCGGGTTTATATAGGGAAAGCGGCAATCCTCAAAAAAGTTCTGAAGCATATAAAATGGCGCTTGGGCTCTATAAATTGGTTGATGATAAAGAAGAGTATGCAGGTTTACTGCAGGATATGGGATCGGATCATTACACGGTGAAGGATAATATAAATGCCATTAAATATTTTTTAGAAGCGCTGCAGGTATATCGCACCATGAAGCTCAGGAACAAGGAAGCAGATGTGCTTAGTTCTATCGGGAACACGTATTACCAGGATAAAAATTTCGCGAAGGCCGATGAAAATTATCTGCAGGCAATGGCAATACAAAAGGAAATTAAAGATCGTTCCGGGCTTATGTATAGCTATATCAACCATGCGTTGGTGACTCAATTTTTACATGAAAAATATGCCGAAGCCATTTCACAAATGCAAATGGCCACAAAATTAGCCATTGAAACAAACAGCGAAACGAACCTCGCATACTGCCAGCAAAATATAGGCTCATTGTATAGCTACCTGAATATCTATGACAGTGCAAAACACTACTACGACCAGGCATTGACAATGTATAAAAAACTTGGCGATAAGAAAGGGGAGGCGGATATGGATATCAATTATGGATATTATTATAATTACCGCGGAGATTTCGATGCCGGGCGGGAATCTTTTGAAAAAGCATTAGTGATCGGCAAAGAGATCAATAACAATTATACCATTGCCTCGGCCAATTCAGGAATAAGCACACTGCTGTATTTACAGGGAAATTTCAACGAATCGTTAGACAGATATAGAGACATCCTTAAAATATACCAGCAAAATGATAATCCGTGGGGAATTGCTTCGGTATATGTAGATATGGGAAATGTGCGCAATCGCCAAAGTGAATTTGAAATGGCAATCAATTATTACGGGCAGGCCGATAGCATTTACAAAAAATTGCAGCTCACAAAGCCACAGGCAACCACCGTTAACAATATTGGTACCATCTATTATCACCAGGGCAATTACGAAAAGGCAATGGATCAGTTCAGGCAAACCATGAGTTTATTGCAGGTTCATAATGATGACCCCTCATTTATGGCATTGTTAAAAGGAAATTTCGGAGAAGTATATCTTGAACAAAAGAAATACATCGATGCAGACAAATGGCTTGGCGAGTCTTTGGCGATGGCAAAAAAACAAAATAATTTTCGCCAGGTTTATCAGACCAGTCTTGTGCTGGCACGTTTGAAAACGATCACGAAAGACATAAAAACAGCCGAAGAGCATTTTAGAGTAGCTGACACAATGATAAGGCGTACAGGTGAGAAAACAGCCATGATAGAATTGCTTGCAACCTGGGCGCAATTGCTATATGATGACAACCGGGTTGAAATAGCAGAACAAAAATTGCAGGAGAGCATCCGGTTGTCAAAGGAAACTGGATTTAAGAATTTTCTATGGAAAGCTCATTCAACCCTTGGTGATATAAAAATAAAGCAGGGCAAAAATGATGAAGCGATTGAACATTTAAAAACCGCAATAGCGGTGGTTGAAGAAATAAAATCAAAACTGACTGGGGGTGAAGAAGCAAAAAAAATATTCGCCAGTGGTGAAAGCATTGTTGGCTTATACCAGAAAATGGTGGTGTATTTAAAGAAACTTGGCAGGGTTGAAGATGCCCTGGTTTATATGGAGAAGGCGAATACAGAAAATGTTAAGCTAAGAATGAACGCAGGTGATCTAACGCACGCCGATGCAGCCACCAATGAAGCTGTATCAAAAGAAAAAGAGCTGAGGAGCAAGGAGGCTACCTATGAAAAAGAGATCCTTGAAGAAAAATCAAAGCCTGAAAATCTGCAACACAAAGAAAAAATAGGAAAGCTGGAAGAAATGCGTTCTATAGCCTCTAATCAGTACAAGGCATATGTGAAAGATTTAAAAACACGTTATCCGAATTTGCAGGCTTTCAAAACAGTTGATCCGGATGAATTCATGGAACAGCGTCGAAGGATACCCTCGGATGTAGCTGTGATCAGTTATTTGGTAACGGAAAAAGAGATCAGTCTTTTTGTTGTGATGAAGGATACGATCTTCATCAAAGACATCCCTATCGATCGAAAACGGCTTGAAGATAAGATAAGTGCTTTTTATAAATTAAATGCCCGTACATCTCTCACATCTGCCGATGAGCGTAGGGGTGGCAAAGTGGGTGCCGATAAAACCAGGTCTGCCACTGCAGATGAAAATCGCCATGAATTAGCCGCTGAATTGTATGATATTCTGGTTGCTCCGGTCATGCCGGCTATTGCAACTAAGGCAAGAGTTGCTTTAGTGCCAAGCGGGTTCCTGTCATTCATTCCTTTTGATGCGTTGGTACACCAGGTAAGTGGCAAGCCGATTTATTTCGGGGAGGAAAAGCAACTGTTTTACGTGAACAAGATATCAACGGTTACAAATGGGGGCGAGCAAATGGGCGAGATGAAAATGGTTGCGGTGGGCAATGCAGACAAAAGCCTTAAGCATGCGGAAACGGAAGTAAACCTGCTCCATGCAAAATATACAAGCTCCGTATTATATGTTCGCGAACAGGCAACCCGCAAAAATGTATTGGAAAAGCAAGGTGGATTCAATGTTCTTCACCTGGCCACCCACGGTATTCTCGATTACACCAATGCCAGTAATTCTTACCTGGTGCTTGCCTCGGATCCTTCAACAGGGGATGACGGTAAATTGACTATTTCCCAAATACAGGAAATGACTGATATCGATCATTTCAGGTTGATTACTCTATCGGCTTGCGAAACAGCTGTTATCCGCGAAGTGGCAGAGGGGTGGCCGATCAGCACTGCCTCAGCATTTATCGAAATGGGCGTTTCTACCGTGATCGCAACGCTTTGGCAGGTCGACGACAAGGCCACCAGTCTTCTTATGGAAAAGTTTTACGACAATATGAAAACGATGGATAAGGTTGCAGCATTGCAGAATGCCCAGCTATTTCTCAGCAGGAAGCAAGGTTACAGCGACCCTTACTATTGGGCGCCTTTTCAACTGGTAGGATTTTGGAAATAAGTGGTGAGTAGTGAGTGGTGAGCGAAGTCGAACCATCGAAAGATCGAGCGAAGTCGAGAATCTTTTTGCCACTCAATCTTCCACCTCATGCTCTGCCTTTTCCCCATTTTCAATAATGTCACCGGGCTTGAATAAGACATTCTTCATAATGATTTTCCATGTCTTTTTTTTCCTTAATAAAAATTCAAGGTCCATGGCAAAATGAATGAACTCTTCCTTCTGCGTATTCTCCATAATAGCCTTGGCTTCTTTGTCTTTTTCAACTGATATTCTCTGTTCGTACCAATCAATCGCTTCAGCTTCTTCGATCATTGATTTTATCATGCGGGCAAAGGTCCTGGTCTCTTGCGAAAGCTCCGAAGCCGGTTCGTGGTATTGATCAAATCCCATAAATGAATGTTTAGTTTATGGCCACGGATTCTTCGACAGGCTCAGAACACGGATTAGCACGGATTTTTTAATCCGTGTTCTGAGCCTGTCGAAGAATCCGTGGCAAAAATTATTGTTTTGGAAAATTTGGATCGGCCATTACTTCTTTAATTTGTTGTGTATGGCGGTTACTGTGAGCAGATATTAGCAAAACCATCTGGTACGCATCCATCATGCCAACAGGAAAATTGATCACATGATTACGGAGGTCTTCCTGGGTATCGTCGATATAAGATATCAGCTTCGTGCGGCTTTCTTTGAATGAACTCAGCGCTTCAGCCGTGGATTTAAAAGGAGTATTCTTTGGTTGCAAGGTCTCCGGTGCCTGAAATTTTGAACTGCGGTCCTGAATACCTTTCACCATTTGTTCATCGGTCATTTTTATTTCTGCACGTTTTTCGGGATTGGGTGGCTGTGACAATCCATCTTGCACCGCCTTCCATAATCCCATTTCTGCCATTGCAATATGCTTAACACAATCTTCAACCGACCATCTCGAAGAATCGACTTTAAAAGACAATTGCGCCTGACTAAGTCCCTCTACTGTTTTAACAAGATCTTTTTTTGTTTCTTTTAAATGATCCTTCGCAAATTTTCGTTCTTTCTTTGTAAGTGTGCTATCGCTTACTGAAAAACTCAACATCAAAGCAATAGGTAAAAACAGCAGTAGCTTTTTCATAATAGTTTTATTTAGTTAAATATAATGGAGTGAGAATGGCGAAAAAACGGGGAAAAGTTACGGTGTTTTTTGTAATGAAATTTAATTTTTGTTCTGCGATCGATGCAGGTAAGAAAGTAACTGCCTGGCATTACGCAATGCCCCGGTACCCCATGTATTATTAAAATAAATGAAGGCCTGTTGGTTTTTTTTATTCTTCAATAGCTGCTCTCCCATATTTATTACAGTATGTTTTTTATAACATGACTTATAAAGACGGGGTATGCCATGAAAACGGTAATACACCAGTGAGCTGCTTTGAACCAGCTTTTCCGGCAGGCCGGGGTAGCTGATGCTGCAAAAATGAATACCATGCATGGCCAGTTTCCGGTACACTTTATTTTGCCACCAGGCGGCATGTCTGAATTCAATCACATTGGTAAAAGCCGGATCCATATGTTCGATGATGCGGTCCAGCATTTCATCTGAAAACCTGATCCGGTCAGGTAATTGAAAAAGAATACACCCGAGTTTATTACCCAATCCTTCGCGACAGGTGCCATAAAAATCTGAAAGCATCCTTTTCGAATCATTGAATTGCTTGTAGTGCGTGATAAGTCTGGGTGCCTTTGCAGAAAATCGGTACAGCTCCGGGCTTTTGTTGTACCAGTTCTGTAAGAAACTCAACCGCGGAAACCGGTAAAAGGTTGTGTTCAGCTCGAGTGTGTTGAATTGACGGCTATAGTACTCGAACCATCTATTTTGAGGCAATCCTGCAGGATAAAAAATCTCTTTCCATTCTTTGTAATGAAATCCCGAACAACCGATCCAGGTTTCAATCATATTTCAGCCTGTTTGTCCCTAACCATGCAAATGTGATACCGCCTATGCCACATAATGATAAAAACTATCTTTGAGAATATTCATAGTAAAAATGAAAATTGCTGCTGTTATCGAATACCTGGAGTCAATCGCACCATCTTCTTACCAGGAACTGTATGATAATGCGGGTTTGCTAACCGGCAGTGCGGATTGGGATTGTAAAGGAATTCTTTGCTCGCTGGATGCGACAGACGAGGTGATACAGGATGCCATGACAAAACAATGTAATCTCATTGTAGCACATCATCCGATTATATTCAACGGATTAAAAAAGATCAACGGTAAAAACTATGTAGAAAGAGCCGTTATCACGGCGATTAAAAATGATATCGCCGTATATGCCATCCATACCAACCTTGACAATATTATCGAGGGTGTAAACGGCAGAATAGCTGATCAATTGGGATTGCTCAACAGGCGTATCCTGTGTCCAAAACCTGCAAGCTTAAAAAAGCTTTTTACGTTTGTTCCCGTTGATCATGTTGAAGCTGTACGGAGGGCGATTTTTGATGCCGGGGCGGGAAATATTGGAAATTACAGTGAATGTAGCTTTGATGCCGAAGGTACCGGCACATTCAAAGGCAATGAAAAAACAGATCCCTTTGTTGGAGAGAAAGGCAAAAGGCATTATGAAAAAGAATTAAAACTGGAAGTGGTTATCCCGGCGCATTTGCAGCAACCGGTTGTAAATGCCTTAAAAGATGCTCACCCCTATGAAGAAGTGGCTTACGATGTTGTTGACCTATCCAATCAACATCCCGGACTGGGAGGAGGAATGATGGGAGACTTACAGGAGGAAATGGCCGAAACAACCTTTTTACAGCTGGTAAAACAACAATTTAAACTCCCATTGATCAGGCATACTCCGTTTATAAACAGGCCGGTGAAAAAAATAGCGATCTGTGGCGGGGCAGGTAGTTTTTTGGTTTCCAAAGCCTTAGCTCATCATGCCGACGTTTATATCACTGCAGATATAAAATACCACGAGTTCTTTGATGCCGATGGAAAAATGCTGCTTTGCGATATCGGTCATTATGAAAGTGAGCAGTTCACGACCGATCTTTTGGCTGAAATTTTGCACAAAAAATTCCCTACCTTTGCCGTCCTTAAATCGGATATACAAACCAATCCGGTTCATTATTATTTCTAAACTATGGCGAACGTTAAAGAATATTCAGTAGAGGAAAAATTATCCTCTCTTGTTTCCCTTCAGAAAATAGAATCAAAAATTGATGAGATCCAGATTCTGAAAGGTGAATTGCCCATGGAAGTGAGCGACCTCGAAGATGAGATTACCGGTCTGCATGCACGTCACACGCGTATTGAAGAAGAGATCAACGGGATCCAGGAATTTATCAATCAGAAAAAGAATGCGATCAAAGAGGCGGAGGCATTGGCAAAAAAGTATGAGAAGCAAAGTGAGAATGTAAAGAATAGCCGGGAGTTTGAGGCGATCAATAAAGAAATGGAAATGCAGCAGCTTGAAATGAAGCTGGCCGAGAAGCATATTAAGGATGCCAACGAGGAAATTGCAGAGAAGGTACAGATACTGGAAAAAGCGAAAAAAAATCTTGCCGCTAAAGAAGCCGTACTTAATACAAAAAAGGGAGAGCTTGAAAAGATCATTGCCTCAACAGAAAAAGAAGAAAAACATTTTCATACCTTATCGGCAGCTTCCCGTGAAAAAGTAGAAGCCCGCCTGCTCCATTCTTATGATCGGATACGAACCAATTACCGCAATGGATTATCGGTAGTGCCGGTTGAGCGTGATGCCTGTGGCGGTTGCTTCAATGCTATTCCCCCACAACGGCAGAGTGAGATCAAACAACGCAAAAAGATCATTGTTTGTGAAAACTGCGGCCGCATATTGGTAGACAGAGATTTGTTCGACACGGTAGATGTGAAGTGAGGTGGTGAGCGAACGTGGTGAGCGAAGTCGAACCATGAATGTGAGCGAAGTACGTGGTGAGCGAAGTCGAACCATGAGCGAAGTCGAACCATGAGTGAAGTCGAACCAAGCTATCTTGCATCCATGAAGCTCCGGATAATGCCTGCCTCTGTTTCCTGTTTGGGTTTATCTTTCCCTTTACCCAAAATCTGCTCAACCCGGCCTTTGTTCAATCAATTCTTAGTATCATTTATTTTTGCTCTCTTCTTTTGCCCTTCCAATCTGGCAACGGCACAGGAATTTGATTTTAATGTTAAGTGCCAGCAGGCTTATAAGGAAATTATTCAGCTGAAATTAAAAAATGGTCAGTCATTGCTCGATGAAGAAAAAAGAATTCATCCTGAGAATCTCATTCCTTACTTTCTCGAAAATTATATTGATTTCTTTGTGCTTTTCTTTAATGAAGACCCTATAGAATATAAAAAGCGTATTGGCAACCTTGATCAACGCCTTAAACAAATGGATAAGGGATCAGAAAAATCTCCTTATTACCTTTTTACAAAATCTGTCATGCATTTTCAATGGGCGGCAGTGCGTATCAAGTTTGGCTATACATGGGATGCAGGCTGGCAACTTCGCAGGGCCTATCTTCAGATCAAGGAAAATATGACATCATTTCCTTCCTTTACACCAAACCTTGTTTATAACGGGGCCATGCAGGTTGCTATAGGCACCATTCCCGATGGGTATAAGTGGCTGAGCAATCTTTTTGGGTTGAAAGGGAGCATTAAAACAGGTATGGAGCGTTTGCGTTCGTTTTTAGAAAGCAGAAATCCTTTATCGCTGGTTTTTCATGAAGAAGCCGCTTTTTATTACCTCTACCTGAAATTTTATATGGAGAATGATAAGGAAGGAGTGTTTGAATACATCAGGCAGGAAAAACTCGATACACGAAACAATCACCTGCTTACTTATCTCGCAGTAAACCTAAGAATCAATAATCAAGAGTCAGAAGATGCCAGGCGTATCATCCTTGAACGCAACACGGGTACTGAATATTTGTCAACGCCGGCATGGGACCTTGAAATGGGATACATAGCCATTAATCACCTGGAACCTGATGCGGGAAAGTACTTTGAAAAGTTTATACAGCATTTCAAAGGCAAATTCTATTTGAAAGATGCTTTGCAAAAATTAAGCTGGCACTATTACCTCATGGGTAACCAGGCCCAGGCAAATTATTACAGGAACCAGATTCTTTCGAAAGGCAGTACCGAAACGGATGCTGACCAACAGGCATTGAAGGAAGCAAAAACGAGTAGATGGCCCCATAAATTATTGTTACAGGCCCGATTATTAAATGATGGCGGATATCATGCGGAGGCCCTGCGTTTATTGTATGGGAAAAAAATCACCGACTTTATTGCGGTTGAGGATAAACTTGAATTTGCATACAGGGTTGGAAGAATTTACGATGACATGGACCGCGATCCTGAAGCAATTGATTTTTATAAGCAGTCTGTAATTCTGGGAAAAGACCGTAAGGAACATTATGCCGCCAGGGCTGCCCTGCAGATAGGGTACATATATGAAAAGAGAGGCGATAACATAACTGCTGCTGCCTGGTTCGATCGCTGTCTGAAAATGAAAGATCATGATTTTAAGAATTCACTTGATCAACGAGCCAAGGCGGGCATTGAACGATGTAGGGAATAGGTGCGATGTAATATGTGCGATGTATCAACTTTATAAAGCGTTTTTAAGAATTCTATGTTCTTTCTATGTTACTATGATTCTATGTGGTAAATTACCTGCGCATGGGGCAGTTTCAAAACTGTGCAAGATTTTTTACCACATAGAATCATAGTAACATAGAAAGAACATAGGAGAAATTATTTTCCGACACAGTTCACTTTACAGCCGTATACATCAAACATCCCACATCAAACATCGTACATTTCTTTGGGGATACATTTTTTTGGTATTGGCCTTCCAAATTTCGTACTTCGTATTTCATACTTCTTATTTCGTACTTATTCCGCGCATGCTTAAAAAACTTTATATACAGAATTACGCGATCATTGACGAAATAGAAATTGATTTTTCTGCAAAGCTGAATGTTATAACGGGTGAAACGGGGGCTGGGAAATCCATTCTCATGGGAGCATTATCACTTATTCTTGGAGACCGGGCCGATACGAATGTGTTGATGAATCGCGATAAAAAATGTTTTGTGGAAGGAGCATTTTCTACTGATCAAAAACAGGAAGTAAAAATTTTTCTGAAGGAAAATGACCTGGATGCCGATGAAGAAGTAGTGATCCGCAGGGAAATAAATACGAACGGTAAATCCAGGGCTTTTGTAAATGATACACCGGTGAATCTTGACCAATTGCGGATATTAAGTTCTATGCTGGTCGATCTGCATCGTCAATTCGATACGCTGTCCCTTGGTCAATCCGATTTTCAACGTGAAGTACTTGATGCACTGGCAGGCAATGCGGGCTTACTGCAACAGTATCAAAGCTTTTTTAGCCGATGGCAGCATTCAGCGAAGGAATTGGATGAACTGTTGCAACAGAAAAACGTCTTCACAAAAGAATATGACTACAATAAATTTTTATTTGATGAATTAGAAGAAACTTCTTTTAAAGAAAATGAATTGGAGGAAACGGATGCCGAATTGAAACTGCTGGGTAATGCTGAAGGAATCAAAACTGTTTTATCCAAAGTATCGTATGAACTCAATGAAAGTGACCAGCCAATAGTTCAACAGCTAAAATCACTTCAGCATCAAATGTCGCCTGTTTCTGCTTTTCACCCTCATCTGGAAGAAATTTTAAAACGTATGCAATCGGCCCAAATAGAATTGCAGGACATTGCTGATGAAGTAGACCGCATCAATGACCATGTGAATCATGATCCAAAACAGATTGAACGGCTGAATGAAAGAGTTTCTACAGGGTATAAATTGCTGAAAAAGCATGGCGTGCAAACAACCAATGAATTACTGGCCATTCAAAATTCGCTGGAGAAAAAGCTGCAGGCAGTGTTGAATATTGACGAAGCAATAATCGGTAAACAAAAGGAGACAGATATTCTGTTGAAAGAAGCCGGGCAACTGGGTGCAATGCTTTCAGAAAAGCGAAAAAAACAAATCAAGCCCCTGCAGGAAAAGGTGAATCAGTTGCTTATAAAAGTGGGTATGCCGAATGCAAGATTGAAGGTTGATATGGATGATCAGCAGAAGCTTCAGCTTCATGGCACGGATGCAATTGATTTTTTATTTGATGCGAATAAAAGCAATCGTTTTGAGCCGATCCGTAAAGTAGCATCGGGTGGAGAATTAAGCAGGTTAATGCTTTCCATAAAATCATTGGTTGCTCAATCCATTGACCTTCCCACCATGATCTTCGATGAAATTGATACCGGTATTTCAGGTGAGGCAGCAAAACAGGTGGGTATTATCATGAAAGAGCTTGCGTTCAGCCGCCAGGTCATTTCCATTACGCACCAGCCTCAGATCGCCGGAAAGGCAGACGCCCATTTCTTTGTGTACAAAGAGATCAGGGACGAGGCGATCAAAACAAGTATCCGTTTGCTTACGCGGGATGAGCGCATTACCGCTATTGCCAAAATGCTTAGCGGCGAAAAACCCACTGCTGCAGCATTGGAGAACGCCCGCGAAATGGTGATGAATTAAAACTGTATGACATCATACAAGAATTTTATTTTATTCTTATTGCTTGCCATTATACCTGCTGTTTTTATCAATCAGTTGCTTCTTAAAACACTTCAACCTAAAAGGTCATTCAGACATTTGATCTTGTATCTCATCCTTTTGCTGCTAATAACATTTGCATATACCATTTTGGTGAGCTGGATTCTTTTAAGGTTTGTTTGGCCGCTCAAACAATAACTCCTTATTTTTATGCCCTCAAAATAATCAGCTATGGCGTATAACCTGCTACAAGGAAAGAAAGGAATCATTTTTGGAGCTTTGGATGAAAAATCGATCGCCTGGCGTACTGCCCTGCGTTGTCACGAGGAAGGTGCTCAACTGGTATTGTCAAATGCACCGGTAGCTTTACGTATGGGAGAAATTAAGAAATTGGCTGATGCCGTAAATGCACCTGTAATAGGAGCTGATGTTGTGAATATGGATGATCTCAGGAAATTACTTGAAGAGTCCATGAAACATTTTGGCGGTGGAATTGATTTTATTCTTCACTCCATCGGCATGAGCTTAAATGTCCGTAAAGGAAAACACTACACTGAAATCGATTATGGCTTTAACCAGAAAAGTCTTGATATCTCATCTATGTCACTGCATCGCGTTTTACGTACGGCATGGGAAATGGATGCGTTGAATGATTGGGGAAGTGTTGTAGCGCTTACTTACATTGCGGCACAAAGGGTGTTTCCGGATTACAATGAGATGGCCGACGCCAAGGCATTGCTGGAAAGTGTAGCCAGGAGTTTCGGATACCATTATGGTGTTCGCAAAAAAGTGCGGGTGAATACCATTTCCCAATCACCTACTAAAACAACTGCTGGAAGCGGAGTGAAAGGCTTTGATGGATTTATTTCTTATGCAGAAAAAATGAGCCCGCTCGGAAATGCTACCGGAGATCAATGCGCTGATTACTGTGTAACCATGTTCAGCGATCTTACACGTATGGTCACCATGCAGAACCTGTTTCATGACGGTGGATTTTCATTCACCGGTGTTACAGAAGCCGTTATTAATCAAATGGAAAAATAAGATTATGGAGTGGATTGACGGACTTGGACTTTTCGGCGCATTTTTATCAGCAATTACTTTTGTACCGCAGGTGTACAAGGCCTGGCAGACAAAATCAACCGGCGATCTTTCAGTATGGATGATCTTTATATTACTGGCAAATGTCTCTACCTGGTTGGTATATGGGATCGTCAAGGATGATTTTGCCATTATACTTGCCAATTCAATTATACTTTCTTTATCGTTACTGTTGTTATATTTCAAAATGACTTTTAAGCGGAATTTGTGAAGGAATGCCTGCCATATCGTGGTATTCATTGCTTTATCGGCGTATAGATCATGCCACCAAAACTCGACGCATATCCTGATAAATTGATCTATGAAAATCCAGTACATCGCTATCTGGGTGAAGGATCTTGAGCAGATGAAGGATTTTTATTGCCGGTACTTTTCTGTTGCCGCCGGCAAAAAATACATCAAGCCAAAGAAACAGTTTGAATCTTATTTTTGAATTTTGAAGACGAAATAAGACTGGAGCTGATGTGCATGCCGGGAATTCCCAATTCGGCATTTGCCACGGATTACACGAATTACCACGGATTTAATCGGTGCTGATTCGTGTAATCCGTGGCAAAACCGCACTTATCATTAAAAAATTAGCGTTCTCATTAGCCTCCATTCGCGTAAAAAAAAACCGCCTTGGCAGAGGCGGTTTTTTATTTGTTAAATACAAATTTTAATATTCATCTTCATTGAAGAAGAAATCTTCCTGACTTGGATAATCGGGCCAGATATCATCTATGCCTTCATAAATTTCTCCTTCGTCTTCGAGTTCCTGTAAATTTTCTACTACTTCAATGGGCGCACCGCTACGGATCGAATAATCGATTAATTCATCTTTCGTGGCGGGCCAGGGAGCGTCTTCAAGGTATGATGCTAATTCTAGTGTCCAGAACATGGGTAACCCGTTTAATTTTCGCAAAAGTAACTTTCTTCGTGAAAAAACCAAATCTATCTTTTAAAGATGGCAAGAAGTTTTTTTTAAATATCGGCGCCCGTATACAGTTATACCATAGAAGCCGTTGGTTTGTAGTATCTTGACACGATTTTTCAATGCCAGAACCATGATTCTAAAAGCCAGGGACATACATAAATATTACGGTCAGCTATGGGTTTTGAAGGGTGTGGATATAGACATTAAACCGGGAGAGATCGCCAGCATCGTTGGACCATCGGGTTCCGGTAAAAGTACCCTGCTGCATATTTTGGGTACGCTTGATCATCCGGGCAAGGGTGAAGTTTTTATTGATCAGCAAAAAATTAATTTTTTACACGATAAAGAGGTGGCCGCATTTCGTAACCAACACATCGGTTTTGTTTTTCAATTCCATCATTTGTTGCCGGAATTTACTGCTTTGGAAAATGTCAGTATTCCCGGCTGGATGGCTGGCCGCAAAAAGAAAGAAGTGAATGAGCGGGCCATCGAAATTTTAAAAACCCTTGGCCTCGGTCAGCGATTGGATAATAAACCTGGTGCTCTATCAGGTGGTGAACAACAACGGGTAGCCGTTGCCCGGGCATTGATCAATAATCCAAAAATCATTTTCGCCGACGAGCCGACCGGTAATCTCGACTCAGCCAATGCAAAAGAACTGCACCAATTGTTTTTTGACTTGCGTAAACAATTTAATCAAACATTCCTGATCGTAACCCACAACGAAGAACTAGCCCAGATGAGCGACAGGATATTGCATATGAAGGATGGGAAGATAATTTAACGATTAGCCGATTAGCCAACAAAAGTTTAGGATTCGCAAGGTATGAATTATTGTATTCATTGGCTAATTTGCTAATCTTCACATTGGCTAATCGTTTTCACTTCGGCTAATTAATTCGCGGTTTCCAGGCTACCTCCTCAATTTCCAGTTCATGAGCAATAAATCTTGCAAGTATAAAAAGATAGTCGCTCAACCTGTTTAGGAATTTGATCACCAATGGTTCAACAAATAAACCCTGCTCCATCATATTTACACATTTTCTTTCGGCTCTTCTGCATATGCACCGTACAATATGAGCAGTGGAAATGCTTACATGGCCACCAGGCAGTATGAAAGATTTCATGGGCACTAACACCGCATTCATATCGTCAATTTCCTTCTCCAGCCATTGAATGTCCTCTTCCTTCAGATCAGGGATCTTTAAAAGCGGTTCCTTTTCAGGATCGCATGCGAGAGATGAACCGATCGTAAATAAACGGTCCTGGATCTCCTTGAGTGCGGTTTTCGTCTGCACGTGCTGGAAATGATCGCCCAGTAATCCAACATAAGAGTTAAGTTCGTCAACGGTGCCATACGAATCGATCCGGATATCACTTTTGGCAACTTTGGTTCCACCGATGAGAGAAGTTTTTCCTTTATCGCCGGTTTTAGTGTAGATTTTTATAGCCATTTCTTATGAGTTATGTGTTGGTACAGAATACAGAAGTTTAGTACGGAACCAACTGCCTCTCGGCATTTTTCTATTTTGTATCCTGTATTCTGTATTCTTTAGACTTATCACGCATGCAGGGAAATTTCTGCTCTGCTCTTATCTGATTCAATCATGCCATCTCTTAATCGCACTACTCTTCTGGCGTAATTGGCAATATCTTCTTCATGCGTTACTAGCACAACAGTATTTCCGCCATCATGGATCTTATTAAAGATCTCCATAATTTCAACAGATGTTTTTGAATCAAGGTTTCCCGTAGGTTCATCGGCAAGTATGAGCGAAGGATTATTGACCAGCGCCCTGGCAATCGCCACCCGCTGGCATTGGCCACCAGACAATTCATTTGGTTTATGGTGACTTCTGTCTTCAAGACCTACTTTTTTTACAACGTCCATGGCTACCTCCGTTCGCAATTTCTTTGCCATGCCGGCATATACAAGTGGAAGTGCTACATTTTCCAAAGCGGTTAGCCTTGGCAACAGGTTGAATTGTTGAAATACAAAGCCGATCTCTTTGTTTCTGATATCGGCCAACGCATCGTCGACCATCTTACTTACGTCATGTCCATTTAATATATAAGTACCGGCAGTTGGTGAATCCAGGCATCCGAGGATATTCATCAATGTGCTCTTTCCTGAACCTGAAGGTCCCATTAGCGCTACATATTCATTTTTCTGAATAGTGAGATCGATACCCTTCAATACCGAGATGGCCTGTTTCCCCATAAAATAACTTTTGCGAATATCTTCGAGACGTATAATGGGAGGCATGTTTGATTTTTATGTTACAGGTTAAGAAATGCAAAGTACGAGGTACGAAGTACGAGGTACGAGGTACGAGGTACGAAGTACGGAGGTAAGAATTTTGAATAGAATTCAATAAAATACCCTTCTGCCCTTCATTATTTTACACTCTCTTATTCATTGCACTTCCTTTTCACTTTTCACCTTGTACTTCGTACCTCGTACTTCGTACATCGTACTTATTTTTTTATCACTTTAGGCACCTTAAAAAAAACACCATCCGTTTCCGGGGCATTTTTCAATCCATCTTCACGACTGATAGATCCCTGTATCTCATCTTCACGAAATATGTTGATTTCATCGCTCATATGCAATACAGGTTGTACGCCTTCCGTGTTGAGTTCGTTGAGTTTGTCGATAAATGCAATCATTCGTTGCAGATCAGACTTTATTTCTTTTTTTTCTTCCTCATTGAAATGGAGTCTTGCCAGGCTTGCAAGATTTTCGATCATCGCATCATTTACTTCCATAGAAACAAAAATAATTGTTTGGGACCTAATCTTAGCATGTTTTGGACAGAAGGCCAGTTTTCAGTTTTCAGTTGGCAATTTGGAGTGAAAGTTTCATCAAATCGACTGGAAGCTGAGCTATTTATTGTCATTGTAATTTGCCAATTGGAAGACGGTCAACTACCAACTGAAAACTGCAAACTATTCATATCTTCGCCGTCCTTATGGAAAAAAGTGGAAATAAGAAGATTGTAATGAGTGGAATCCGCTCCACCGGTTTCCTGCATCTCGGTAATTACTTCGGTGCCATACGCAATTATGTTCGCATGCAGGATGAATATGAATGTTACTTTATGGTGGCAGATCTTCATTCATTAACCACCCATCCGGAAACAAAAGAATTAAAGATAAATGTACACCGGGTATTGGCAGAGAACATTGCTTGTGGATTGGATCCTAACCAGGCGGCACTTTATTGTCAAAGCCATGTTCCTGAAACATCGGAATTATATCTGCTGCTAAATATGCTTGCTTATAAGGGCGAGCTTGAAAAAACCACCACTTTTAAGGACAAGGTGCGTTTACACCCCAATAATGTAAACGCCGGATTGCTGACTTACCCGGTATTACAGACTGCAGATATTCTTCTTCATCGGGCTTCATTGGTTCCTGTTGGCAAAGACCAGGAACAGCACCTTGAAATGGCCCGCAATTTTGTCAACCGTTTCAATCATAGGTATGGAGAAATTTTCCCTGAACCGTATGCATTTAATTTCGGAGAAGATCTTATTAAAGTTCCCGGGCTCGACGGGACCGGTAAAATGAGCAAAAGCGAAAACCAGTATGCTACCATTTACCTTTCAGATGATGATGAGTTGATTCGCAGAAAAATAATGAAGGCAAAAACAGATAGCGGTCCCACCCCTACCAATACAGAAAAGCCGGACTATATTGAAAATCTTTTTTTACTGATGTTCCTTGTGAGTGAAAAGAACACAATAGAAAAGTTTGAGGCCGATTTTAATAACTGCACTATCCGCTATGGAGATATGAAGAAGCAGTTAGCGGAAGACATGGTAAAATTCGTAAGCCCTATCAGGGAGCGGGCTGAAAGCATTCGCAATGATGAACAATTTCTTAAGCGGATCATGGAGCAGGGTGCAGAAAAAGCACGTAAAAGCGCTGGGGCAACCATGGAATTGGTAAGGCAGGCAATGGGATTGAATTACTGATATATTACGGCCGAATCGCCGATTTACCGTTACTTATATATAAATTGACCATTGAATCCTGAAAACAGACACTCTTACATGGCAAAGAATAAAAAACCAAAGCATATAGCAGTAGCAGGAAATATCGGTGCCGGTAAAACAACACTTACTGAATTATTAAGCAAGCATTATCGCTGGATCCCCCAGTTTGAGGATGTTGACCACAATCCATACCTGTTCGATTTTTATGACGATATGCCAAGATGGAGTTTCAATCTGCAGATCTACTTTCTTAATAACCGTTTGAATCAGTTACTGGAGATTCAGCGTGGAACCGAAACAGTGGTACAGGATAGAACAATTTATGAAGATGCACATATTTTTGCGCCGAACCTTCATGAAATGGGTTTAATGGGAAAAAGGGACTTCGATAATTATTTTCAGTTTTTCGAAACATTGAAAACGATGGTCCAACCGCCGGATTTATTGATCTATCTCAAAGCATCAGTGCCTACCCTTGTTGCACAAATTCAAAAACGTGGCAGGGAGTATGAAGAAAATATAAGACTCGATTACCTGAAGCGCCTTAATGATTTTTACAATAAATGGATCGAACATTATAAGGAAGGTCCCTTATTAGTAATCGATATAGATAAAAATAAATTTGGAGAAAATGAAGAACACCTGGGCGAAATAATTCGCAAAATAGACTCACAATTGTATGGTCTTTTTTAGAATAGTTCTACTATGAATTTATTGGGATTGCTCTGATAGGTCTAAAGATTTCTTTTTAGCAACAGTCTTTGATCTTGGAAATTACACACAAAGAACGCAAAGGGTTACATGGAGTTATTGCTGCAGAGAACAAATGCGGTAATTCAAAAGCGATGACATTACTGATAATTTGCAAAATTTTGAAGGCTATCCAAGGTTTGCCCGATCTTATCATGCCAATAGTTTTGTTTTTCAGGATTTCTCGAAAAATCCGTTTCGGCGTCGTAAAGGCTTTGGTAGCTATGGTGCTCTTTCATAATACCAACGTAAATGCCGTTTACGTCTTTACTCACCGTACGACTATTAAATTTATAGGTTTTTAAAGCCTTATGAAGCTTACGTGCATGAATTTCAGCAATATCGAAATGGCCTTGTTCATGAGCGAGGATATAGTCATTTTTAATTCTGCCCCAGGATAGATTTTGATCAAAACGACATTTGATATTGTGTTTTAAACCCGAATTGCTGAATCCAAATTCAATATTAATGCTACTGCTTGTTAAAGCTGCATTGGTTGAATTTTTATCAGGCGAGGCTTTGAAATCTTTCCATGTTAATTTTCGATCTGCACTCCATTCTATCAGGTTCGCCTGGGTTGTAGAAAGCAGCATTGATAAGGTAATGGAAATGATATATTGTATCATACTTGAATAAATGGTTTTTACAACGCAAAGGTTGGCTTGCAATTTCAAATGATTTCTTAATACTTAAAAAAAAACTCCACCTGCTGGTGGAGTATGGCAAACCATCGCTGAGACCTTAGGTGAATTGAACTCTGGGGGCTGCCTCGAGTATTTCCTTAGAAACGCCTTCAGCATATTGATCAAAATTTTTAATGAATTGTTTGGCCAGGACTATGGCTTTTTCTTCATAAGCCCTTTTATCTGCCCATGTGTTGCGGGGCGCAAGGATGGAGGATGGCACATTCGGACAACTGGTGGGGATTTGAAAGCCGAATACCTGGTCGGTTTCAAGGTCTACATTTTCTAATTGCCCTTCTAAAGCTGCCGCGATCATTGCGCGTGTGTATGATAATTTCATTCTGCTTCCAATTCCATACGGACCGCCAGTCCATCCCGTATTGACCAGCCATACCCTTACCTGGTGCTTTCGTAACTTATCACCCAGCATTGCCGCATACCTGCCGGGATGAAGCGGCAAAAAAGGGGCACCAAAGCAGGCACTGAACGTGGATTTTGGTTCAGTAATTCCGGTTTCAGTTCCGGCAACTTTAGCGGTATACCCCGATATGAATTGGTACATTGCCTGTGCCGGCGTCAATTTTGATATCGGAGGTAAAACGCCGTATGCATCGCAGGTTAAAAAAAAGATATTTCGCGGGATTTCGCCTATTGAAGGTTCAGCCGCATTGCTGATGAAATGCAAAGGATATGAAACCCGCGTATTTTCTGTGATGGTACTGTTTGAAAAATCAATTCTATTCGTGCCTGGAATGAAGCCAGTATTCTCAACCAATGCCCCGGAACGGATGGCATTGAAAATGTCAGGTTCTTTTTCTTCGCTTAAATCTATTGTCTTGGCATAACAACCACCTTCAAAATTAAATATGTTGTTTTGGGCCCATCCATGCTCATCATCGCCAATAAGCATGCGATCGGGATCTGCACTCAGCGTTGTTTTACCTGTTCCACTCAATCCGAAGAAAAGCGCTGTATCTCCATTCTCGCCCATATTAGCAGAACAATGCATGCTCAACACACCTTTCAAATGAGGCAACAGATAATTGAGGACCGTGAAAATTCCTTTTTTGATCTCGCCTGTATACCCGGTGCCAGCAATTAATATCATTTTATGTTTAAAACTGACAACGGCTGCATTGTGTTGGCGGGTACCTGCTTCCTGTGGGTTTAATCGCAAACCCGGCGCAGAAAGGATATGCCATTCCGGTTTAAAACTGTCCAACTCGTCCTCAACAGGTCTGATAAACATATTGGACGCAAACAGATTATTCCAGGGCTTTTCATTGATCACCCGGATGTTCAACCGGTAGCGTTCATCCGCACAGGCATATGCATCGCGTACCCAGATCTCCGGCCGCTTGTTAAGATAATCGGTGACCTTATTAAAGATGATATCAAAATAGTTTTCTGCCAGTGGAATATTGAATTCATTCCAGTTAATCGTGTCGGTGGTTATTTCATCCTTCACAATAAATTTGTCCTTAGGACTGCGACCCGTGAACTCGCCGGTATTGATCACCAGGGCACCCGTGTTATTTAACACACCTTCGCCTATCCTCAGCGTATCGGCAATCAGCTCATCGGAAGTCAATTGATAATGTATGGTATGCGAGGTACGAAGACCAAGCCTTACTAAATTTTGAGTAGGGATGGCGATAGTTGGAACCGACATGAGCTAACGATCGTTTGTTGATCGACAAAGATAATTTGAAAAATTATTAAAAACCAAGTAAAAACCCATGTATTTTTTAAATGTTTTCGAATTGGAATCGGATCAGATGAAAATAATTTAATGAATAAATTTTATAAGGAATAAGCCTGTTGGAGCGGTTAAACGGCTCCTATTAGTAAAGTTTTGAAAACATCCCATCGGTGCTCATGCATTCTGGCAGCGAAGAATGGTTTCATTTGTTCTCATTGCCAATGCTTTGAAACAATCACGGTAAATTTTGAATAAATTGCACCCTTACAATTTTTTCGATGAAAAATCTCCCGCTCAATCCTTCTATATTCACTCAAAATCGTCAACGCTTTGTTCTCAAAATGCAGAAGAACGCGATTGCCCTATTTAACAGTAATGATGAACTGCCTGCCAATGGCGATGCTATTCATAAATTTAAACAGAATGCCGACCTGTATTGGCTGAGTGGAATTAATCAGGAAGATTCAATGGTTATCCTGTTTCCCGATAACCCCGATCCAAAATACCGTGAAGTACTTGTGCTAGTGCGGCCCAACGAATTAAAGGAAAAATGGGATGGGAAGAGACTGCGGGCCAATGAGGCAAAAAAAATCTCCGGAATAGAAACGATCGTTTGGCTCGACATATTGGAAGGCCTCCTTCAGCCATGGATACACCAGGCGGATACGATTTATCTCAATACAAACGAAAATGACCGTAAAGCAAACCTGGTTCAGGTACGGGACTATCGCTATGCCGAGGAAATGCAGAAAAGGTATCCGCTTCATCATTACCAGCGCAGCGCAAAGATCATGAAGGAACTGCGTGCCATTAAAACACCCCTGGAAATAGACGTTATCCAAAAGGCTGTTGACATTACTCATAGAACCTTTGAACGATTGTTAGGTTTCATTCGTCCCGGCGTGATGGAATATGAAATTGAAGCGGAGATCTTTCATTCATTTTTAAGTCAGCGTTCCAGTGGTCCCGCTTATGGCAGCATTATAGCTGGAGGTGACAGCGCCAGAATATTACATTATGTTTCCAATAACCTAGAATGCCGGGATGGTGAATTGATATTAATGGATTTTGGTGCTGAATATGGAGGTTATAACGCAGACCTGACACGAACCGTACCCGTGAACGGAAGATTCAGTAAAAGACAAAAACAGGTTTATAATACCTGCCTGCATCTGCATGACTATGCGAAGAGCCTTTTGAAGCCCGGGATCAGTATTCTCGACTATACAGACAAGGTAGGAGAACAGGCCACACAGCTATTTCAAAAGATCGGCTTATTAAAAAAAGCAGATATTAAAAATGAAGACAAAGAAAATCGTGCGTACCGGAAATATTTATATCACGGGATCTCCCACCATTTAGGTCTCGATGTGCATGATCTCGGTTCCCGAACAGAACCCATTAAACCAGGGATGGTCTTTACCGTGGAACCCGGAATTTATATTGAAGAAGAACAAATGGGCATTCGAATAGAGAACAATGTATGCATCACCAAATCGGGCAATAAGGATCTCATGGCTAAAATTCCTATTAAGGCAGAAGAGATTGAGGCGTGGATGAAGAGTCGACCGTCAACCGTCGACGGTAAATCAACGGACAAAAATGGATAAAAAGCAACAAATGAAATGGTATGATAGCTAATTTTAGAAATGTCTTTCAAATTTGAAATTTAAAAGTTTGGCAAATGTCTTTAGATCTCTCTGTTGAAGTACATGCGTTGACAAAAACATTTCCGAAAGATGAATTATTTATACTTTCCAGTCAGATAAAGCGCGCAGCGGATTCAGTTACTCTAAATATCACGGAAGGTTCAACCTTGCAATCAGAGAGTGAGTTCAAGCGGTTTTTAGTGTATGCAAACCGCTCAGCTCTTGAAGTTGTGGGTTGTTTACAGCTTGGAAAAAAGAGAAGGCTGATGAACGAGGTTTATTTTGAGCGATTATGCCAGGTATACGATAAACTTGTTGCTATGATCCGGGCATTGATCCGTTCTCTGTAAGTACCAGTCTAGCGGTGGACGGTCGACCGTCGCCTTTCAAAATTCAAATTCATGAAACAAATTCCCAATCTTTTCACGCTTCTTAATCTTGTTTTCGGTTGTGTTGCCATTATTTTCATTTTGCAAACAGGCGAAACGTTGGTGACGCAGAACGAAGGGACCTGGATTGCGCAATTACCAGAAAAAATTTGGTGGGGTTCGATCTGTATTGGCATAGCGGCCATCATTGATTTTCTGGATGGCTTTGTTGCAAGGTTATTCAAGGCAGAATCTGCTATTGGAAAAGAATTGGATTCGCTGGCTGATGTGGTAAGCTTTGGCGTAGCTCCGGGCCTGATCTTTTACCAGCTTTTACGGATCAGTTATATCAGTGAAGAATCAGGGTTGGATACATCTGTCTGGACTCTGCTGCCGGCATTATTATTTCCCTGCGCGGGCGCTTACCGGCTCGCGCGGTTTAACACAGATCCAGAACAGCAATCGGGTTTCAGAGGTGTGCCGATCCCTGCCGCGGGGCTTGTGGCAGCATCATTGCCTCTCATCCTGCTATATGACTATTTCGGGCTCGCTTCCATTCTTTTAAACAAATGGGTGCTTTACGCCATCATCATTGTGTTGAGCTATTTAATGATCAGCAATCTGTCGCTAATGGCACTGAAGTTTAAAGACTTTACATTTCAGAATAATCTTTCGAAAATCATTTTGATCGTATTGTCGATCGTAGCAGTAATTTTCCTGCAATGGCTGGCCGTTCCGGTCATTTTTATTCTGTACATCCTGTTATCTTTGGCCTTTAAAAATAAAATTGCATGACGTATTCTGTTCAGATTAAAGTAATGCCTTTAAAAGAATTATTGGATCCGCAGGGTAAAGCGGTGATGGGTGGATTACAAAACCTGGGATTGAACAGTGTAAATGATGTGCGTATCGGAAAAAATATAAACCTGCAAATAGAAGCCGATAGCCCCCATCACGCCAAACAAATTGCCGAGGAGGCTTCAAAAAAATTACTGGCTAACCCCGTGATGGAGTATTTTGAGATTGCAGTGAATTAAGTTAGACATACGAAGTTAGAAGTACGAAGTTTGGATAAGAAGATGGAAATTAATTTCAAAAATTCTAGAGAGAGTATAATCACAAGATGCTTTATCCAAACTCAATTCAGTATAAGAAGTCCTATGTTCCTTCTATGTACCAACGATTCTATGTGGTAAATTGACTGTAATTGAAGCAATCTTCAAAACTGTGCAAGATTTTTTACCACTATGTACATAGAACAAATATTTTCTGACAAGGTTCAGCTTACAAATCCACCTTGATATATAAGGGATATTGATTTTTCATCTTATTCGTACATCGTATTTTTAACTTCGTACTTCTAACTTATTCCAAACTTCGTACTTTGTCTCATGCTTTACATCGTTCCTACACCCATTGGTAATTTGCAGGATATTACTCTTCGTGCACTGGATGTATTGAAAAGTGTAGACTTGATACTGGCAGAAGATACAAGGACTTCGAGCAAATTGCTGAACCACTACCAGATCACAAAACCGCTTTCGCCGTATCATCAACACAATGAACACCAGGTGTTACAGCATTTGATCAATCAATTGCTTCAGGGAAAAATAATGGCACTGATCTCGGATGCCGGAACACCGGGCATTTCCGATCCGGCATTTCTATTGGTCAGGGAATGCATTAAAGTCGGCATTAAAGTAGAGTGCCTGCCGGGCGCTACCGCATTTGTGCCGGCTTTGTTAAATAGCGGTCTTCCTGCAAATCGATTTTCATTTGAGGGTTTTCTTCCTTTGAAAAAAGGCCGGCAGACTTTATTTAAGAAACTGGCTGAAGATGAACGCACACTTATCTTTTACGAATCTCCCGTCAGGTTGATCCGGACACTCAATGACCTGATCGAATATTTTGGCCCAACAAGAATTTGTAGTGTAAGCCGTGAGCTAAGCAAAATGTTTGAAGAAAATGTGAGGGGCACGTTACAGGAAGTATCCGATCACTTTAAAGAAAAAACTGTTAAAGGTGAAATTGTCATCATTGTTGCGGGCAAAAACTAATTTTAAGATTTTCTTTTCACTGAAAGGTTTGATTTTTGTATCCTTAAATCAAACAATTATATGAAAAAAGTATTTCCTGTATTTCTTACGCTTATATTAGTGATTACCTGCCTGGGAACTTCGTTTGCCCAGGTGCGAAAAATTCCTTCTGAGGTAACAGAAGCATTCAAGCAGAAATATCCCACTGCTACAAATGTAGAATGGCGTGATAAGCTGAGCAATTTCTCGGCAGCATTTGAATCAGACAATGAACATTACCAAGCAAGGTTTAACAGTAAGGGCGAATGGCAGCTTACAGAAAATGAAATTGAAGAAGGCGATCTTCCTGAAGAAGTAAAAGAAGGTTATGATAAAAGCAAATTTGCAGATTGGGAAATCGGCAAAATTCATAAGATTGAATTGTCTGATGGTGCTTTCCAGTATCGCATCGAGGCAGTTAAAAATGATGTTCGCAAAAAGAATTTATACTTTAACAGCGAAGGCAGACTGGTCAAAGACAGGATAACGATATAACAATACTTCCACCTTTTTTCCAAAACCTTTTCTTTTGAAAAGGTTTTTTCTTTTTAGCTACACTATCGAGAAATCTGGTTAATTTCTTTTTTTTATCGGGTATTTTGAGAAATTTTACTGAATACGCTTAAATAACAGGGTTTATATGAAAAAATGCATTGGTTTTTTGGCGGCATCAATTTTTGCAGTCTCGGCGGCATCCGCCCAGGCCGACAGGTGGCAACAGCGGGTAAAGTATACAATGGAGATCAACATGGATGTAAAGACAAACCGGTTTACCGGGAAACAAAAATTGGAATACACCAACAATTCACCAGATACATTAAAAAGAGTTTTCTATCATTTGTACTGGAATGCATTTCAGCCCAACAGCATGATGGATGCAAGAAGCCGGGAACTGGGAAAATTAAAAATAAATGGTGATCCCGATTGGGATTCAAGAGTAATGGATCGTATTTCAAAACTAAAGGAAGATGAGATAGGCTATCAAAAGATCGGCTCATTAAGTATGAATGGTGTAGCGCAAAAATTTATTATGCACGAAACTATTTTGGAGGTGGTATTGAACCGGCCCATTGCGCCAAAAGCTAAAGTTGTATTTGAAATGGAATTTGAAACGCAGGTGCCGATTCAGGTCCGAAGAAGTGGTCGCGATGCCGCGAATGGAGTACGTTATTCAATGAGCCAATGGTATCCCAAACTATGCGAGTATGATCAACAGGGCTGGCATCCCACGCCTTATGTTGCCCGGGAGTTTTATGGGGTGTGGGGCGATTTTGATGTAAAGATCAGCATCGATAAAAATTATATCCTGGGTGGAACAGGCTACCTGCAAAACACCAATCAAATAGGATATGGTTATGAAACGTCAGGAACAAAAGTATCACGTCCCGCTACAGAAAAACTGGTCTGGCATTTTATAGCTCCCAATGTGCATGATTTTATGTGGGCTGCAGATCCTGAGTACAGGCATCTCGTTCGGAATATCCCCAATGGCCCTACAATTCATGTATTGTACAACCGCGATGAAAATTTCATGGCACAGCAATTCTCGCGGCTAAATGAAAATGTGAAAGCACGGTATTCAAACGATGTTTCTAAATACATCGAACAAGTCGATAATCAGTGGAAAGAAGTAGCGGATGCAGCAGTTGTTGTTTATCCTTTCATTACAAAAAACTTTGGAGAATATCCTTACAAGCAGTATTCGTTTATTCATGGCGGCGATGGTGGTATGGAGTATCCAATGGGCACTTTGTTGACGGGTCCCGGTTTAGGAACGGCCTTCCATGAATGGATGCATACCTGGTACCAAATGTTACTCGGAACAAATGAATCTTTGTATGCATGGATGGATGAAGGTTTTACGGAATGGTCCACCGACAAAGTCGAAGCTTACTATAGGGAAACCGTTACAAAAAAGAGAATTGGTAACAATCCTGCTGCAATAAAGGCATTGGATTCGGCAGCACAAATTCTCCCGTTAAACCATGCGCCTAACTACAATAGCTATCTGGGCCTCGCAAAAAGCGGTTTGGAGGAACCGCTAACAACCCATGCCGATCATTTTAATACCAATGCTGCTTACGGCGCGGCGGCCTATTCTAAGGGCTGTGTATTCCTTGCACAGTTGGGATATATTGTAGGGGAGCAGGTTCGCGATAAAATCATGCTTGAATATTACCGGCAATGGCGGTTCAAACATCCCGATGTAAACGACTTTATACGGATTGCAGAAAAGCAGAGCGATATGAAACTTGACTGGTACAAGGAATATTGGGTAAACGGTATAAAAACCATCGATTATGGAATTGATAGTTTGTGGGAAGAAGGCGGCAAATCTAAAATCCGGCTAAAAAGGATTGGCAAAATGCCAATGCCGGTGGATCTTGTGGTCCAATACAAGGATGGCTCGAAGGAGATCGCTTATATTCCCATGTACCTGATGTTTGGCGCAAAGCCTGCAGAAGATGACAGTTTGCAAAGAACCGTATACCCCGCATGGAAATGGACCCACCCAACTTATACAGTTGAAATTTCGCGAAAATTAGGAGACATGAAAACGCTTGAAATTGATCCCTCGCACAGAATGGCTGATACAGAAAGAAGAAATAATAAACTCGATATTCCCTGGTAATAAACAAAAAGCTGCTCTTTTTGGAGCAGCTTTTAGATAAGGTTAAATGATCAGTGGTTGCCAGGCCGCCGAATAGGAAAGGTTAATGATCAATGCTATTTGATGAGCGATGCGAAAACAAAGGTATGGGTCCATGCTTAGTCAGACAATACCACAAAGTGGTAGTTTTTGTGACATGATTTCTTTTTTGTTAAGCCTTACAACCTATCGTCCGAAGAACTTATTGATTGCTTCAACACGGTTATTCACATGAAGCTTTTCATAAATATGGTATACATGCTTACGAACTGTTTCCTGGCTGATGAACAGGGTATAGGCTATTTCTTTATACAGCAATCCTTTGGCCAGATGCTCGAGGATCTCTTTTTCCCGGTTAGACAGTTTGCTTAACTCAGGCGATTCCGTCGCTGCAGGTTTATTGCGGAATGCCGCCACTACTTTACGTGCTATCTGGCTGGTCATCGGCGCGCCTCCTTCCTGCAATTCCTTTATTGCCTCCAACAGTTTTTGCGGGGCCGTTTTCTTTAAAATGTATCCACTGGCTCCTGCATTTAGAGCCTCGAATATTTTTTCGTCGTCCTCGTATACCGTACACATCATAAAAAGAATCTCAGGGTTATCCACCTTCAGCTTCTTTACACAATCAATTCCGCTATCTCCTTCACCAAGATTAATATCCATCAGCACAACGTTGGGTCTTAACATGGGAATTTTTTGAATAGCGTCCTCAGCAGTTTCAAATCCCGCTAATAATTTGTACCCGTCAGACATGATGATGATCTGCTCCAGTGCAGAACGGATGTCTCTATTATCATCCACAATACATACTGTTATATCCATAATTGCAAAGGTGTATCGTTCCGTGTAATAAAAGAATACCACTTTGTGGTAGTTTGCGGAAAAGCAGGGCTGAATCCAGGTCGGTGAAATCTCTTTTTTTATCCGGAATAAGGGTTCTGAACTCGATGCCGGTCTGATTAGAATTTATCTACAAACAAAATATACTTTTCTTTAAAGTATTCTTCATTAAAAAGTTCGAAGATCTCAATACTTAACGGTCTGCTGTTACTCTCAGCAATTTCCATGGCAAGGTCGCCTCCCTTAAGGCAAATAAGGCCGCTGACCGGCTGCAACTGGCCGGCGCCTGTTTTCTTATTATAAGCTGGTTCTGTATTTTGATCAGGCAGTCTTTTCCTTAGCAATGGCTTGCTCCAGGATAAAAGCTGAACCAGCGGCGCAACGGCCCGGGAAACGGCGGTATCGAACCGGCGGTTTTTTATTTCTTCTGCCCGGCCATGCTGGGTAGTGACATTCTGCAAACCCAACTCTGCTGCGACAGCATTCACCACCTTTATTTTTTTTCCGACGCTGTCTACCAGGTGAAATTGCACTTCGGGGAAAAAAATAGCAAGCGGTATCCCGGGAAAGCCCCCTCCCGTGCCGATATCGATAATTTCCATCCCTGCCTGCCATTCGAATACGGCTGCGATGCTCAGCGAATGGAGAACATGTTTTTCATACAGGCTATCGATATCCTTTCGCGAAATCACATTGATCCTGCTGTTCCATTCGGCGTACAATTCAAATAACGAATCAAATAGTTGTAATTGATGGGGAGTAAAATCAGTAAAGTATTTTGTGATCAGTTCCAGGTTTTTTGAGGCTTTCTCCATAGTGCAGGTGCAAAGATGCAATAATATACAAACATCCACAGATCCAGAAGCCACCACCACCGGAAGAGATCAGATTCATCCAGTTTTTTCATCGCTTTATTGTAAACAAATGCCTGCGATAAAAAACGCAATCCAAAAACACCGAGTGCAATTCTCCAGTCGTAATAAATCAGGGATGCAATGAATAAAGGATAATATAAGAACTGGCTGATAGAATAAAGACCCAATAAAAACTTATGTTTGGTTTTGTAATATTTGCCTGTTGTAAAATGCCTGTTTTTCTGACGGATCCATTGTCCAAAACTACTTTTTGGTTCAGATAAAGTAAATGCTTCGGGATCTATCACTACGCGGGTATTGTGTTTATTTGCGACCAGGTTAATAAAGAGATCATCATCACCCCCAGGTACATGGTTCATGGAAGAAAATCCTTTGTTGTTCAGGAAAAGTGATTTTTTATAAGATAAGTTTCTGCCTACCCCCATATACGGCAATCCTGACAACGCAAATGACAGGTATTGTAAAGCCGAATGAAACGTTTCGAACCTGATGATATTATTAAGAACTCCGGGCCGTTTATGATATGCTCCGTATCCTATCACTACTTCCACTTCTTCATCATAACCATCCTGCATTTTATGCATCCAGAATTCAGAAGCCGGCACACAATCCGCATCAGTTAAAAGAACGATCTCATGCTTTGCCTCCTTGATACCCATCGACAATGGATATTTTTTTCCCGGAATTCCCTTGGCTTCCTGTGAAAGTGTGACTATATGCAGACTTTTAAATGTTTTAAGAAATTCTTCCAACAGGTATTTTGTTTCATCCTGGCTATTGTGATTTACGACAATGATCTCATGCGTTGTTGGATAAGTTTGAACAAGCAGGCCCGGCAAATTTTTGGCGAGATTGGCAGCATCATCTTTGGCACATACAATTACACTGACAGGATGCTGTTGTGATTTTTCTTTGGCCTTCGGTTTGAAGAAGGCAACCTTGCGAAAAAAGATCCAATGAAAAAATAATTGGATCAAACTCACCAGGCAAAACGAATAAAATAAGAACTGCCACCAATGAGAAAAAAACTTCAATAAATACATATTTTGCTATGGTTTAGGCATCAACGGCACTATTTGCGAAAATAGGCTGTCTCCAATGATTTCCGTTAGTAGTAGAGAACATGTGAATAATTTGAAAATAGCTTAACTATGTTCCTCCTATGTTTCTATGATCCTATGTGGTAAATTGACTGCAATCAGACAATCTTCAAAACTGTGCAAAAGTTTTCTTACCAAATAGGATCATAGAAACATAGGAGGAACATAGGGTATGGCATAGCTTGCTGGCCGCATCCCGCAACCCGAATCTGTATCTTGCACCGATTTTTTTATAATATGAGTGTACTTACGTTTGAGTTACAAATAAGAGATGAGCATTCCAAAGCAAGAACAGGCAGGATTTCAACCGATCATGGGGAGATCCTCACACCAGTGTTTATGCCTGTGGGAACGGTGGGTAGTGTGAAAGCCGTAAGCCAACAGCAACTCAAATCTGATGTAAACGCGCAGATTATTCTTGGCAATACTTATCATTTGTATTTGCGTCCGGCGCTGGAAGTACTTGAGGCTGCAGGCGGACTGCATCGGTTTAATGGGTGGGACAAACCAATTCTGACTGATAGTGGCGGCTACCAGGTTTTTTCCCTGGCCGGTACCCGGAAAATATCGGAAGAAGGCGTGCTGTTTCAATCTCATATCGATGGATCAAGGCATTTGTTTACGCCTGAAAATGTAATGGACATTCAACGTACAATCGGCGGGGATATCATCATGGCTTTTGATGAATGTCCGCCATATCCCTGCGACCATATATACGCTAAAACATCGATGGAACTGACACATCGTTGGCTCGACAGATGTTTTGAGCGCTTTAATAATACTGCTGATAAATATGGATATACTCAAAATCTTTTTCCTATTGTTCAGGGAAGTGTGTTTGCGGATCTCCGCAAAAATTCATGTGACTATATTTCATCCAAAAATGCCGTTGGCAATGCTATAGGGGGCTTAAGCGTGGGAGAACCAACAGAAATGATGTACGAGATCTGTGGCTTATGTTGTGACCATCTGCCACCTGATAAACCCCGTTACCTGATGGGCGTGGGCACGCCGTGGAATATACTCGAATGCATTGCCCTGGGAATTGATATGTTCGATTGCGTAATGCCAACAAGGAATGGCAGAAATGCGATGTTGTTCACTTCTAAAGGAGTTATCAATATCGATAATAAGAAATGGCAAAAGGATTTTTCTCCTATTGATGAAGGCATCACCTGTGAAATGAGCAATCATTATAGTAAAGCGTATCTCCACCATCTGATCAAATCAAAAGAAATATTGGGATTGACGATCGCGAGTGTTCACAATCTGGCATTCTATATTCATTTGCTAACACAGGCACGTGTACATATTGAAAAAGGAGATTTTGTACAGTGGAAAAACGAACAGGTGCCTTTGTTGCAAACAAGACTCTAAAGTGCAGCTTTTTTTTGCCACGGATTCCACGAATTATCACGAATTAATTCGTGTTAATTCGTGGAATTCGTGGCAAGATGAATTTGGCATTTTGTTCACTGCTATTGCGCTGCCTTTGCTGCATTTTTAAACTACATTTGTTGCATACGGATACTAAGGCAATGAAAAAGATCGATTGGTATATACTCAAAAAATTCTTTACGACCGCCATATTCATGGTATTGATATTTTCAACCATTGCCGGCGTAATTGATGCCAGCGAAAAAGCAGAAGAATTTGTTAAAGCAGGCGTGTCCGCCTATTATATACTCACAAAATATTATGCTGGTTTTATACCCTTCATCATTTCGATGATCTTTCCATTGATGGTTTTTATTGCCGTTATCCTGTTTACTTCCAAAATGGCCGGCCGGTCAGAAATTGTCGCGATCCTGGCCGGAGGAATAAAATTCAACCGTTTTCTGAGGCCCTATTTTATCGGTGCATTATTACTAGGAGGTATTTTCTGGTATGCTACACAATTCTTAATACCCAAGGCCAATATATTAAGAGCTAGTTTTCAATCGAAATATATCGACAGCAAAAGCTCCTATGAAGTTGGTCAATACCTGAGCAAGGGTAGCAATTATTATATCCGGATCGATCCGAACACTTTTGCCGGTTTGCGTAATTACGATACGGCAACAAAAACGGCTTATGGCGGTTTTTTTATGGAACGCGTCAAAGACAGGCAAATCGTTTATAATATGCGTGCGGATAATCTTAAATGGGATACCGCCACACGCAAATGGAAGCTGGAAAATGTAGTAGAGCGGAAGATCGATGGGCTTAAAGAAGAGCTGAAGGTGATCCCGTCCATGAACATTGTGTTAAATGTCAATCCCAATGAAATCAAGCCTGATAAATATCTGAAGGATAGAATGACTACGCCTCAATTATCCAGGTTTATCAAACGAGAAGAGCAAAGAGGTACGGAGGGATTGAATGATTATAAAGTAGAACGTTACCGCAGAGATGCCACCCCGGTTTCAGTTATTTTGCTTACAATTATGGGAGCCGTGATCGCTTCGCGTAAAACCCGTGGTGGAAGCGGCCTGCATATTGCATTCGGTATAATACTGGCTGCCATATTTGTAGTAATGGATAAATTCTCACTTACTTTTTCTACAAAAAGCAATCTCCATCCTATACTTGCAGCATGGGCTCCGAACATCATTTTTAGTTTTGTAGCTATTTTTCTTTACAGGAGAGCACCTAAATAGTCGGCCGTCGACTGTCCACCGACGACCGTTCACTGAAACAACCCCGCATCGGATTGAATAAAGAATGATTAAATAAATGGCAATGAATTACGGTCGTCGGTCGACCGTCGACGTCTCAAAGAGATAAATTTTATACTTGAAGTGTTTGTTTTAACTTTAAGTCTCTAAAAATTTTCTCCATTTAGCATACATATATCATGGGAATTATAAAAGACCGGTTTAAAGCAAAGTCTGATGCTGCATTTGCTGAAATTAAAGAGTTATTGAAAGAGCATGGATCAAAAAAAATCGGTGAAGTTCAGTTATCTCAGATATACCAGGGAATGCGTGGAATGACCGGTCTTGTAAGCGAAACTTCCCTGCTCGATTCTCAGGAAGGCATTCGATTCAGGGGCTATTCAATCCCTGAACTGCAGCAGAGATTGCCGAAAGCGAAAGAAGGCTCCGAACCTCTGCCCGAAGGATTGTTTTACCTGATGCTGATCGGCGAGTTACCTACCGATGAGGAAGCTGCTTATGTTACTTCCGTGTGGCAACGCCGTTCGCATGTACCCAATCATGTGTTTGCGGCCATTGATGCTTTACCGGTTGCAACTCATCCAATGACCATGTTTGTTACGGGTATTATGGCTTTACAAACTGAAAGTAATTTTGCAAAGCGCTATGCCGAGGGAATGAACAAAAAGGAGTACTGGGATGCGGTGTTTGATGATGCTATGGACCTGATTGCCCGGTTGCCCCGGGTGGCCGCTTACATTTATCGTAGAAAATATAAGAACAACGATCATATTCATCCAAATGGATTGCTTGACTGGGCCGGCAACCTGGCGCATATGCTTGGTTACAATGATGAAAGTTTTAAAGAGCTCATGCGTTTATACATGACCATCCATGCCGATCACGAGGGTGGCAATGTCTCGGCGCATACAACCCACCTTGTTGGTTCGGCATTGAGTGATCCATATCTCAGCCTGGCTGCAGGCATGAACGGACTGGCGGGACCATTGCATGGATTGGCAAACCAGGAAGTGATTAAATGGATTTATGAATTGCGTGAAGAATTAAAGACTGAAACGCCAAGCAAGGAGCAGATCGCCGAATATGTACAGAAAACATTGACAGAAGGAAAGGTTGTTCCCGGATATGGACACGCAGTGTTGCGTAAAACCGATCCGCGGTTCACGGCGCAGATGGAATTCGGAAGAAAACATATGCCCGATGACCCGCTCGTACAAACTGTCTGGAATATTTACGAAGTAGTACCTCCGATCTTGCAGTCTCTGGGAAAAATTAAAAACCCCTGGCCGAACGTAGATGCACATAGCGGCGCCCTGCTTGTACACTATGGACTGAAAGAATATGAATTTTACACGGTACTATTCGGCGTTAGCCGTTCTTTGGGTGTACTGGCCAGCCTGATCTGGGATCGCGCGCTGGGTTTCCCTATCGAGCGTCCTAAATCAGTAACCACCGAAGAAGTAAAAAAATGGCTGAATGGAGAGGCGGAGATTTGGGGGGAATAGGTTTTTTTAAGGTTTAAGGTTTAAGGTTTAAGGTTTAAGGTTTAAGGTTTAAGGTTTAAAGTTTAAGGTTTAAGGTTTAAGGTTTAAGGTTTAAGGTTTAAGGTTAAGAAAATAACCATTCAAGGTAAGACTTGGAGCTTGGAGCTCAAAAAAACCACCAACCACAAACCTCACCTCTCAATCCCCCTAATCCTTTTCAATAGAGTTTCTACGGCCGAACGATCCCAGTTGGCAAATCTTCCTCTTTGTACTACGATATCATTTTTATCGGGGTATTCTAAAAAATAATGAAAAGCAAATCTGGCTTTTGGATCTTTCCAACCAATCATTTGACCAAAGCGAAGATCGTTGAACACAAGTGTGTCAGTCCATCTCTCAATGGTATAATACCCTTGAGAAAATCGAACGAGGTTTAGAAGATCTTTACTGAGTTGAATACTATCGGTAAATGTTTTATTCCGCGGAAAATATTCAAATTGTATAGCCGGCGATCTATCGAACACTGACCGGTAGCCGATATTAAATCCCGAATCATTTTCGGCCACTACAAACCACAAAAGACTGTTTAAAGGAGTGGGTGTGGTGAAATACCTGGTATATTTAATCTGCTGGGTGGCCAATGCTTTTTTAACGGCTGATTCAACGATTATTTTATTCACTACGCTAACCAGCAAATAGAACAAACACATACCCAGTCCAAATATTGACCACATCTTTCTTTTTCTTTGACTTTTTTTAGTGAAAATAAGGACTGCGAAAGCAGCACCCACCCATATGGAGAACAGCGGCTCGGCTACAAATAAGGTATGAAATGAGAACCGGATATGTGAAAAAGGTTCGAACCATGCTGTGCCGTAGGCGTTGAACGCATCGAGGAAAATATGTAATAATATCTCTGTACCAAAAAATATGATCCATTTTGTAAGGGAAATATTATGCGGCCTGTGCCATCGTTCTGCCAATAATGCCAGAATAGGCGTTAGCAGTGCGGCGAATAATAGAGAATGTGTAAATCCGCGATGGGCCAGTAACTCATCGGTGGTGTTCATCCAGAAAGCGGTAATAAAATCAATATCGGGAAAACTTTGAGCCACTGCTCCCCAGAACAATGCCTTTCTTCCTACCTTGTTTCCAACGAAGAGCTCTCCGATACAAGCGCCTAAAGCAATATGTGTAATCGAATCCATAAGTTCTACTTATCTGCTGCTTCTTAAAATGATGTTTATGAACTTTTAGAAGTAAAAGTAAACGCCAGTTTCATCAGAATTGTCGTGGCTGTGTATGATGCCCAGAGCCGCAAGCGCTGCAATGATTTCAACTTTTGCAGAAATTCTTCTTCAGGCACGGGTTCGGCATATTTTTCAAAAGTATTTTCCAGTTCATTTCTTACTGTATTACAAAACTCATTGTTGGCGATCTGTATATTTGTCTCAATGCTGGTGTATTCACTTAAATGATTAAAGTTGTAAGATCCTATGCAGATGATCTTATCATCTACCATCCACAATTTACCATGCAATATTCTTTCAGGAAATTCAAAGATCTTCATTTGATGTTTAAAAAATATCCTGTAAAAAAAGCGGGTTGCATCTCTTGCAACCGGTACGTCTGATTTTCCCTGCAGATACAATTTTATATTTATGCCTCTTTGAGAAGCCTTCTTTAATAATACAATCAATCTGAACGATGGAATGAAATAACTGCAGATGATCACGATATCTTTTTCCGCATGTCGTATTGCCTGTTTAAAATGATAATTGATCTTATTCTTACGCCGGAACCAGTCACTATGAACCACGCAGGTTTCATATTGCCCGGTGTCAGTGATCGGTTTTTTAATACGTTTCACGGAGCCTGGTAATCTATCAGGGTAGTACATTCTTTCACAAAGTTTCTGCAGATCCATAACCACAGGACCTGAAACCTGGACACCGAAATCAAGCCAGGGCAGGGTTGTATCATCGCCCCTGTATTTATCAGAAATATTAATACCGCCAATAATTGCAGTGTTTCCATCCACAACGGTGATCTTGTGATGCAATCTTCTCCCTGCGCGGAATTTTAGTAGTACGATAGGAGAAAATCGGCGGCAATGTATACCCGCTTCCTGCATTTCCCGCATTTGCTTTTTTGTCAGTGCTTTTGACCCGTATGCATCTACCAGAACGTAAACTTTTACATTCTTTTGTACGGCTTCCTTTAAAGCATTCATGATCATATTGCCTGTGTTGTCGGGATCTAATGTGTATACCTGCAGGTAAATGAGTTTTTTCGCATTTTGAATGATACCCAGCAAGGCCGAGAAATATTCCTCACCCGATTGTAAAAATCTAAGATCCGAAGCTTTATTGTACCTAATTTTTCTGGTCAGGTTATTTTTCATTTTGCAAGCAACACTTATTGAAAATTGACAAAAGCGGGTGCTTTTAGTGATGAAATATTGAATCGGAAATCAGTAACCGTAGTTACCTCAAACCACAGGGTTTTTACCCCCTGCGGTGAAGACGGATAATAATTCACTGCTACTTTTAATGTGTTCAAAGGAAGGTTTTCATTTCGCACCCTGAAGCCAAGTCCCAGTCCTGAATACAATGAACTCTTAAAAATGGACCGGCTCCTGCTGGTAATAAATGAACCCTGTAAGGAGCTAAAAAAATTAAATTTAAAACCATAAGCTCTTAAGGCGCTATATAAAACAGTTTCCGAACGCAGATTCAATCGCTGGTACCCATTTATGCGGGTATCCTTGTAACCCCATATCCCTCTTTCCCAATTTATATTAAGTGGTTTATAAAAATGATTGTTTGGAGAGATGATATAATCAATGTAAGTGAATTGCCGGAGATAGGTTCTCTTAAACTTAAACAAACGCGTGTAATGATTGGCTGCCGCGTGGATCACTGCGTCTTCTGCCGTTTTATATTGCCAGAAATTTCCGACACCAAGTTGTGTATGAAGCAGCGCTGCATTTTTTATGGGCCAGAATTTTTCCACCTCAACCCCTGCGTATAATCTTTTTCGGCCGATCCAGTTCTCTTTTCCAGCCGTGAGAGCGATGGTGTATCCAAGCGGGATATCTTCCGTTCTTCCGTAACCGAAAAAATGGTGTGTTTTAAAAAACTGCTGCCTGAATATCACAAACTGGCCCAGCCAGTAACTGCGATTATTGTAGTTTGGATCCGATGCGTAAATCCCCTGCAGGGGCGTTTTTCCAAAATTCAGGTTATAATTCCTGGCAAGAATTGCCAGGTTGGGTTGTGATCGTTCAGAGCCGTCTTTTCTGAACTGATTCCGGAAATTATAACCTGCCCAGATATCCGATACCTGGTATCTGTAATCGCGATACAAATCATCATCCAGGTTATATATATTGATAGAATGGTTTCTTGAAAAGGTAAAGCCACCAATAAGCTGAGCCCTGGTACGGTACAGGGGACGGCTCAGAGAAATATAGTAGGATCCTTCATAAACGCCGGTGTCCAAAGGCATATAATTGTTCAATGTACTGTACCCGATCGCTCCGTCGATGAAAGATCCTGAAATATTGTATTTCGTATAGCGTATTTCCGTGTTCCAGGTGGGATTATAATCATTGCGCCACAGCACCCCTAGCTGTAGCGCCTGTCCCGCTCCAAAAAGATCATTGTTATAAACACGCGCGGCAAAGGCCGAAGTTGTGACCTTTGAAAGGTTAAATCCGTATTCAAATACATCTTTGGTAACCACAACGATATCTACAGAGTCTGTAGAAAACATTGCATTTACAATATTCAATCGTGCATCCTGTATAAAAGGCAGGCTACGCAGGTAACGTTCATTATCGGCCAGGGTATAGGGATTCAACAATGCATTTTCACGAAAAAATAAAGATTGCCGGATGACCCATTCACGCGAATCATAGTGTAATCGGTTGGCGATGCGGATCAGTTTCATAGAACTGCTGAAAGCTGTGTCGTTGATATCGCGGGGTCCAAAAACTTTTACTTTACGGAAATAGATATTCCGGATAACTTTCCCGGTATATGGAGCAAAGATCTGTTCCGACTTTTGCATGGCATTGTCGTCAGCAATAACAGAATCATCATGCCTGGTTATTTTCAGAAGCACCGAGTCGCGGTAGCGACGATTTCTCAGCGAGTCCATATACCTTCCGATCTTCCTGAAAATGGAAGATGGGGGAACGGTATCCTTTTGTTGATAATGCTCTGTATCATAAAAATTATTTTCTGCCTGTACCGGCTGTAGGTACAGTGCCAGGCAAAAGAAAACAATCGCGAGTATTTGAACAGTATGTTTCAAGGGGTTATTCATGAACTATGCAAATGATTACAAATTACATACCTCCGTGATGAAAAAATGTTAATACCCTAATATTCAAGAGTCATTCAAGATAGACAAGGTTCATGAACTTTTCGTGCTGTAAAATCTTCTATATTTGCACTCCTGAAAAAAGGAATAAACAAAAGGGTTGAGTTGGTGAGTTGTATGAGTGAATGGTTGGTTACTAATACGTTATATTGGAATTTGAATTCAGGGGGAATTAGCTCAGTTGGCTAGAGCGCTTGCATGGCATGCAAGAGGTCACCGGTTCGAGCCCGGTATTCTCCACAAAAAGGATGTTTTCAAAGGCATCCTTTTTTTATTGGCGCATTGAGTTACAAGATTCTACAGCAAATGCATGTAAGGAACAAAATCAGGTGGACTACAGCGGTATTTTTTTTCCTTTCAGGAATGATTACCTCTACATGGTCATCAAGAATTCCTGATATACAAAGACAGTTGCATTTATCAAATGCCGAATTGGGCGGCGTGCTGTTTGCCATATCTGCCGGGTTGGTATTCGGGTTACCGGTGTCCAGTTGGCTGGTCGCCCGGTATTCAGCCATAAAAATGATGACCGTTTCTACACTGATTTTTGCAGTTATCATTTCATTGCTGGCGATGGCGCCCAATATCTATTTACTGGTTATCTTATTGTTCCTGTTTGGCGCCCTGAGAAACCTGGTCAGCATGTCCGCCAATACAAATTCCCTCGAAGTTCAAAACTTTCATCAAAAACCGATCATTGCAACCTTTCATGGAATATGGAGCATGGCTTGTTTTGTGGGAATCGCCATTGGCGCTTTGATGATATCAAAAGGAATATCACCATTCTGGCATTTTCTTGGAGTTGGAATGATGACGGTTATTGTGGTGTTGGTCTTTAAAAGAAAGCAACGCAAAGCAAATCTCACCTCTGAAAAGAAAGCGTTTTTCGTAAAACCAGATCGTTATTTATTTTTGTTGGGATTAATTGCTTTTTGTTCGATGTTCTGCGAAAGTTGCATGTTCGACTGGAGCATCAATTACTATGAAAAAGTGATACGTGCAGATAAAGATTATGTCACGTTCGGCTATAGTTCATTCATTATCATGATGACGCTTGGCAGACTCGTAGGAGACCGGTTTATTGCCCGTTTCGGGTCTATAAACATCCTCTGGTTCAATGGACTTTTAATGGCTGCGGGATGTATTGCAGTTATCATTTTCCCTCATGTAGGCGTGGCAAGCGTGGGATTTGCTTTGATAGGTTTGGGATCATCGGTTATAGTACCTATTATTTATTCCATGGCAGGAAAATCAGAGAAAATGTCGGCCGGTTATGCGATTGCTTCCATAACTATGGTTGGCTATGTTGGTTTTCTATCTTCTCCTTTGGTTGTGGGTGCGCTGTCACAAAAGTTTGGTATGCAGACCGCTTTCGGGATCCTTATTTTCATTTCTCTAATGATCTCGGTACTTGCGATCGGACTTAAAAAAGGCTGGTGGTTTGAACGCGAATTGACGCGAGTGGGGGACGCGAATCGGCGCGATAATTTTTGATGCGTTAAATAATCATATTTTCTAATTCCGGTTTTTTGTGGAAATCGTTTGATCGTTTCTTAAGCGCTTTTTTCTTTTTTCGGCCATACCAGATCAGAAATCCTGTAACAGGTAATGAAGCGGCAAAAAGAGAAGCAAGAAAATAAATGATCTTGCTACCTATTCCCAATGCTCTTATTCTTCCGGTATGAAAATCGTAAATACTTTGGTTTATAGATTCATACCGTGTGTAACCCCGGTAAGAAATAGTATGAATATTGGAAATGCTGTATTGGTCGAACCATAAAGAAGTCTGTTTTCGAACAATAGTGTAGGGAAATCGCAGCAGGACGCGGATAGACGCCAGGCTGTCCGGAGGGACAACAATAAAAACTTCTCTTGCTCCCGGATTTTTTATGCTTGCATAATGATAAGCTGTATCCAAAGGATTTTCTTTTCTCAGCACAGAGGGAACCGATCTTGTTTCAGGAGCTTTCCGAACAGGGCTTGATGTGGCGGCCCTGACAAAGCTTTTCGCAGTATCAAAAACCCAGAAAATACCCGTTAATGACACGATCAGCAATACGGCTAAAGCATAAAAGCCCAGCACACTGTGTAAACCCCAATTCAGGCGCTTCCAGCTCTTGGTTTTCCATTTGATGGTAATAGCTTGCTTAAAAAATCGTTTTTGTCGCGGCCACCAGAGAATAAGCCCGGTGATGCACATCATGAAAAAGATCAGCACATTCCAGCGAACGATCTGGGCTCCTGTTTTTCCAAGAAGCAGATTAAGGTGTATTTCCAAAACAACATTCATAAAATCTCTACGCATATTGCGATAACCAATGATACCGCCTGTATACGGATTCACTGAAATTGCCCTGGCCGTTTTAGTATTGAAAACAAATGCGGCGTTCCTTTCTTCCACAAACCGGATGTTTGTGATGAGCTCATTGGGATACGCGTTCCGGACAATCCCTGTAAGTTGGGTTATCGACTTTCGATTTCCACCTGGTTTTTCAACATGCAAATATTCATGCTGAAAGATCTCCCTCCATTCTTCTTCAAATACATATAAACATCCCGTGACAGATACTATAAAAACAACGAGCCCGGTACTGAGGCCGAGCCAGCGATGAACTACTAAGAAACTTCGATGTATTGTATTTCTTTTTTTCAAACAATAAAATTAAAAACTGCCGGTAACAGTGGCAAGCTTAGGTTCGTCTGCGCTGCATTGAGCGAAGTTGTAAATTATTCCAACTCACGAAGTCCGAATAAGGGAAGTTGATTTACGCAATCAGGAATAACTTCAATTCCGTGTGCATGATCTGTATGTTTACATGTTATCTCAATTACGGTTCAGGAAATCAACAAAGGTTGCTTTGTGAATTTTTTACTTAATGTAATAAGACACAGACCAAGTATGCTGCATATCAGAAGACTTACCGCAAGAGGAAGAACAGTCTTAATATTCAGTACGCCGATAAATACAGTTGCCAATGAACCCAATCCCATTTGAATAAATCCTAAAAGTGCAGAAGCGCTTCCGGCATTTTGTTCGAATGGCTTCATGGATAATGCCGAAGCGTTTGGCATTACCAATCCTATTGAGGAGAGGTACAAAAAAAGTATGCCGGTAATGATCCAGAAATTGTCTACGTGCAGTAAACTTACAATCAGCAATGCCGCACTGAAGCAGTTTTGAAAAATCAAGGCACGTGCGATCAGCGCTTCACTTTTATGACTCTTTAAAAGAAATGTATTGATCTGCGAAGCGATGATGAGGCCTGAGGCCAGGAATGCAAATAGCAATCCATATTGCTTTTGGCTTAAGGCAAAATGTTCCATGAAAACCCCCGGAGAACTCGATATGTGTGCAAACAGGCCGGCAAAGCCAATGCCGCCAATAATTGCATAAATAACAAAATAAGATTCACGCAATACCGCCCGGTAATTTTTTAGAACAGAAGATATATGCAAAGAATATTTCTTATCGGCTCCTTTGCTTTCAGGTAAAAAAAACAGAACACCCAGAAAGATAACAATGATCAGAGCAGTCAGCACGAAAAAAATGGATGTCCAGCCGAACGATGCAATGAGCCAGCTTCCGATGGAAGGGGCCAGCATCGGCGAAGTACTGAGTACAAGGATCAGGAATGAGAAAATTTTTGCATTCTCATGAGCCGGAAAAATATCCCTTACCATTGCTGTTGCCGAAATGGTTGCAGAGCAGGCGCCGATTGCCTGGATAAATCGTAACAGGATTAATATTTCGATCGACCCGGCGTAAGCGCATCCGATGGACGTGATACAATAAAGCAATAATCCAGCATACAAAGGTTTTTTTCTGCCAAAACGATCGAGTAATGGCCCGTACATGAGTTGCCCCAGTCCCATGCCAATAAAAAATGAAGACAAAGACAGAGCTACTTTACTCACGGTCGTATTCATCGACCGGGCTATGTCCGGGAAGCCGGGCAGGTACATGTCGATCGTGAAAGGCACGATCGCTGTTAAGAGGCCCAGTAATAGAATAGTAATGAACCTTTTTTTCTGAGTCATGGCCTGTCTTTTTTCCCGGTCGATCATCGCTTATTGAATGAAGATAAAAGAATAATAGGATTGTTACTGATTGATAAACGGCACATCGCAAAAACATAATGAAAAGTTCCCACACAATCATAGATATTTTGATACAATGCCATTTTTATCCGAACATAATTCGTTTCAGCAACGAATATACTTTTGAATATTCTGCTATTTAGTAACAGATCATATACATATGGTATGAATCTAAAAAATCGGTTCTCCTCCTTGCCTATTTTTCTTGCCCGTTTTTTTGTTCTTAGTCAAACATCACCCGCACAGGTTTCTCTTTTGAAAGAGTTGGGTGCTGATGATTAAGAGCATCATGACATAATGGTATCTACCTATATTATTCTTTTTCTGAACTGCTATTCAGCATTCCTTTCTATCACACACAAAGCTTGTGCGCATATCTAATGGTATATGCTTAATGATTTGTAAATAAATGTTTTAGCAACCTTAACATATTTTAATGAAAAGAATTTTATTTGCCTGATTCCGTTAAGTAGTGATGCGCAAAGGGGTTGTATATGTTTTTCTGGTAATTATATTCATTGCGATTTTTATGCTGTTTTGGTACAACGAGTATGTCTATAGTTTGCCAACACCCGTTCCCACTAACTACACTGCTGTTCCTCACGGTACACGTATTGATCTGTCATCTACATTGAAATCAGGCGATAACAAACCTGTTTTGCTTCATTTTTTTAATCCGGAATGTCCGTGTTCTAAGTTTAATATGCCACATTTCAAATCTCTTGTAAAGGAATTTGGTCATAAAGTGAACTTCGCCATCGTAGTCATGGGTGACAGAAGATTCAGTTCCAAAGAGGTCAAAGATAAATTCAGTATAGATGTGCCTGTTTTAACAGATACGTCTCTGGCTACTTTATGCGGTGTATATTCGACGCCCCAGGCTGTCATTATCGATGCGCTTCAGAAGTTATATTATAGGGGGAACTACAATAAAACGCGCTATTGTACAGATAAAAAAACGAATTACGCCCAGATGGCCCTGGAGGCGCTGTTAAGTAAAGAGCGGATTATTCCCTTTGACCAGTATAGCTTAAAGGCATTTGGTTGCGAATTGCCACATTGTACAAAAAAAGAAAACCTACCATGAATTATAACGATAAAGAACAACGGCAACAGACTGTTACATTCTTATCAGAAGTAAAAAAAAGATCAGATCATTTGATGAATATTTTTTTATGCGGATATTTTTTTCTGGGGCTGATCTTTGCAACTTATTATGATACCTGGTTAATAGCGCTTGGAGTTGGCAGCCTATGCCTTCTTGCATATTATTCCGTTAAGATAGCCTTGGGCCAGTCAAACCTATACCAGTATATTTTAAGTGCTGTATTGGGCATTTTCATGGCTCAATTTATTTACCAGATGCATGGCATGTTTGAAATGCATTTTTTTGCTTTCATCGGCAGTGCGATACTTATAACTTATCAAAACTGGAAACTCCAGATTCCGATCGTTTTAGTGGTTGTCGTTCACCATTCAGTTTTCGGTTACCTTCAAAACTCGGGGGTTGATAACATTTATTTCACTCAATTGGATTCTTTTGCGCTGCAGACATTTATTATACACGTTTTCCTTGCTGCAGTCATTTTTTTTATCTGCGGGTTATGGGCATATCAATTAAAAAAATATAATGAAATCCAAATCATTCAAGCTATCGAAATGACAAAGCTTCAAAAAGAAGCCATCATTCACCAGGAAAAAAAGCGGAATGAAGAAGTGCTGGAAAGGTCAAATGCCGATTTGAGAAAAGCAAATGAACAACTTGAAATTGCCCGTCAGAATGCCGAAGATGCCAATAAAGCCAAGAGCATCTTCCTCGCCACTATGAGTCACGAGATTCGTACTCCCATGAACGGAGTTATCGGAATGTCTTCGCTTCTAGCTGAAACTGCTTTGACGGAACAACAAAGGATGTACACTGAAACGATTACCACCTGTGGCGAAAGTCTCCTTAATGTCATTAATGACATTCTCGATTTTTCAAAAATTGAGTCTGGTAATATGGAACTTGAAACGGAAGATTTTGATTTAAGGAAATGTATAGAAGAAGTATTGGACATATTTGGAACCAAGGCAGCTCAGTCAGGACTCGAACTTATATATCACATTGATCAGGAAGTTCCTTTGCAGATTATCGGGGATGATCTCAGGCTGAGGCAAATTTTAACGAATCTTATTAGCAATGCCATGAAATTTACCCAACAAGGGGAGGTTTATGTTGGAGTACATTTAGTCACATCAAAACCCGGTGATGCGTTTGAATTGAGATTTGAAGTGCGTGATACTGGTATTGGAATTGCACCCGATAAATTAGGACGACTCTTTAAAGCATTCTCTCAGGTTGATTCATCTACTACCCGTAAATATGGCGGTACAGGACTGGGCCTCGCTATCTGCGAAAAACTGGTAAAATTAATGAAGGGTCAGATGTCAGTAGAAAGCATTCCTGAAAAAGGATCTGTTTTTTCCTTTACGATAGAAACTGAAAAGGGTACTAAAATTCTTCCTTCTTATGCCTTGTATAATATCTCAGATCAGAAAGGCAAAAAGGTTTTAGTAGTTGATGATAACCAAACAAACCGGACGATTTTAAAAAAACAGCTGGAATATTGGGAACTGAAACCTGTTATAGCAAGTTCAGGGGAGGAAGCATTGAGTATTTTATCGAAAAATTCAGCAGTAGATTTAGTGCTAACGGATATGCAGATGCCAATGATGGATGGCATTATGCTTGCGCGGAGCATTCGCAAATATTATCCTGCTATTCCTATTATTTTGCTTAGCTCAAACGGCGATGATTGCACGGAGTACAAGCACCTTTTCAATTCAATACTGTCCAAGCCTGTTAAACAACATATACTTGGCAAGCACATATACGCGGGTCTTCATCAAAACAGACCATCGTATTCTCAGGAAACAAATAGCCAGACAACATTACCTGATAACTTTTCTGAAAAGTATTCATTAGAAATATTGGTTGCTGAAGACAATGTGATCAACCAGCACGTAATTTTACATATTTTGAGAAAAATGGGTTACAAACCCACACTTGTAGACAATGGAAAAGAAGCTGTTAAAGCAGCTTTGCAACATCACTATGATATTATATTGATGGATGTGCAGATGCCTGAAATGGATGGCGTGGAGGCGACCCGGGTACTTCGAAACACACTTAACAAGCAATCTATAATTATAGCCTTAACGGCTAATGCGATGCCAGGTGATAAGGAAGAATTTTTGGATCAGGGCATGGATGACTACATAGGAAAACCTGTAAAGCTGGGAGAGTTAGTCGCGAAACTCGAAAAATGGTTCTTACATAAAATAAAAGAGAATGCTGCTTAATTGTAAATTCAATTCGCAGTTGAATAAGATTGCAATATTATAATTCTAAATTTATGATCATCTTCACAATATGTATGCGTCGGCATTACTATAGAGATGACGCCCTTGACGGTCTTATAATCTTCTTTTTGCCTTAAATTCTCGGCCCGACTGCCTGATCAGGATTGTATCTACAACGCCTGCTACATTTTTCTGAAACTGTGATTCGGCATTCACTTCTTTAATGAAGAAATCTGTATTGGAAGTGAAATACATTTTCACAGGAGGGGATGCATCTTGTACAAGATAAAGCGTATAATCTTTTTGAATAATTTTTAGGGTAATTCCTTCAAGCTGGTAAGTGCCAGTGTAGGTTGCGAGTGTATCTATATGTACTGGAACGGGCCTCTTGACTGTCTGCCCGGTAAAATTATTCCAGTTGTACGCCGCAGCCACGCTATTTAAAATTTCGAGAATAATCGCGCCATTATCCGAGTTAACCATCACGATCACCCCATCACCTCCTTCCATGCTGCCATAATACTGGCATCGGAATCCTTCATTGCCACCGCTATGTCCGAAATATTTTCGGGTGCCCTTGGCTTCAATAAAAGCACCCAGCCCGCTATTGTCTAAAATCGGAGTTAACATGGTCTGAGTAAGCTCTTTCGTCAATACTTTATTTGATTTGCCTTCTAATGATAACTGCATTTCGATAATATAGTTGGCGAGATCGGTGGGATTGGTCCACAACCCATCGGCGGCCTGCTCAGGATAAATATGGAATTTCCCGACGATTGGATTTCCATTTCGATAATAAGCAGTGGCCAGGTATGGAAACGAACCGGGCAGAGGTGGTTGCGTATAAGAACTGTTCACCATGCCCATCGGTTGTAAAACTTCCTTCGCCATATATCTGTCATATGGCTGCCCTGACAAATCCATAATGATCTTCTTGGTGATCGTTGTTCCTCCTCCTGAATATTTATACTTAAGCCCGGGTACAAATTCAGAACGCACTGCAGCTGTATTGGCCGGTTTTTTTCCATCCAGGATGTCATTGTCTGAAGGAAGAGCATCAGACCATTTATATCCCGGGAATCCATGGACGCTTAAGCCGGCGGTATGGCTTAATAAATGAGTAATTGTAATTGGTATATTATGTGTTTTTGCTGTATCATAGGGGAACTTCCAGGAGCGTAGGTAAGAATTGATATCTTTTTGTAACTCGAGTTTTTTCGTCTCTGCCAGTTTCAGTACGCCTACCGCATTCAGCGATTTACTGATAGAAGCCGCCTGGAAAAGGGTTTGGTTGGTAACAGGACGGTTATCAGAAGTGTCGGCAAAGCCATAACCTCTTGCCCACTCAAGTTTATAATTCCTGACCACAGCAATGGATACGCCATGTATTTTGTGAAACTGCATGCGTTCTGAAATATTCCAACTACTGTCAGTCGTTTTCACCCAGCCTGATAAACCTTTTTCAACCCTGGCTATCTTTTCTTCAACCTCTTTTGAGTACAGAGGTTGTCCGGTTTGTGCAAAAAGAACAGGCGATTGAAGTAATAAGTATACAATCAGCAAGGAAAATTGAAATCGGGATATATACATACGGTTATGATTGGCAATATTACCTGAAAAAGATTTGGTTTTCTTTTCTTGCAAAAAACAACGTTACTGTCGTGTTCAAAGCCACCGGTAAAAAGAATGCACTGATAATAGCGGATCATTCGTTCTTTTGCACTACTATGCAACCAGAACAAGCACTCGATTTAATTCGGCATCCTGCAATTACTGTTGATTTTCCAACTAATTGGGCCGATCTGGGATCTGGTTCGGGATTGTTCAGTCATGCATTGGCCTCTTTGCTTGTACCCGGAAGCAAGATATTCGCAATTGATAAAAATACGGGGATATTTGAAAGACATCAAAAAACAAATGAAGTGATCATCGAAACGATGGAGGCTGATTTCATCACCGAGTCGTTGAAAATTCACGATCTTGATGGTATTCTGATGGCAAATTCATTGCATTTCGTTGCGGGTAAGATTGATTTTATTAGCAAGCTCAGTTCGTATTTTGCGAAGCAGGAGTGTTTTTTGATAGTGGAGTACGATATGGATATGTCTAATCCATGGGTTCCTTTTCCCATAAGTTTTCATTCATTGCAAAAGTTGTTTCAGGATCTGGACTATCATTTCATCCAGAAAATAGATGAACTACCCTCCAGGTATAACCGGTCAAACATATATTCCGCTTTGGTAAAACGATGAGAACTGTACCAATCATGCGCCTTATTGAGATGAGTAGTGCCGAACTCAATCCAGGTATCCCGGGATCAAAGCCATTTGGAAAACCAATCCATCATCAGTTCAAGGTGTTCAGGTGTGAAACGGTGTGGCTCGTTGGGGGTAATATGGATTTTTAATTTATCGGATGCAAGCATAGAACGATAAGTTTGGGTAGCTGCCTCGAATACGAGTTGGGCACCAGGCAGCGGACAATTCCCGTCTTTTTCATTGTTCAACAGCAAAAGAGGACGCGGTGCGAAAAGCCTGATCATTGATGGGCAATCAAATCTGCCGGTTATTTCCGGCAATAATTTATTCCAGAACGTCGCAACATTTTTTGCAGTAACTCCCGAATCACCCGTACTCTTTGCCATATGCTCATGCGCTGCCCAGATCGTTCTTGCCCTACCCTGCCATTTATTGTTTTCAAGCGACCATTTAAAACTTTGTGCGGCGATGATCGGTACTGCTACTTTGATCCTTTTGTCAACCGATGCGGCCATCCAGGTTTCGATACCTCCCATTGAAATTCCCATCATTCCAATGCGGTTAGATTGAACGTCAGCACGCGTTATCAGGTAATCCGTTAATCGCCACAGATCGTACACGGTATCGAAAAAAAATGGATATTGCTGCGTTTCGGGATCTGTATTTTGCCAAGCATTTGCTATTGCATCCACATATTCCTTGCTGCCGTGGGCTCCACCCGGTATTCTTTCGCCATGATATCTTGCGTCAATGGCAACCGCCATGATCCCGAGTGTAGTTAAACGATACAGTACCCCACTCATTTGCTCCTTGGTACCTCCTGTTCCATGCAGGCAGATCACCACTGGTAAACGTGCAGAGCCCGCGTTGACCGGTTTGTAAATAAGAATTGGAATTTTTTCATTTGCCTCTGTGTAAATAAATCCTTTTTCAGTCAGCACAGAATCGGTTGGGATAGGTTGAAAAGACGCATTAAAATCAACCACAGGCCTTCTTAATAAATCCCTGAAATCTTCTGCTATTTTAGTAACCGGATACGTAGGCGGAGACTGTGCAGCGAGCTCCCCACAACACACAAAAAATATAGCGGCTAAAATTTTCAGCCTTCCAAAAAAATAAAAGATTTTCTTACGAGAAATGGCTATCCTGTTCATATCCTGAAATCGAAGTTGGTTAAACCCTCCCAATTTCAAATAAAATTGGAGAGAATAAAAGATATTTTTTATTTAATAACCGATCGGTTATTCATTTATTTATTTGCTGTTACCGGCAATACATTTCCACATTAACACATAATGATATGAAAAATTTAAAGGTATCACAATCCATCATCATTGATGCCAGCCCGGAGGAGGTTTGGGATGTATTGACAAATCCTGAAAAAATCAGCGCCTATATCGGAGTTGAAACAATAACTGATTGGAAGATTCAGAGTGCCATCATTTGGCAGGGTCAGCACCAGGGACAAAAATACCAGGACAAGGGGAAGGTTCTTCAAAACGTATTTGGTAAAATATTGCAATTTGAATATTGGAGTCATTTTGGTGGGTATGATGATATACCCGAAAACTATTCAATTATTACTTCCACGTTAGACTGTTTAACCGACGGGAAAATCAAGTTTACGTATGAACGCGAAAAAATACTGACTATAGAAGAGCAGCAAATGTTTCAGGAATATGTGCTGCCAATGCTTCAACAAATAAAGGAACTGTCAGAAGAAGGATAGGGTGCGGATCAGTTATATTTCACACAATGGATCCCAGTTTCTTACTGGCAAATGTCAATGCAGCAACAGGGGATTCAAAAAGATGAAACTCGCCGTTTTCATCCCTGAATATTTCTCCTCTGCTTGAGTCCGGTTCATTAAGATAATACCGCGCGGTAAAATATTCAGTAGGAATTGTTTTGGGATTGCTGCGCTCGACGTGATAGGGTTCAATTTCTACCCATACGTCTTTTCCGTTGATGGATTGTTTCTCGATCATAGTCAGGTTTAGGAAATGAACTACAAAGTTGAGGCCATGTTCATCCTGGCATCAAATTCTTCATATACAATAAAAAAGCTGCTTCTTCTCCACATAAATAGAAGAGGAAGCAGCTGGCCGTGTGAGGATTGCTTGATAAATTGAAGCCTCTACATGGGCGATAAGCCTACAGGGAAGTTTGAATAACCGCGATGCCTCGTGGCCGGTAAATATTTGGTACCGGTAACTGCAGCGGTTCACCCGGCTCTGTCAATCGGCCGTCCTCTGCCACATGCAGCACATGAAAATAATTATAATTGCCAACGCTAAAGTCGGGATTAGTATGCTGGTTAACTACATACAGGTATTTTTCTGATGGAGAAAATCCAAGTGAAAAAGGTTGGCTGGTTGGAAATTCCATCTCCATGTCAACATAAGTAGGACCTGACTCCTTTAATTTTAGTTTGCCCAACGATGAAGGAGACATTGGTGCGGAAGAATTGTACATACCAACGGTGTTCTCAGCTGAATTTAATAAGTACAGCTTGTCCCCATTTTTATTAGTCCTTACCCAACAGATGCCTCCTCCGGCTTCAACGGTTGATTGAAATGTCAATGCTCCGGATGCACTGTTAATATCATATATGCCCAATTTTGCCTGCATTGGAAAACCTACATACAATATATTTTCTTTTGGATGCTGCCACAAACCCAAAGCACCTCCCATACCAGGAATACTTTGTGGAGTACCGGCAACAGGTGTGATGGTACCCGAACTATTAATCGTGAACGAACGTAAAGTGCCTTTTGGTGGATTGAGCATAAATCCTAAAAAGTCTGCACCAAATAAAAATTTTCCGTTGTTTGAAACCAGAGCCTGTGCAGGTGATGAACCCGCAAAAGTTTCTACTTTTGAATCCGGGACCTGTGTAAGCCTGCCATTATTATCGATCGTAAAAGTGATATAATTTGGATTTTGATTAATCGTGTGCAACGGGTCCTGACTTTTGTTCACTACAAAAACGTGCTTATTATATACATCGATACTAACCGGCGTTTGACCACCAGATGGAAAAGGAGAACCTTCTACAGGTGTTAAGCCACCGTTCGACTGAATACGCATTACCGCAATTGTATTACTGCCCGAATTGACTGCCAGCAAAAACTTTCCATCTTTGGAGATTTTTATTTCTGTATCTGAATCGGCAGGCCCCAATATCTGTTTGGGATTACCAAGGCCGGCACCGCCTGTTAAAAATGGACTTCCGGGTACAGCTTCCAAAGTTCCATCTTCCTTGTGACGGTAGGCGAGGACGGCATTTTGATTATCCTGGTAGTTATTTGTTTGAATGTATACAACGGTATTCTTTGCGCGGTGCTCCGTTTCCTTTTCGCAACTGATTGCCAATAGAACCACAATGGCTATATATAATAGCTTTCTCATTAATATCTGATTTAAACGTGATGAATAAAATGAATTTTTTCTGGTGATCAGTCTGATCGTATTCGATATATCGGGATGTTTACCATTAATCAAATTAACATGCCACAGAAAGTAGCGGATTCAGACAGAATAATCGCTGGTTTTCCATCCTTAAAATTTTGTTTGTAGACTTATTAGGGCATGTTTTAAATCGTTATTTATCCGTGATAATTTCGTGATCTTTTAAATTATTAAAGTAAATACCTTCACGATATTCTATTTCATTTTAAATTGGCTTTGGGTCATCTGAATATAGCGCCTGACCGCGTACCTGTTGACAACGGATTTTATCTCAACAAGCCTCCGTCAAAAGTTGACTTATAGCAAATTTCCATAAATGAAAAAGGTATTGATCATTGAAGACGACAAGCACATCTGTGAGCTGGTGGATATACATTTGCGGGATATACATTGCCAGGCCACAAAAGTGCATACAGGCGCGGAAGGACTTTTCCACGCGCTGAACAGATCTTTTGATCTTATCATTTTAGACATCATGTTACCGGATATGGATGGTATTGAAATTTGCCGGCGGCTAAGAGCCGACAGTCAGACAACAGCTATCATGATACTTACTTCACGATCAGAAGAGATGGATAAAATTATCGGACTGGAAATAGGAGCAGACGATTACCTCACAAAGCCCTTTAGTATCAGAGAACTTATTGCAAGAATAAAAGCTATTTTTCGCCGGATAGATATTCACGAACATACCTTTAAAACTTCGAACGAGATCATTCATCACCAGGAAATAAGTCTTGATCCGCAAAAACGAAAAGCTGTTGTCAGGGGCATAAAAATTGAACTGACTCCGAAAGAGTTTGATCTGCTTTATTTGCTGGCCTCTACTCCCGGGCGAAGCTTTACGAGGGAAGCCCTTTTACATCTGGTTTGGGGCAATGAATTTTCGGGCTATGAACACACAGTGAATTCGCATATCAACCGGTTAAGAGGAAAAATTGAACCGGATCTTTCACGGCCTAAATACATTTTAACTACCTGGGGAGTCGGGTATCGGTTTAATGATGAACTGTAATAATGACGAAGAATCAAATGAAAAAAAATACTTCCATCCTGAATAGCCTGTACCTGCGGATTGCACTCACCTTTCTTGCCTTGCTTGTTGTGATCGGCTTTGCCTATGTTATTATTACGGTTTATTATTCGCGTATATATTTTCAACATGTAAATCAGCGATTGAATCATGGATTGGCTGCAAATATTGTTACGAGTTATCCCTCACTACATAGTCAGCAAATAGATCAGGAGAACCTGGATCAGATTTTCAGGCATGCCATGTCCATTAACCCCAATCTTGAAATATACCTACTGGATAGTACGGGAAATATTATTTCTTATGCCCCCAGAGAGAAAAAAATAGTATTGGCCAAAGTCAACCTGACGATGATCCGGGATTTTCTACAAAAGAAAGAAAGCAAATATATTACCGGCGATGATCCCAGAAATCCCGAACTCAAAAAAGTATTCTCCGCGGCTGCTATTGTTAGGGAAGGCGAGGCGATAGGGTACCTGTATGTTGTACTCACAGGGGAGGACTATGATGCTGCTTCCAGATCATTGCTGAGCAATTTTTTTTTCGAACTGGGTTTTGGCGCAATGATATGGACACTCATTGTGGCTTTTATTGTTGGACTGATCGTTTTCAGGATCCTTACTAAAAATTTCAGAGAACTCATTGAAGTGATGCAGAAATTTAAAGATGGCGAATTGACCGCCCGTGTAGATGTCCGATCACCGGGTGAAGCAAAAATACTCGCAGATCTCTTTAATGAAATGGCGGATATCCTGACTGCGAATATTGAAAAATTGAAGACTGTTGAAATACTACGTAGGGAATTGATAGGAAATATCTCCCATGACCTTAGAACACCCTTGTCGATTATTCACGGATACATCGAAACCTTACAGATGAAGGATAAGAGTTTAACTGTTGAAGAACGGGAGCATTATATGAATATTATTCTCGAAAGCACTATCGGGTTGAAGAAAATGGTCAATGAATTAGTCGAGTTGTCTAAATTGGAAGCCAACCAGGTACATCCTGATAAAGAGCCTTTTAACATCAGCGAATTGCTGAATGATATCGCCCAAAAATATCAGCTCATTGCTAAAGAAAAAAATATTTCGATCATGGCTGGGCTTTCGCACAATCTTCCGCCTGTGTTTGCAGATGTTTCACTAATAGAGCGTGTCATACAAAATTTGCTTGACAATGCTATTAAGTCTACGCCTCCGGGCGGAAAAATTTATATTTCGACGAGTAGAGTTGATGATAAATTGCAGGTAAGCATCTCAGATACCGGATCAGGGATTTCCCTGAGTGAGCGTGAAAGAATTCTTGGTCAATCCAATAAGACAGAAGATGCTTCGGGTTTAAAAACCTCTACCGGATTAGGTCTTGCCATTGTCAGAAAGATCCTTGAGCTCCATGATTCTTCTCTTCAACTGGACTATAATATACCTACAGGAAGTATTTTCGGCTTTAAACTTTCCATGTACAAAAATTAAATCTGCGGTCGACCCTTGTTTTACCTTGAGGAATAATGCTCGTGGATCCGCCCGATCTTATAAAAATGCGGGTCGAATAACCTTACACAAATTGGAAGTCTTTCGCCTCAATTTTTGAAAAACAAGTTCAAGTTATCCTGTTAATGATGGAATTTCAAAAATTCAGAAAAAACTCAGAAATAATTCAGATTTGTTTTTGGCCTGTAAAACTTTGATTGTAAGTATTTTAACTAGTACTTCGCCACAATTCTGACAGCGGGGGGTGCTTGCAAATTCATTTTTTGTGTATTATCTTAACGCGCAAAGCGTGGATCGTTTTCTGGTATTATATGAACAGAAATAGTAAAACCCTGTACTTACAGATAAGCAGTATAACAGTGCTTGCGATTGCCGCCATTCTGAAATTTATTGCACTCGTAAAAAATTAAAAAACGATTCTTCCTACGGGATGAACAAGGCAAGATATTGTCAATTGTATGATGAGTTTTGTAAATAAAAAATATTCACGGAAAAATGAGCCTACAGCATTGGTGCATCGGCTGTTCGAACGTCAATGTGTTGAATCGGCTAATGAAGTTGCGATTCAGTTTGGCGATCAGCAGATCAGTTACTCAGAACTGAACGAAAAAGCCAATCATCTTTCAGCAGCGATCATATCTTCATACGGTAGTGAAACGATCGTTGCAATAAGTACTTCACGAAGCATAGAAATGGTTATTGGCATTGTGGCCATCCTGAAAGCCGGGAAAGGTTACCTGCCCCTCGATCCGCATTACCCAAAAAACAGGTTACTCGAAATTATTCATGATGCCGGAATACGGACATGCTTGACCGTGAGTCATGAAAGAACATTTTTCGAAGCCTTAGGATTGCAGATACTGACCTCCGATACCGCTAATAGAACCCAAACAATTCCCGATTTCAATCAAAGCGCCCTGGCCTACACGTTATACACATCCGGATCTACCGGAAAGCCCAAGGGAGTATGTATGGGGCATCTGGCTCTTGTCAATTTGCTTGAATGGCAAAAAGTAAATTCAACAGCAGCGGCCCAATCAAATACTTTACAATTTGCCCCCTTAAGTTTTGATGTATCGTTCCAGGAAATATTTGCTACCCTTACAACAGGGGGCTCATTGGTGTTAATCGATGATGATTTACGACTCGACCCTCATCAGTTACTGCGGTTTATTGAAAAAGCTTCCATCCACCGTTTATTTCTTCCGTTCATAGCATTGCAGCAGCTTGCAGAAGTTGCCGAGACCATTCAATTTTTCCCTGGTTGCTTACGGGAAATAATGACGGCCGGCGAACAACTCAAAATCACTCCACAGATCAGTCGTTTTTTTTCCAGGATTACCGGCTGTGTTTTGTACAATCAATATGGTCCAACAGAAGCACATGTGGTAACATCGCTCCGGTTAGAAGGAAATCCATTCGATTGGCCTTCACTGCCTTCGATCGGCAAAGCGATCGATCACACTAAAATTTTCATACTCGACGAAATATTGAAGGAGGTTCCCGAGGGGCATGCCGGCGAGTTGTGTATTAGCGGAGTTTGTTTAGCCGAAGGTTACCTGAATAATCCTACGCTGACGGATGAAAAATTTATGAACTGGCTACATCCCGTGGAAGGCCTGATCAGAATTTACCGGACAGGTGATCTTGCCCGTTATCAAGGCGATGATATGATTGAATTCCTGGGTCGAAAAGACGAACAGGTAAAGATCAGGGGTCACCGGGTAGAGCCGGGAGAGATTGAGGTGGCACTCAATAAATTACCGGGAATTCAACAGGCAGTTGTGACGATACGTGAAGACATTCCTGGCCAGAAACGCTTAATTGCATACTTGACAGGCACCGATGATAAAAAAGATACAATCGGCGTTCGTCAATCATTGCAAGATACGCTGCCGGAATACATGATGCCTTCCGCATTCGTGTGGCTTAATAGTCTGCCAAAAACAAGCAGTGGAAAAATAGACAAAAAAGCTTTACCAAAGCCTGAAGGCCAGAGACCGCAATTAACCTCTTTGTATCAGGCCCCTGTAACCGAAGCGGAAAAAAGAATTGCCGGCTTATGGACTGAATTTCTTCAATTAGACCTAATTGGAACAGAAGATAATTTTTTTGAATTAGGCGGGAATTCTTTATTGGCCGTAAAAACGGTTGTTGAGTTGAAACAACGGTATGATTATGATTTGCCTGTTACAAAATTGTACCAGCATCCCACTGTGAAAAGTATTGCAACATATTTTGCCAGTGGAACAAGCAGGCAGCTTAAAATTTCACATACAAAAAAAGGAAACGCAGATATCGCCGTGATCGGGATGGCCGGAAAATTTCCCGGAGCCGATTCAATCGATGAATTATGGGAACTACTTAAGAAAGGTAAAGAAACGATACGTTTTTTTACTGATGAAGAATTGCATTATTCCATTTCCCAAACTGTAAAAAACGATCCATCATACGTAAAAGCAAGAGGAATACTGAATGGCGCCGATACTTTCGATGCTGCCTTTTTTGGGATCAATCCAAAAGTTGCAGAATTAATGGACCCGCAGCAGCGAATTTTTCTTGAGATCGCATGGGAAGTACTCGAGCAAACCGGTCATCTACCGGATAAGTACAACGGAACCATCGGGGTTTTTGCCGGCTCAGGAAACAATTCCTATTATTTGAACAATGTTCTTTCAAATAAGGAACTTATAAACAAAGTTGGAGCCTTCCAGGTAATGACCATCAATGAAAAAGATTACATAGCAACAAGGGTAGCCTACCAGTTAAATTTAAAAGGTCCGGCCGTGAGTGTGTATTCAGGTTGTTCCACTTCACTGCTCGCTATCGCGCAGGCAGCTGAAAGCATTCGTAGCGGCAAATGCCAGGTTGCCTTGGCTGGCGGGGTAGCAATCCATGCTCCTATCAACAGCGGCCAGTATTATGAGGAAGGTGCCATGTTCAGTCCTGATGGCCATTGCAAACCATTTGATAAAGATGCGAAAGGAACTGTGTTTAGTGATGGTGCGGGAATTGTTTTATTAAAAAACCTGGAAGACGCTATCAGGGATAAAGACACTATTTATGCCGTACTTAAAGGAGTAGGGTATAATAACGATGGCGCAGATAAGGCCAGTTTCACTGCACCGAGTGCGGAGGGACAGGCGGGTGCCATCATACAGGCGATCAATGATGCGGGAATAGATCCATCAACTCTTTCATATATTGAAACGCATGGCACGGCCACTCCCCTTGGAGATCCAATTGAAATAGATGGATTACAATTGGCTTTTGGGTTGCAAAAGCGGGATCAATTTTGTGCAATAGGTTCTCTAAAAAGCAATCTGGGGCATTTGACGGCTGCGGCCGGTGTTGCAGGTTTTATTAAAACAACGCTTTCCTTATATCATCAGCAGCTTGTTCCATCACTGCATTATAAGGAAGAGAATCCGAATATTCAATTCAGCAAAACACCTTTTTTTGTAAATACGTCTTTAAAAAAATGGGAATCGGATCAACCAAGACGGGCGGGCGTCAGTTCTTTTGGAGTTGGTGGAACAAATGTGCATGTAGTTTTGGAGGAGTACGAAAATGAAATAAAAAATTCCGGGCAGTCAAAGTCATTTACCCTGGTTACCTGGTCTGCAAAAACAGAAAATAGCAGGGAAAATTTTGCTGGTCTGTTGAACAGGTACCTTATACAGAATCCGACACAAAATATTACTGACATAGCGTGCACATTGCAAACCACGAGGGTTGCTTTTAATTTCCGTCGCTTTGTGATAGCGGCTGATCAAGCTGCTCTTTCTGATGCATTACTCAATTCTTCGAAACCTTCTTTCGTAGCGAAGCTGGAAGAGAAAATTGATGAAATTGCCTTTCTCTTTCCCGGGCAGGGATCGCAATATCAGAATATGGGATCGGACCTTTATAAGCAGGAACCTGTCTTTAAAAACGCCATGGACGAGTGTTTTCTTTTTCTGGAAAACGAACTGCAGGAGAACATCCGAACGATCGTGTATCCGCAAAACGTGGATCGCGACACAACTGGTTTAATAAACAACACACGATATACACAGCCTGCACTATTCGCCATCGAATATGCACTTAGTAAACTTTGGATGAGTTGGGGGATCAGGCCGGCGGTTTTAACCGGTCATAGCATCGGTGAATTTGTTGCAGCGCATCTTTCCGGCATTTTTTCTTTGCAGGATGCTTTAAGGCTGGTGGTTATGCGAAGCACCTTAATGAGTAAGGTAGCTCCGGGCAAAATGCTTTCGGTACAGTCAACACAGAATGCCTTAGAATCGTTAATGCCGAACGATCTGTCGATTGCGGCTATTAATAATTCAAGATCCTGCGTGGTATCGGGTCGTTCAGAAACGATTGAACGGTTTGCTGCGGATCTTAAAATAAAAGGAATTGCAAGCCGGTTGCTCAATACGAGTCATGCGTTTCATTCATCGATGATGGATGAGGTCATTGAACCTTTTGCAGATTTGGTGAGATCGATCAAACTGAATGTTCCGCAGATACCAATTGCTTCTACAGTTACAGGAAAATGGCTGACCGATGCCCAGGCAACAGATCCAGCCTATTGGTCAAATCAACTCAGAGAAACGGTTCAATTCGCTGACGCACTGGAAACTTTGTGTGCAGATCAAAAAAGAATTTTACTCGAGGTCGGTCCGGGAAATATAACCGCCACACTCGCTCGTCAACAATTCGGTGTAAAATCGATTCCTTCTATTCCGGGTATTTCAAATGATAATAAACACCGGTCTGAGTATTTCAGTATGCTCGAATCGTTGGGCCAGCTGTGGCTCAATGGAATCGAACCTGATTGGGAATCTTTCTATGTGAACCAGGAAAGAAAACAAATACTTCTTCCTGCGTATTCATTTGATAAAAAACGCTTCTGGGTTGATCCGTTTCGAACAGAACCAACAACTGCACAAATCATCAGGCCTGATCATGTGGCTGATAAATCGGAAGCAGATACCTTACCTCAACCGAAGACTATGCGAAAAGAAATTTTGATTCCTGAAATCATTCAAATTTTGGAAGATGCTTCCGGTATAGAAACACAGGCTATACTACCCGATACCCATTTTATGGAGATGGGCCTGGATTCTCTATCATTAACACAAATCTCGCTTTCCTTAAAAAAACGATTTAACCTGCCAATCACCTTCAGGCAATTGATGGAGGAGCATAATACCGTAAATAATTTAGCCGGTTTTATTGATGCAAAGCTGCCGGCGGAAATAAACCAGGCACCTGCTATAAGACCGAAATCGGTGCGGGAACACAATGGAGCAAATCCAGTCCTGACCTCCGCCACCCCAAATAATGACACGGTATTAAGCCTTATCTCCCAACAGATCCAGTTGTTGGCAAAACAAGTTGCGCTGATACAGGGAGAAAAAATAAATGATGTTCCCATTCCTCATGCAAACAAGATTCGTAATGAACCTGCCCTCTCTCCGGAAGAGGAAACTGAAATCAAGAAGCCTTTTGGCGCTACCGCCCGCATTCAAAAACAATCAGTTGCAGTAAATGAAATTCAGCACAGGTTCATCCAATATTTTATTCAACGTTATAACGATAAAACAAAGAAGAGTAAGGAATATACTCAAAAGCATCGTTCCATTATGGCTGACCCGCGTGTGGTTTCGGGGTTTCAGCCTCTAATCAAAGAGATGATCTACCCCATCGTTGTAAACAGATCGAACGGATGCAGGCTTTGGGATATTGATGGAAATGAATACATCGATGCGCTCAATGGTTTTGGCTCTAACCTGTTGGGATATCAGAACGAATCGATAAAGAAAGCAATACAACAGCAAATTGAAAGCGGATACGAAATCGGTCCGCAGCATGATCTGGCGGGTGATGTTTGCAATCTTATTTGTGAATTTACCAGGTTCGACCGCGCCGCCTTGTGCAACACAGGTTCAGAAGCAGTATTAGGTGCAATCCGGATTGCCCGCACAGTTACCGGGCGATCAACCATTGTTTCCTTCAATGGATCCTACCATGGCATTATCGACGAAGTGATAGTAAGAGGCACAAAAAAATTGCAATCATTTCCAGCCGCTCCGGGAATTATGCCTGAAGCTGTGCACAATATTCTGGTTTTGGATTATGGTACCGATGAAAGCCTGCAAATAATCAGGGAAAGAGCACATGAACTGGCAGCAGTGCTGGTAGAACCTGTACAAAGCCGAAGACCTGAATTTGTGCCTATTTCATTTTTAAAAGAACTTAGAAAAATAACAGCAGCTGCGGGAACTGTGCTGATTTTCGATGAGGTAATCACCGGTTTTAGAATGCATCCCGGTGGTGTGCAGTCGCTTTTTAATATCAGGGCTGACCTTGGTACATATGGTAAAGTAGTTGCTGGTGGCATGCCCATTGGTGTTATAGCCGGCAAAAAGGAATTTATGGATGCACTTGATGGTGGATTCTGGCAATATGAGGATGATTCCATTCCTGAGGCGGGTGTCACTTATTTTGCAGGAACCTTTGTTCGTCATCCACTAGCGCTTGCTGCTGCGAAAGCTTCCCTGGAATATATGAAGACAAAAGGGCCTGTTCTCCAGGAAAATATTTCTGCAAAAACAAAACGGCTGGCAGATAATTTAAATGCTATTTGTGAGAAGTATTCGCTTCCCTTATACGTCGCACAATTCGGATCGCTTTGGAAATGTAAGTTCAAAAAAGAAGTGCCTTATGGAGAAACTTTATTTTCCCTTCTACGCTATAAAGGAATTCATATCTGGGATCTTTTTCCCTGTTTCATTACGGAAGCGCATTCAGATAATGATATCGATACAATTATTGAAAAATTCAGAGAATCCGTAAACGAGTTGATTGACGCTAAGATTTTCCCGTCGAACAATAATAATGAAAGCATTTCTGTTAAGTATAAAATTCACGAACAGCCCCCCATGCCAGATGCTAGATTGGGCAAGGACGAAGTTGGTAATCCCGCCTGGTTTATAAAAGATCCTGAAAGGCCGGGAAAATTTTTGCAGATAGTGCTCAATGAAAATTAAATAATGATAACCCCAACCCATATTAAATCCTTTAAACCCGTTGACCACGATCCTTTTCACCTGCCGGATATCCAGCTGGTAGTACCCGCTATTCAGCCACAGATTGAGATCTTTACATCTTGTTTGATGGGCGGTGAAGATGCAAGCAGGTCATATAATGAATCTGTTTCACTCAGACTATCAGGTATTTTTGATCAACAGGCAATGCTCAGGGCTTTGAAAGAGATCGTTCAACGTCATGAGGCACTGCGATCTAGTTTTAGTGCTGACGGCTATTCTGTTTTTATTCAAAGGGATATTGACCTCAGAATATTTCTCCAGGATCTTTCCGGGCAAAATCAAAATATACAACAGGAATTCATTTATGATTACAAAAATAGGGAAGCATATACTCCATTCGATCTATTGAATGGTCCACTGTTTCGGGTGTCATTATTTAAGTTGAGTGAGTTTGAGCAATACCTTACACTTTCTGCGCATCATATTATCTGTGATGGATGGTCGTTAGGCATTCTAATGCAGGATTTATCTACATGTTATTCTGCCCGCACTGAAGGGAAAGAAGTTCAACCCCATAAATCACCAAGATTCAGCGAATATGCCATTGATCAATGGAAGTTTTCGCAAAGTGATGAATATACAAGAATTGAAAAATACTGGATCGATCAATACCAGAACAACATCCCTGTTTTATCATTACCCACCGATTTTCACAGGCCCGCTATGCGTACGTACGGCAGCCGCCGTGAAGATTTTGTGATGGAACCGGAGCTGGTTGCTTCTATAAAAAAATTAGGAGCACAGTCAGGCTGTAGTTTTGTTATTACACTTTTATCGCTATTTAAATTATATCTCCATCGCATCACTAACCAGGATGATATTGTTGTAGGCCTGCCCGCCGCCGGTCAATCTATTACAGGAAATTATGGGCTTATAGGCCATTGTGTAAACCTTCTTCCATTACGTTCTGTAATAGAGGAAGAGGATAATTTTTTGCAGTTCCTGCAGCACCGGAAAAAAGCGATCCTGGACGCTTTTGATCATCAGTTGTTCACTTTCAGCAGCCTGTTACAAAAACTGCCGATTACCCGTGATGCTTCCCGGATCCCTTTGGTGCCTGTTGTATTCAATGTTGATATGGGCATGGATGATGGTGTCGCATTTAAAAGCTTACAACATGAGCTTATTTCAAATGCAAGGGCATTTGAAACGTTTGAGATTTTCATAAATGCAAGCGGTTCCGAGAAGGAGATGACGATGGAATGGTCTTACAATACACAATTGTTCAGGTCTTCTACCATCGTCGGGATGATGAACGGGTTTCAGGATCTGGTACGAACAGTCATCCGAAACCCTTCGATCGTGTTGCAGGAAATAAAAATACAAAACCTGCATGCTAATGATCAACAGTACATACAATGGAATAATATATACGCTGATTATCCAAAGGAAAGATCTTTACACCAGTTAATAAGCGAAAAAGCAGATGAGTTTCCTGGTAATACTGCAGTTAGTTTCGATAATCATATTGTAACATACCGCGAATTAAATGAAACAGCCAATCAACTGGCCGAGGTGTTGCTTCAACACGGAGTGAAGCCCGGTGATACAGTTGGAATTGCTTTGGAACGATCTCATAAAATGGTGATTGCTTTATTAGCCACCCTGAAATCCGGGGCTGCATATGTACCGTTGGACCCGGACTATCCAAAAGACAGGATAGAATTTATGCTTGAAGATTCATCTCCTAAAATCCTACTGACCTCGAGAAAATTAAAAAGCGTTTACCACAGCAATGCAAAAGAAATTATCATTGAAGATATCTGGCCGAAGCTGAAGCAATATTCAAAAAAAGATACGACCGTACAAATTTGTGGAAACGATCTGGCTTACATTCTATACACCTCGGGATCTACAGGCCGGCCCAAAGGCGTGAAAATCGCTCATCATAATCTTATTAATTTTTTATACAGTCTTCAGAAAACGTTATCAATTGGTTCGCAAGATAAAATATTGGGATTAACCACGCTCTCTTTCGATATATCGGGTCTGGAAATATACCTGCCGCTGATCAGCGGGGCATCGGTGTCTGTAATTAACGGACAAACCTCGAAAGATGGGATCCTATTACTGGAAGCGATAAAACTAATTCAGCCAACAGTCATGCAGGCAACCCCTGCTACCTGGCAGATGCTGTTAGAAGCCGGATGGGATGACAAAACGGTTATAAAAACGATCTGTAGTGGAGGAGAAGCGCTTACAAGGGACCTGGCAACCAAATTAAACAAGCGAAGCAAAGAATTATACAACCTGTATGGCCCAACAGAAACAACAATTTGGTCGACAGTAAAGAAAATAAATCTGGAAGAAGAGATCATTACGATCGGCAATCCGATCGATAACACACAGGTTTACATCCTGGATAATTATCAGTCACCCGTATCCCAAAATGCCATTGGTGAAATTTATATTGCAGGAGACGGTGTAGCAAAAGGATATTTTAAAAGGCCTGAGTTAACCTCGGAGCGATTTGTTGAAAATCTCTTTTCAAAAACGCAAGGAGAAAAAATGTATCGAACAGGAGATTTAGGAAGATTGCTTCCTAATGGTGAAATAGAATGCCTGGGAAGGATTGACCATCAGATAAAGATCAGGGGATACCGGATTGAGCCTGGAGAGATCGAGTATTGCCTGATGCAGCAGGAGGATATAAAAGCTTCGGTTGTTATTTCAAGAGAAGATCGTCCCGGTGATCAGCGATTAGTGGCCTATATTGTTCTCGGAGTGGTTCCTGCAAAAGCCGGGAAAATTGTTGAGATAAAAGGGTATGAAAAGAGCGCATCAAACCGGAACTCGAACTTCGGGGACCAGGTGAGTGCGGATCAACTATCGAAATGGAAGGAGAATCTCAGGCAATCATTACCATCTTACATGATCCCCAACGATTTTGTAATTCTAAAAAATTTGCCATTAACCCCTAATGGAAAAATTGATAAAAAATCACTGCCGGCGCCTGTGATAACCGAAAGACTGATAAAAAAATATGTGGCGCCGCGTAATGAACTCGAACTTTCACTCGCGGAAATATGGAAACGGTTACTAAGGACAGAACAGGTAGGCATCCACGATAACTTCTTTGAGCTGGGAGGCCATTCCCTGCTTGCAATGCGTTTAATTACGACAATGCGGCAGGAGCTGGCAGTTGAGGTTCCGCTTATTGATATTTTTGAATCGAGTATACAGTCGCTGGCTTTAAAAATTAAAAGCCTGCAGCATCAAGGTAACCTGACGGAATCTGAATCTCGAAACAAGATGGCGAGATCTCTGACGGTTATCCAAGCCACAAGCAAAGAGCAGGAATTTGAGGAAAGTTTATTGGAATGGGGCCAAAATGGAAAGGGAAAATATATGATCCCCATACAGTCAGACGGTACAAAAATTCCTTTTGTCGGCATCATAAGTTTTTATTCTTACCGCCTGCTTGCCAATTTCACTTCTAAGGACCAGCCCCTGTATTATCTGCCACCAACACGGTCTGCATCTGTTGAGGTCATCGCCTCACACTATATAAAAGAAATAAAGCAGTTTCAACCGACCGGCCCCTATTGTATTGGCGGGTTTTGTGAGGGAGGCACGGTTGCCCTTGAAATTGCACAGCAACTACAATCACAGGGCGATCAGGTAGCTGCCTTGGTATTGTTTGAGTATTATTCTCCTGATGCTGTAATATCGAAGAAATCTCTGAAATACCTCAAACGCAGATTTTCCTATTATAAGGAAAGGTTCGTTTACCTCAATCGTTCAAGCCGGTCTGCCTGGGATCTGGTAAGGCGAATTGTTAGAAATTCATATGAGCGGTTTAAAGATTCTTTTCTTGAGCCTGCTCCTCCTAAATTTATTACAAGCCGTGAGTATAGAAAATATGTACGTAAACCCTATTCAGGTAAGGTCATCTTATTTCAGGCGGGTAATCCACCTTTGGAAATAAACGACAGTCCATTGATGGGTTGGTCTGAATATTTTACGGGTGATACCGAACTGATTACCGTTGATGGAGGCCATCTTGGTATCTTCAGACAACCAGCCATCGAAAAACTTGCCGAGAAATTCAGTTCGGCGATGGAAGAATTAAACAGCGGGATAAACTCAAATATGGTCAGAGACAGTTTCAGAAAAGGCAGTTTTTCTTTCTTAGGAGATAAGAAAATACTTCCCTAAAGGGCTTTCTTACCGGTGAGAGAAAAATCAATTCATCGCATTGAATGTATTAATGTTGCAGTTCCAAAATACTTCTTTTCGTTCTGCATAAACATTTTCTATCATTTTTGTGTACGCAACCCTTCAGGCAATTGAGCGCCTCGCATAAGCTTCATTTAAAAATCTGTTTCATATCTATTCCACAAAATCTTTATCTTTTATTTGCTAAGTAAATGCAAAGAATAATTAAATAACTTTTCATATGCGAGATCGTCTATTACTGCAATCTTTTTTGGCTTATGTGGTGCGTATAATATCCTGCCAAAAAAATGGCGAAAGGCGGGGTGCCATCATTGCATTTTGATGAAGGAGCGGATATGGAAGGAAGAACCAGGTCGGAGGTACACCGGTTATGTCGAGGTGTGATGCATCTGAGGGGATGCAACATCTTTGTCCAGCATGCAACAAACCGAATCCTTTACAACCACCACTTAACCTGTCATGCCGAGGTACGAGGCATGTGAGGGAGACTGAATCTTAATAAATTTATTATAAATTAGTTACCGGAAAACATCACTATTCCATTTACATCGTTACCAACTACAAAAGAAATGTTCTTTATACAGGTATAACGAATGATCTTGCACAACGATTGATCGAGCATTGGTCAAACCGGGGCCAACCAAAGAACTTTGCTGGCAAATACTATTGTTTCAATCTGATTTACTATGAAGATTTTCAGTAGGTCAATGATGCCATTGCAAGAGAAAGAAATCAAGGGGTGGAGCAGAAAGAAAAAAGCAGAACCAATAAAAAAAATAAATCACAACTGGGCTTTTTTTAAATGATGCTGTTTGTTATGGCTGGCCGCCAATAGAAATTCCAACGAGATTTTAAGAAGTTCTGAATGCAGAGTCTCTCAGATGCCTCGGACCTCGGCATGACAGGATGGGTGGTGTAACAGGTATGATGATGACAAGTATGTGTTTCCATTCACGGTATCACCCAAATATTCTTGTCTCTTAGATACGTAGTACTATACAATAACGTCCATAAAATTAATTGAATTCGAAAGGCACTTTTCATAACGGCATTCCCATTTTTTCCTGTGGCCAGGCCCAGGTAACCAATTCGGGATGACATACAGGGTGGTGCGAAGGCGTGATGATGGCTTTTACTCGTTTCAATTCACGTCATCATCCCAAATATAGGTCCATGGATTCCTCGTACCCTGTTTCCCGTCAACTTCGGCATGACAGAAGGAATGGAAACATGCACCAATCTATCCTTGCTCTCCAGGCACAAAAAACTTCAGCAATCCATCGAACACTTCAATTTTAATTTCTGCTGGCTCATCAATCCATATCAATTCATCATCAAGATGAAAATGGCGTTCATTACAGTGCATCCGGACAGCTCTTGCCTTTATCGAATTAAAAACAAAGGAATTTTCAATACCATTTAATTTATTCATCACATAGTCTGCAAGTTCTCCTCTTTGGTTCTCGGGAACAAGCACAACTTCCAACTTTCCATCTCCGGGGTCTGCATCCGGAGCCAGTAATAAGTTCGGTCCGATTGAGCGGATATTCATTATCTCAGCCATCAAATACTTACCCGAACAGTCATTGCCGTCTACTTCCATCTGCAAATCCTGCGCTTCGTAAGAAACGATCATGTCATGCAAAACCTGCAAAGAATACTTTACTTCCTGGTCCAGGCTTATAAATGATTTTTCATCTTCTTCCCTCATTTTTTCCATTAGCAACGGGAATATTCCATAGCCAAATCCTTCCAGAAAAAAATTCGGTTCGCTTAGTCCTTCTATAAATCCAACATCAATTTTTTTGATGTTTTTTTCAGTCCATGACTTTGCCAGCTCTTCCGGTTCTCCTTCAATAGCCAGGGTTTTGGAAATATTGTTTGCCGTACCCAGCGGAAGCAAGGCAAGTGGCAATCTTTTACGGATGATTTTTTTATCCAGCAAATTCTTCACCACCTTTCGTACGGTTCCATCACCTCCCGCAATGATCAGAAAATCGGTATCGGATTGAATCTCCTTCCAGCCTTTCTTTTTAGTAGATAAATACCTGCACTCATATCCCAGACTTTGTACCTTGGATATCAATTGTTCCTTGTTGTATTTCTCTGCTCCGGCCCCGGGATTGTGTAATAGCGTGGACACTTTCATGTATGTTGTCGTTTAGTAAACTTATATATTAAAAATATACCACTGTTACCAATGGCTGGCATGATATTGTAGACCACTATCCAAATGAGGATATTAGTAACAAACGACGATGGCATTTATAGCCCGGGAATTGCATCACTTGCCAAAGTTGCTCGCCGATTCGGCGAAGTAAGGGTTGTTGCGCCTGATGTGGAGCAATCATCCATGGGCCACGCTATTACAGCCTCCAGGCCGCTTTCTTATAAAAAATCTCCAATTACTTTTGAATCAATCGATGCATACCGTGTGAATGGTACACCGGCCGACTGTGTGGCCCTCGGAACACATTTATGGGCAAAGACAGATCTGGTACTGTCGGGTATTAATATGGGACCCAACCTTGGAAATTCCATGTGGCATTCCGGTACGCTGGCAGCGGCCAAGCAAGCGGTATTATTGGGGATTAAGGGTATTGCCTTCAGCACTTTCGCCGGGAAAACAGAGCCGGATTTTGAAACCCTGGAACCGTATGTTGAGAAAGCGCTAGCGCTGTTATTGGAGAATAGCAAGCTGTCATTATACAACGTTAACCTTCCGCCAAATCCGATAGGCATGCAGTGGACAAGGCAATCTGTCCGGTTGTATGATGGTAAGGTCGTTCCCGGCATTGATCCAATGGGACGAAAACATTATTGGTTCACCGTTATTCCCCTGGAACCAGCAGAAGAAGGAACAGACCGTTGGGCTACCGAACATGGGTATGTTTCCATTACCCCTCTTCGTCTCGATCTTACGAATGAGGAAGAACTAACAAAAGTATCCAGTCAACAACCGGTTTCATAAATCCACCCATTCCTGCAGTTCAACTGTTCGTGGCGGTTACGCCTGTTGATATACCCGTTTTAATGATTACATAAAATAGAATAGTGTAATCATTCACCCATATTTTAGTTAACTGGGAAAAGACTTCACCATTAACTTAACAACGCCATTTTTTGAAAAACAAAACCCGCTAAAAACAGAAATCACAATTGTAACCCTGAAAGATAGTCTAGGCTCTTTCTCCAGTATCCAGCATCCAGCATCCTGTATCCTGTATCCCTCCCCGTACATGAAAAGATGATAGTTTAATTGATCAGCGGTATTATCTTCTTTAAATTCCCGCAATAACTTCAAGGGATACTATTTACTATGATTTATGAAAAAGATAAGAACCATCTCCTGCTGCTTTTCATTTTTACTCTGCATTTTTTTTGGCCAACCATCCTTTTCTCAAAGAATCTTTGTCATTGAAAATGTCAATATCATTTCGATGGTCAAAGAAGGAGTTGATGAGGATAAGACAGTGGTTATTCTCGATGGAAAAATTGAACAGATCGGAAGCCGGCAGGAAATAAGATTTCCAAAAGGTGCTAAAAGAATTGATGCAAAGGGAGGATTTATGATCCCGGGATTATTTGATATGCACCTGCATTTTTATCATGATTATGGATTGGCAGAAAAATATCTTATTGAAGAAGTAAAGCTTCCTGTGGTAAATGGAGTTACTACAGTAAGAATAATGGACGGGCAGGAGAATTATCTCGCGCTTAAAAAAAGAATCGACAAAGGAGAAGTTACAGGCCCCGAAATGTTTATAGCCAGTCCGCAATTCGTAGGCAAATGGCCTTTTAAAGGGAAATTCTCCGGCTATATGGCCGACAGCGCAGCTGAAGCCGGCAATAAAGTAGCCGAATTTAAAAAGCTTGGATATTCGGAGATCAAGCTGGCGCAGTTCATAACACCTTCCGTGTATGAAGCCGTTACAACGGCGGCAAAAAAAGAAGGAATAAAAGTTACAGGGCATGTTGGCCCCGACGTAAAATTATACCGTGCGCTCCATGCCAGGCAGCAGATTGAGCATATGGATGAATTTATAGAAGCCTTGTTAACGGATTCAACGATCAACAATGGAAAAAGTGTTTCAGATGTGGGCGTATGGAATAAAAAAACCGCGTGGCCAACCCTTCAGTATGTCGATGAATCCAGGATCGATGCTTTAGCTAAGCGTGTCAGCGATGCAGGAATTTACGTTACCCCTACAAACTATTTTTTTATAAACTTTTTTGCGAGAGGCGCTACCGGGGAACAGGTGCGCAACATGCGGGGATATGATTATGTGCCTGCTTTCCATAAGAAGAATGTCAACGCATCACAGGAATATTTTTGGAAAGATCCGCCACCGGAAGACTGGCGAAGAAAATACATAGCAGTCAGGTACAAAATGGTGGATGCCTTGTACAAGGCTGGTACCAGGTTAATGGCCGGTTCAGACGGGCCGGAATGGTATCTGGCACCGGGCTTTACATTGCATAGCGAATTAGAAGCTTTTACTGAAGCGGGGTTAAGTAATTTCGCTGCACTGGAAACTGCTACAAAAAATCCTGCTATGTACATGGGCATCGAAGACCGCAAGGGAACTATAGAAAAAGGAAAGCGGGCTGATTTTATTTTGCTTGAAAAAAATCCATTGATCGATATTAAGAATACACGCACCATCCAGGCTGTTTTTATGAGCAATAAATTTTATGACCGCAAGGCACTTGATAAGCTTTTGTCGGAAGCAATTGTTATCGGGTCTGTAGCAGTAGGTGAGGAGTGAGCGCTTAAACGTGAGCAAAAATCTTCATTTGAATGATAAAGTAAAAAGGAATAAGCATTCTCTTTGTGCCGTCGGTGCCTTCCGTTGTGTTGTTGGTGAACCTTCTGTTGAAGCGATGGATCCACGCGTACACGAAGCGCTAAAACTTAACTTGTAAAAGTTTAATGACCGGATAAGAAATTTACAACTTTAAATTCTTTGTCTGCCTGTTCAAATTATGGACCTTAGTCATTTTGCGATCTGATTAACTGCCCCGGCTTTTTGTTGCGATAAACAGTCCTGCCCGATAAAACTTCTTCTTCTTTTTTTGCGACGGGCCCGATCTTTTCTGCCAATGTCTTTTGGCTCTTTTCTGTTTCCACTGTCTTTTCCGAAAAACCTGCTGTTGTTTTTTTCATAAGCCAGAATATTGATGAATTATATGAGAAAAAAAAGGGAAGCCCGGTAATGTGCAGATACTTGGCCAAGCTGCAAATTTATGTCCGGGCTTGGGAGTTTCATAGGTAAATGCGTTCAGTAAAGTAGTAGGGGGAACAAATTCAAAGGATGGTAAAAGTAGACTCCTCAAGGCTCACTGCAAATAGTAGAGTTACTAATACCGTTAGTAAATGCTGCAGAACGTTAAAATTATTTTATCTATATATGTATGGTTTTATTACGATGGTTAAAATCTGTTTTGTTATTTACTCTTTGCCATTGCCTTGTTTATTTTTTATAAGCCATTTTTTTTAATTGTTTTCCGCTTTTTTTGCCTGTCATCCCGAGCCTGCTGCAGGCAGGGTACGAGGGATCTGAGAGATTTTCACTTTGAACTGCCTGATAATAATAAGAAGCCTCCATGTGTAAGTCTCTAAGATGCCTCGTACCTCGGCATGAAAGGAAGAAGAGGATGACGGGAGGAAGAGTATGACAAGAAGAAGAGTATGACAAAACAATATTAATGTCATACTGAGCCCGCATAAGCCAGGGTACGTGGGATAAGAGAGATTTTCACTTTGATC
>JACMLY010000096.1 GCA_014379345.1 Chitinophagaceae bacterium
GAATTGCCACTCTCAATCAGCAGGGAGCCTGTTTCTCCGTAGAACATCACGCCCACGCTACTGCCTTCCACTGACCGTCCGTTGCAACTACGACCTTCCCAGGTAATTGCTGAATGATTATCAAACTCGAGGTTTATTACCTGGGTATCTGGCGTTTGCCAATCATCCTGGTAACGGTAGCGGCCACCCGCGGAGCTAACGCGGACCGGGTATTCAACGCCCAATCCCCATCTTGCAAGGTCAACCATATGAGTGCCGTTATTCAATGCTTCTCCCGTGCCCCAATTCCAGAACCAATGCCAGTTGTAATGGATCAGGTTATCGCGGTAAGGCTGGCGTGGCGCCGGTCCCTGCCACAGCTCATAATTTAACCACGATGGCACTTCAACTTCCTTGCCTTTTCCGATAGACGGACGGTTGTTGGTATACCATGTTTTTGCAAAATAGGGACGACCGATCACTCCTGTATGCAACTCACCAATGGCAGCTACTACGTTCGGCCAGGAACGTCTTTGATTTCCCATTTGCATAATACTGTTGTATTTTTTTGCCGCCTTCAAAAGCAGTTCACCTTCATTCGGATTATGGCTGCAAGGTTTTTCCAGGTATACGTGCTTGCCAGCAGCGCCGGCTAAAATTGCGGCAGGAGCATGCCAGTGATCGGGTGCTGTAACAATCAGGGCATCGAGGTTTTTATTTTCCAGTGCTTTCCTGAAATCGGGCGAGGCCAAAGGGCGCTTGCTTTGTTTTTTTTCAACCGCATCTATACATTTATCCGCTGCCCTGGAGTCCACATCACATATATATAACACTTCGCAGTTTTCCTGCGATGCGAAGTTTGTAGCAACGGCCAGCCCGCGACTATTCACTCCCATACATGCAACCAGTATTTTTTCATTGGCGCCAATAATATTTCTGTAACTCCTGGGACTGAAGCCCGGAAGAATGCCGCCAAGCGAAAAGGCTGCAGCGCTGATACCGGCTTTCCTGATAAAATCTCTGCGGGTATTTTTCATGATCATAATTGATGGTTGGTTATCACGTTGACCGATTATTTTTTTGCTTTTTGTATCATAGCTTCAATACTCACGGGTGCGCCACCATTGAGCTTGCTTTGCTCCGCTGCCGCCATGAAAGCGTATATCTCCAGGGTTTCCTCGGGAGCAATAGGCGATTTACCGGTTCTGAAAAAATCGATTATCTGTACTAATAAATGATCATATCCTTTGAAAGGACCTAGTGATAGATTTCCCTTTTCGCCGTAAACGGTTCCACCGTAATCATGCTTTCCGGTGCGCGTTCCCCTGAAAACGCCGACCCTGCCATCTCTCCACGTGCCCACCACGATATCGGTATCATTGTTATTAATGCGGACAACCTGTTTGCAACCGGTTCCCATTACTGTATATAATATTTCAACACCGTGTATTCCGTACCAGAAAAGATCAGGATGGGTTTTTTCCAAAGTAGCCGGGCTAAAAGTGTCGGCTCCTAAAACTGTTCCTATTTTTCCTTTTACAACATCCTGAACACTTTCCATAAAACGAAGCGGGGAAGAGGAAAATATTGGCATCTTATATTTTTCTGCGGCTTTATAGATCGCAACTACATCCTTTAACGAAGCCGCAACAGGTTTGTCAATAAACATCGGCTTGCCTGCTTTTAAAACCAGTAAGGCCTGCTCGAGGTGAGGACGGCCATCGTTTGTTTCAAGGAGAATTGCATCTGTTTTCTGTAGCAGGTCTTCAATAGAATTTACAATTTCAACGCCCAGTTTTTTCACTTCTGCCGTATAACCGGGAATTCTTTTGTTTGAAGACTCTATATCCTTGCTGCCCATCGGGTAAGCAGCTACTATCCTGTATCCTTTTAACTCCGGCAGCGGATCAGGTGCATTCAGCGCCTTTGTAAAAGCAATGCTATGGGATGTATCAAGACCAATAATTCCAATTCTTTTCCCGGATTCAAAAAACGTTTTTTCATACGCTTTTGGAAACGTACTAAGTACGCCATATCCAACTGCTGCAGTTGTTGCAGCACTTATAAATTGGCGTCTGTTGACATTTTTTTTCATATTCACACTTTGCTGAATACTTGTCAAAAGTTTTGATCAACGTGTACCTGGCAAATTTGCCGGCTGGCATAAATTATTGTAATACTTATGGGGAAGGTATAAAAAAGCCGGGCAACCGGCCATAAATCTATTTTTAAATTTTATCTTATTCTCCACAAGAAATTAAATATTTCACGCGATGGCTCCAAAGCCAACTGGCCTGCAGGCGGGGTATCCATTGAATGGTTATGGCCATCTGCACCAACCGCAACAAAAATAGGGTTGGGTTCGGATCAACCTCTGGTACTTGCGGTTGTACATTTTGGTTTGGCTGCTGCTATCACCACCTCCGGATTTGTTTAAAGTCGGTTAATCAATGGCAACAATTTAAATCTTATAAATGCCGTTGCGAATGGCATAAATAACAATGCCGGCAGTGGTTTTGGAATTGGTTTTATCAGCAATTTTTTGCCGGTATCCTTCAACCGTACGGCTGCTCAGACAGAGCTTATCGCCTATTTGTTTATTGGTAAATTCCAGACAGATAAACTGTATGATCTCGATTTCCTTTTGGGAAAAAGTTTCTTTTTCGATCTTGTGGTGCGGATCAAACAGGTTGTTGGCAATGAGACGGGCAAGCTTCATGGAAGTAGAACGACAGTAATATGTTTGATTATAATAAGCAGCCGTTATCGCCTCCAGGATCTCCTGTTTGGTAGCGTTCTTGATTAAGTATCCTTTAGCCCCCGCATTGAGAATATCTATAATAAGATGATCGTCGTTGAACATGGACAAAGCGATCGCATTGGTTCCGGGCGATTGAATAGCGAGTTGGCGGGTGAACTGCACGCCATCCATAACGGGCATGATTATGTCTACCAGCACCACATCCGGTTTTGTTTCCAGAACCAGCGAGAGAAGATCACGCCCGTTGGCAGCATCAGCCACGATCTCGATACCGGAGCTTTTGCCGATCATGGTTTTTAAACCGATCCTGAAGGCTTCATGATCATCGCCGATTGCAATCCTGATAGAGGCATATCCTGTCATGTGGCTAGGGGTATTTCGATGGTATACCGGGTTCCTTCTCCGGGAGACGAATCAAGGTACAAATCGCCTTTCATAATATCCACGCGACTCATTATATTTTTTAGTCCCAGCCCCATCGATTCGGGATTGATGGCATGGGGAATAAATCCGCATCCGTTGTCGGTTACAGATAACTGTGTCAGCGTTGCCGACTGACAGATCTTTATAACAATCTCGGTGGCTTCGGAATGCTTTAGCGCATTGTTAATGATTTCCTGCAGGATCCGGTAAATATGGATTTCGAACTCTTTGACTAATACAAGCGACTTTTTAATGGTTAAATTGATCTTTGGTCCATTCCCTGCATTGAGCTCGTTTACAAATTCTTCCAGGGCGGTGGCGAGACCTTTCCGGGTGAGGGCCTGGGGCATGAGGTCGCGGGAGATTTCACGAATCCGCTCCAGCACATTGTCGAGGTGATTACTCGCTTTATCGATCAGCTTATGATCCTGCTCCAGGGGCGTTTCCAGGCTATTCAATTCCATCCGCACAGTGGAAAGCAACGGTCCGAGTTCATCATGCAGATCGGCTACGATCCGCGACCTGTCTTTTTCAAGCGTGGATATTTCAGCCCGGATTTTTTCTTCGTGAAATTGTACTGCGCGACGTTGGTGACGGATAATAGTAATGACAAAGTAGGCCAGGATGATGCCCAGTATAGCCGCTCCGATCAGGATGGCAATGTAAATCTTTGTCTCGTAGGAATCCATAAAGCAGCGAGCGCAAAGACCAAATTAACGAAAAGATTCATGTAAACGAGGATGTAATATAGATAGGAGTGAAAGGCCCCGCTAAGCGTGAGTTCAAATAAATAAAAAGCTTCCACCATTATTTTATACGAGTAGAAGAAAACCACACCCAGGCAAATAAGAAAGCGGGAACTTCGAAGAAGTGCTTTTCTCTCGTTGACGATCATGTCATTGAGTTGATCAATACACAGAAAAATCAGCACAAACGCGTAGGAGATGCGAAAAATAGAGGAGAATGTCCATATTTTTTGCATCAGTATATTCTCTAACATCCAAATTATCGTGAGTACACTAACGAGCAGCCATACCTTATACGGCTTCTTCTTAAAAGCGCCCCACCAATAGAATTGCCAAAGCCACAGATAGCATTCAACAAGCACATAAATATTTGCGCTGAGAGCATTGTTACGGAAATAATAGCTCAATAACGTGTTGAGCAGTTCTCCGACAAAAGACAGGATAAGGATCAGAATGAAGGGTCGATACGTTCGGATAATTTTTCTAAAGCGTACCAACCCGATAATCATCGCGAGTACAATACTGTAACTGAATGCAACAATGAGTGCATACGAAAGCATATGGTTTTACGGTTGATTCAGCGGCGAAGAGGGCGGGCAAAGAGGAGGACATCTTTGTCCTTCTTCTACAACCCCTCCATCATCATCATCGTCATCATCGCCATCGGCGGTGGCACCCGGTGGGGTGATGCCGCTGGTGGCTGCGGGGGATGCTGCGATCGGTTTCGAAGGTAAGATATCCTCATTGGCATCGTTCACGCCGACAAAAATGAGTTTTACCTTTTTTTCGGCGTCCATCCCCAGGTAGGCCCTTATACCTGCGCAACCTGGCTGGGCAAGCAGTTTTTCAAATGCAGCCCGGTTAAAGGTTTCAGAAAGAGGCAGGAGTTCCATGCCCTGAAATTCGGGTTTGAGAATGGCTTCCCGAAACGGACGATAACGGGCGGTCATTTCTATCGCCTGCGACAACGGAATGCCATGGTTGAGTTGATCCAGTGCTTTAATCAGAGACATAAAAAGAGGTTTAAGAGTTAAAAAAATAATTGTGAAGATGAGCGGATACAGAGCCGGTTTATACAGTAGTACTACGTAATTTTTTATCCGGAAAAAGGATTTAATGGTATGCCCTGTTATTGTGGTATGGCGTATGATCATTCCAAACAACCGTACTTGTACGGTATTTTTAACTCTTCATTGGGGTAGATTGCCGTGCATTCAGTTTCGGGAGGTTTATTACAGTTTTTTTCCTTTTAAGACAGGGCATTGATCAAATACCATTAACCGTGTTAAGATCAGTAGCCCTGTTCTTTTTTTTATAAAAGGCGTAGAGTTTAGCAGGGATCGAATCAGTGGAGCTAAGTCGATTGGTTTATACATTTTTTTATTATAAGTAGGCACTTCGGTTTTATATATTCTTGTTGGCTACACTAATTATATTGTAAATTTTCGGAGTCTTGGAAAATCCTCGTAATAAATCTTACTTCTCTGTAAGGCATCATTCTATCTAAATATCATCACGGCCCACCGTACGTAAGGGATTAGGGATAAACTTGCCGAAGCATAACTAATCATCAGGTTTTTGTACACGAGCTTAAAAAAATTGAAGCTTACATTTTACTTTTTGAACCAATATTTAATTTTTAAAAACATGGATAGAAAATTTGTATTGGTTTTTCCTTAATTCTAGAATTTGTAGTCCTGGCAAATTCTCAACAATATTTATTGTTAGATAGACGTTGGCACAAGCCAGCATTAATAGCTTATACCGTTATTAGCGGTGATCTTAGCAATGGCTTATATCCGATATTTCGAAACGAGTTAGACTCATTCATAATATTTGTAGAAAGATTTAAAAATCTTAAAAACGATGGTTTGAGTAGAAAATTTTATTACACAGAGGATTTCAGAACTAGTCATTTATTTTTTACTATAGAAAATTTAAAAAGAACTTATGGGGACGGGTTTGCGGGGGTTCGATCATGAGAATTCAACGGATATTTCCGGGGATTGATTTAGGAGAATTCTCGGGTAACTTTTCCATTCCATAGATCTGGGTAATAGTTAAAATCACCATTAGCTATTTGCCTGCAAGCTTGTTTTAGTTTTGAAAAAAAACCAAAATAAAAACCGTCCCAAATAGGAGACGGTTTACAGGATACAGGTAATGGTTATAAATTCTTACTTCCTTATAAGTTTTAATATTTGCTTTTTTTCACCCTGTCTTACTTCCACGAAATAAAGGCCGGAGCGGTACTTATTTCCAAATTCAACGGTACCATTAGCCGCTATGTTTTGCCTTCTTTCAATAATTCTTCCCATTACATCGGTTATGGTTAGCGTTATAGTTTCTTTCCGGTCGCTTTTGGTGAATAAGGTGAAGTGATTTGAAGACGGATTTGGCGTTGCTCTTAGACTAAAACCCTGTACTGTTTCCATCATAGCCTCCTGGAAACTCCGTGCCCGTGTACTTGTAATGGCTGGTGTTCCCCATGGTGATAACCTGCTTCCTGCAATCGGTCCTTCA
>JACMLY010000097.1 GCA_014379345.1 Chitinophagaceae bacterium
AATTCGGCAAGTTGCATCTTTAGTTTGTATTCTTTTCTATAAGATGTTGCTGCCGTTCCAAGAATAAAAAATGTAGTAAGCATTAACAGGGCAGGAAGTCCTGCTCCAACGTGGATCAACAGTGCAGAGATCACTCCCGTCACCGCAGCGGCAAGCGTCAGCTTGCCGGTTGTATACGCGAACGTTCCGCCCGCCACAAGCAGAATGATGATGAACCAGATCGAATGGATAAACGACAATATCTCCATTAGCGTTAAAAAGTATTCAGGGCTGAATGTAAGAAATCCGCCTGCCACTTTTCACAAATGTCTCTCAAAATAGAACGACAATTTTACCTGCCCCTCCGTGCACCTTCCGTTTCCTCCCTTGTCAGATCTTCCGTGTTAGAAGACGCTCTTGTATTCGGAGACCAATCTGACCATAAGAGAAAACGAAGGAGAGCTAAGATCTTCTTTCAACACGAACGGGAACTTTTGTTAACTTTCTTCTCTAAATTTTCAGTATGAAAACAGGGTTTGCCATATTGCCAGCATGGTTTTTTGTGTTAGTCTCCTTGCAGGCATTTCAGGAAGATATTAATTACGTTCATGCGTATACAATACGTGTCCTTAGGGCCGGTCACGATCATACCGACACAACCATTCAGCCGAAGGATACCATGAACATTATTGCTCCTGGTGCTACCCTGCAATTGGTATCCAGTCAGTTTGGTTTCACCGAAGGACCAGCCGCCAATAAAAAGGGGGATGTGTATTTTACCGATCAACCGAACGATAGAATATGGAAATATAGCACGAAAGGAAAGCTGTCTGTTTTTTTAGACAAGGCGGGTCGTTCAAATGGATTGTATTTCGACAAAAAAGGGAACTTAATTTCCTGTGCTGATGAAAAGAACCAACTGTGGTCTATCAATACTAAGGGAAAAATAACTGTTTTGCTGACCGGCTTCGGCGGTCAGATCTTCAATGGACCAAATGATCTGTGGGTTCATCCTAAGGGACAGATCTATTTTACCGATCCGTATTATCAACGTGATTATTGGGAAAGGAAGTCGCCCGATATAAAGGGGGAAAAATTATTTTATTTGCCTGCCGGCAAAAATGAGGCAGTAGTAGCGGACGAAAACCTGCTAAAGCCTAATGGGATTATTGGTACCTCCGATGGCGGTTATTTATATGTAGCGGATATCAAAGACAGCAAAACCTATCGTTACAATATCAGCGCAAATGGCAGTTTAACAGGCCGACAGCTTTTTGTTGAGCAGGGTTCCGACGGAATGGCCATCGATAAGCAGGGAAATATATACCTTACCGGAAAAGGAGTAACGGTGTACAATGCCATAGGCAAAAAGATCGCCCAGATCGACGTGCCGGCTAAATGGACGGCTAATGTTTGCTTCGGGGGAGCACAAAAAAATATATTGTTTATCACCGCCTCTGAATCTCTATACACGTTACAAATGCAGGTGCAAGGCGCCGAATGAATTCCTCTCACGCCTCTGTGTCTTACCTCCTGTTCCTCTGTAGTAAAATTTGGTGCTGCACCCATAGACTCTTTCGAGGCCAGGAGTTTTTACAACAGAGGAGCAGGAGGTAAGGCACAGGTAAAGGAGGAGACACGTTAAATGATGGTGAAAACAACTGGGAAATTTTTACGGCATGTGGTAGATTGAAGAAAATAATTGCAACTACATCCAATCAATGAAATCACATCTTCTATTCTGAAATGTGCTTTTACAGTTCATACAGGATTAGGGCCAGGGTTACTGGAATCTTCATACGAGGAGTGTTTGAACTATGAGATGAATGAAGCAGGTCTTTTAGTAGAGCGTCAACTTGCACTTCCTTGATCTACAAGACCGTCAAACTGGATATAGGTTTTCGTGTCGATGTCAGGATTGAACAAAAAATAGTCGTTGAGATCAAGGCATGCGAAAGCCTCAATGACATTCACACTGCCCAGGTGCTCACCTATCTCAGGCTTTCCAACTGCGCGATTGGATTATTGATCAATTTCAACACTCTTCACCTTAAGCAGGGAATCAAACGCTTAATTTTATAACTGTGCACCTCTACGCCTTCCCTGAGTTACCCCCGTGGAAAAAAAACTTTTGCATTTGAAGAATGCCTTATGTTTAAGACCAAAGTAACCGCAGAGGCAAAGCAGGTAATGCACAGAGGCGCACGGTTTCGGCTGCCGCAATCTCCCCTTCAAATTGACGTATTCACGTCCATCGTTGTTGAGTATTCAACGTAAGTTTGCTTTGTTTAAAACGGAAATTGTATGCGTTGCAGATACATTATACTTATACTTTCGTTGATAATCTGTTTACAAATGAACGCACAGCAAGGTAGTTATGCAGCGGTGAACGGCTTAAAGATGTATTATGAAATTCACGGTACAGGCCGTCCGCTGGTATTGATACATGGCGGGGGATCTACTATAACGTCCACGTTTGAACGCATTATACCGGAGCTGGCTAAAACCCACCGGGTGATCGCCGTAGAGATGCAGGCTCACGGTCGTACAAAGGATATCGACCGTCCATTGAGCTTTGAACAGGATGCCGACGATGTGGCTGCCCTGCTTAAGCAACTCAATATTTCGAAAGCGGATTTTATGGGATTCAGCAACGGCGGCACCACCTCCCTGCAAATCGCTATCCGGCATCCGCAACTAGTGAACAAACTGGTGCTTGCATCTGCCATTTACAGGCGGGATGGTATGCAGCCGGGCTTTTTTGAAGGGATGCAGCAGGCTACGCTGTCGAGCATGCCACAGCCGCTGAAGGAAGCCTTCCTGAAAGTAAACCCCGATCCAATAGGATTGCAGGCTATGTTCGAGCGTGACGTAGCCAGAATGATAGGGTTTAAAGATATTAGCGATGCCGACATTAAGACCATACAGGCGCCAACGCTGGTTATTAATGCCGATGCCGAAGTGGTGCGTGCGGAACATGCGTTTTCATTATCACGCCTGTTGGCGCATGCACGACTGGCCATTCTGCCTGGTGGTCATGGTGAGTACATCGGTGAGGCCGGTGCAGCAGACAAGAACAGTAAATTGCCAGCTCTTGTGATAGCTTTGATAGACATATTTCTCAAAGAATAAATATCGTCACCTACAAAGGATCTTTAAATGCAGCGTTTTTTTTTGCGACATTGAGAAGGAAAATCGCAGCATGCCTGCGCTCCTGTGTTCTATTGAGCGAACAATAATAGTTCCTCTTATGTACCAAAAGTATGCTTGATATCACCCTCCTTTACCTTTGTGCCTAACCTCTGTTACCTCTGCGGTTAAATAATGTTAAACCGTGAGACGCTCTTCCAAATATCAGTATAGTTTTGTAGATTTATTGACTAGGCATTTATCATTCTTAACGACCAACTCCTATGGAAGACACAAAGCTTCTTGCACTTTTCATTATTTCATCAATTATTCTTTTATCATGTAGTAAACCTCAGGATGGAACAGGTGGCACATCGACTTGTGATGTTGTTCAAATAACCCGTAATCCCAGTCCTCCTGTTTTATGGTCTCCCGACAAATCAAAGTATTTGGTGAACAAGCAGGATGCTGACGGCGTTTTTCAAATTTATCTGGGAACTTCAGGTAATACAACTCTCACCTGCATTTCTTTGGATTATCCCTGGAGCTTGCTAAGGCCATGGAAAAAAAGAAATAAGATGCAGGTACAATGGCATGAAACGGGAAATTATATTATCTGTGCAGTTGAAAAAGAATATTATAACGAATTATTATATACACCCTATTCAATACTGTTAGGTTGGTTACAAAGCGGACTATGGATGGATATCTGGGCGGTAACACCCGATGGAACCAAATGGTATAATCTTGCCACTACCGAAGGAGGTTTTACCGGTCCAGCATTTACCCCCGATGGTACTAAAGCTGCCTGGGCGGAAGCATTGAGCAACAGCAACCTGGCGGTGGATGTGTTCGGAAAATGGAGACTGCAGCTTTCATCGTTTGTCGTTAACAATGGAACGCCATCATTTGCGGCGACCACTAATATCAATCCACCAGGCGCCCGCTGGATAGAACCGGGTAATTTTTCAAATGACGGTCATTCTCTTTTAATAAGCTCCGACATCGGCCTGACTAACGCCGAAGGGCAGGATCAGTATCTCCTGGATATCAATACCGGAAAGGTTACCAATCTTACTAATAGTCCCATGATCTGGGATGAACACGGTATCTTTTCGCCTGATGGAAAGAAAATTCTTTTTATGAGTTCCTATCCCTACAGAGCCGACACAAGTTCTTATCATACGTTCACCATCAAAGCCGAATTCATGTTGATGAATACCGATGGTTCCGGATTGCAGCAATTGACCCATTTTCGTACACCCGGCTATCCGGAATCTTCAGCCGGTATTGCAGCAACGGGCTTTTGGTCTCCTGACGGATCGATTGTTTATGCGCAAAGCCTCATATTCCCTGATTATGAAAACTGGATCATAAAATTTTATGGGGGTTGCGGCAAACAATAAAACTCCTCGGTAGTGAACTCGAATTTCCAGCTCCATTAGTTATGGCATTTCTTGCGAAGGGAGCAGAATTTTTATGCGGTATCCTTCTCTGTGCAGAATTATTTACAAAGATTTCATCCTTGATGATAGCCATTGATTGGCTGATCTTTAAAAATAACGGTGAATCTATTTAGCGCTTAGTTCAGGCAATATGCAGGGTCACCTTGCAAGATCTTTGCGATACTTGGCGGGAGGCGATATTTGACCGATGGAAAGAGCGATGTGTTGTGCAAAGTTTGTCAGCGGACAAATCCCAGAGAACCTTTATTTTCTCTTCCTAATAACTGATTCTTAAAATTTTCATATTCCTCATCAGTGATTGTGTCCCGATCCCTCAAATAATGGAGGTTACTTAATTGTCCTTCGAGTGGAAGAGCTTTATCAATTTTGCCATACTTATTTAATAAAAAGGAGTTTGATGCTTCAATTACTTTGTTGGAGAAATCCAACACTTCCTGTTTGTTTCGACTATTAAAAAATAATTCAATTTTATCTCCATCGTACGTTGGAATTGTGATCGTTTTCTGTCTTGTAGTTAGAGCTAACCCAAGGAAAATAACCGCACCGAGAAGCAATGTGATTGACAGCTCTACATTTGAGCCTATCTGTAATAAAAGACCTATAACGAATAGAAAAAAAGAAAGTACAAGAAAGTTATTATTTGTAATTGTTTGAACTTTTTTTTTGTTGTGTATGTGCTCAAATGAAACCTCGTATTCAACCGAATCCAACGGTGTTTTTTTCTCAATTTTCAAGCTCGTTCGCAAGATGTCGAACTTCTGGGTTTTTAGAAATCTTCGATTGTGCAGTTTCATATAAGGACGGTTTCAATGATTTGGCTCAGCGCACAAATATACGCAGCTAATCAAATAAAAGTTTATAGTATTGAGTCTATTTATAAACTGGTTACTTTCCTATTTTCAATTTTAGCAACCACTCTTTCTTCAATGGTAAATGCGATATTTTTAAAATATTAACGTAGAGTTGGATCAGTAATCCAGCTTAGCAGCAATAGTGTTTTGTAAAATGGGTGAAGTCGGTTCGGTGTTATCACCATAACTACTAATGCAATAAAGGAGAATTGAAACAAGGATGAGTAATAAAAAAATATTTGCTGTGAGTGGAATTTTCTTGTCTTTATATTTATCAGGAATGCCACTGCCCCCAAGCAAAAGTATTGCAATAAAAAGATTTATCATGCTTAACCCCAGGTTGATGGTGTTCCAGATCTGTCTGATTTTTCGCTGCATAGGCATTGACCTAAAGACATGTAAGATAATTCTGGGTTAAAATACATCATTCTGCCAGCTTGGGTAGCCATTAAATTGCTTAGCATTTGTTAATTCTCAAAAATTCATCAATTCTTTTCTTTTGCCTTTTATGATGCCGTAAATGCATTTCCGCAAACTGGAACCATTCCCTGGCACTAAAATAATTTAATCCAGGGTGTTTTGTTTTGCCGTTGAACTGGCTTTCTGAAATCAATCGGCCGACATTGTTGATTTCCGTTTTTAGAGTCAGTAAACAATTCATGAGCTGCTCCTTATTTTCAGGCTGTAAGGTATCTGCATTTGACGGCGGTCCTTCCAGTGCTTCATCCGGGAAATCATTATTTAGAAACATCGCTTTGGCAGCAGGCAGTGATTGTTCGAGTGAATGATCGTTGGTAGATACACAAATTTTTATTTGTCCAATAAACCAATCTGTATTTTCGATAAGATGCATGTACACCTGTCCAACAGACCAACTGGTTGAAGTTGGTTTAGCACACAACTGCGTAAAGTCGTATTGTTCTAACTCTTTTATCCAGAAATCTATTGTATGGTTGAATTTATCAATTAACATACCGAAAAAGATTTTTGCCGAATATCATGGTATTTTAATAATAGTTTAAAAAACAATGAACAATTTCTTGGTCTGGATAAAAGTAGAGTTCAGGTTTCTTATAGCAATTAAACTGCCATTCATTTAAATCGCTCATACTAACAGTGTATTCGATTTTTGCTTCTTAAAAACTGTACGAAATCGGACAGTTGACGTTCGAAAATATCTTCTCCGGGCAATCTCCTTGCCCTCTGTGGGTAAATGCTGTTGCAGCTTATGAATCTAATAAGGCGATAATTTTTAACCCCGAATTGAAGGAGATAAAGGGCACTGGAGAGGTATTTATTTAAAATTTCTAGCGTCGGGGAAGATCTTTTCCTGGGCATGCTCGCGTAATTGCGTTTTTTTATTCTGTGCTGGCGGGATTGTTTTTTCATCAGGACGGGCTAATGTTAATACAGGAAGGTTTTCATTCCCGGAGGGCGTAAGATGCCGCAATAATTTTGAAAAATCGTAACAGCGAGTGACAATCACATGAATCACTTCGCCTTCACGCTGCAATTTTCCTTCTACCATGATCAGCCGCGATTGTAAAATCTCTTTTCTGTACTTGTCGAACAAATTTTTAAAAATGACCAGGTTCGCATACCCGCTTTCATCTTCAATGGTCATGAAACAAATCCCGCCTGCTGTTCCGGGTCTTTGTCTTACCAAAACGAGTCCTGCTACTTTTATGGCATCTCCATCTTTTGCAGTAGACAATTCTATCGTGGAAAGAATGTGCAGTTGATGAAGCTTCTCCCTGACAAAGCTGACTGGATGTGCTTTTAAAGAAAGGGATGTTGTTGCATAATCATGAACCACATGTTCGGATATTGTCATGACAGGGACTAAGGACTTTTCTTCTGTTTCATCTTCTGGCGGCTGACCGGAAAAAAGAGCGACATGCCGGTCCTTAATAGATACCTGCCACAACGCCTGGCGCCGGTCGAGACCAATCGATCTGAATGCATCGGCATCGGCTATTTTCTGCAGAGCTGATTCTGATAGTCCTGCATCACGGAGTTCATTGATACAGGAGTACATTTTTTTTCTGGCAGACAGAAGTACATGAATATCATCCTCCCGTAAACCTTTCACCTGCCTGAAGCCAAGACGAAGCGCGAAATAATTGCCTGACTTTTCTTCCAGTATATTATCCCAGGTTGAATAATTAATATCCACGGACCTTACTTCAACGCCATGCTTTCGCGCATCAATAACGATCTGGGCGGGTTGATAGAAACCCATCGGCATACTATTCAATAATGCACATGCAAATACATCGGGGTAATAACATTTGATCCAGGAGGAAACATATACAAGCAATGCAAAACTGGCGGCATGGCTTTCAGGAAAACCGTAACTCCCAAAGCCTTCGAGTTGTCTAAAAACACGCCTTGCATATTCAGGAGTGTATCCTCTTCCCGTCATGCCATTAATTAACTTTTCCTCGAATTTTGTGACCAATCCTTTTGCTTTAAATGTTGCCATGCTGCGGCGAAGTTCATCTGCTTCGGATGCAGTAAAGCCTGCTGCTACAATGGCGATCTTCATCGCCTGTTCCTGGAACAGCGGAACACCTAAGGTTCGTCCTAAGATCTCTTTCAATTCAGGAGATGGGTATTCCACCAGTTCTTCACCGTTACGACGGCGAAGGTAGGGGTGTACCATATCACCCTGGATGGGTCCTGGTCTTACAATAGCCACTTCGATCACAAGGTCATAAAAAGTACGGGGCTTCAATCGCGGTAACATCGATTGCTGCGCGCGGCTTTCGATCTGGAAAACACCGATCGTATCTGCATGACAGATCATTTCATAAACTGCCGGCTCGTCTTGTGGTATATTGGCCAGGGTCAGGTCAAGTCCATAATGTTCTTTTGCTTTATCAAAAGCCTTTCGTATACAAGTGAGCATTCCCAGCGCCAGCACATCTATTTTCAGAAATCCTAATGCATCGATGTCATCCTTATTCCATTCTATACAGGTCCTGTCTTCCATACGTGCATTCATGATCGGACACAGTTCAGAAAGTTTGCCGCGGGTGATCACAAAACCTCCTGTATGCTGGCCGAGTTGTCGGGGAAAGCCCATAAACTCTTTAGTGAGTTGTAAAACCTTTCGAAGATGTATGTCATTCGGATTCATTCCTTGTTCCACGATCCGGTTTCCCTCGAACCATTCATCTGTAAATTCCCAGATGGAACCAGAGATGCGGTTGATAGTGTCAACAGATAATCCCATCGCCTTTCCCACATCTCTGACCGCTCCTTTCTGGTGTTGCTGTGTAACGGTAGCAACAATGGCTGCACGGTCACGACCGTATTTCTGATAGATATATTGCATCACCTCTTCGCGGCGCTCGTGCTCAAAATCAACATCTATATCGGGTGGTTCATTGCGTGCAGAAGAAATAAAACGCTCGAACAAAAGGTCGAATTTGGTGGGATTAACAGAAGTAATGCCAAGACAATAACAAACAGTAGAATTAGCAGCTGATCCACGGCCCTGGCAAAGGATCTTTTGCTGCCTGGCAAAACGTACAATATCATATACAGTAAGAAAATAGGGAGCGTAGTCCAGTTCCTCAATAAATGCAAGCTCATGATTGATGGCAGCAATTGTTTTTTCAGGAATGCAATCGCCGAAATGCATTTTAGCGCCTTCCCATGCAAGAAAAGCAAGCTCTTGCTGCGGGGTACGGCCTTCACTCGTGATCTCTTCAGGATACTGATACTTTAAAGTATCCAGAGAGAACTTGCAGGCTTCGGAAATTTCCTGTGTACGAATGATTGCATCAGGATAATTTCTGAATAGCCGCTGCATTTCGTCTACTGGTTTCAGGTATCTTTCAGCATTTTGATGCAAACGATATCCTGCATTATAGATGGTACATTTTTCACGCACACAGGTTACAATATCCTGCAATTGCCTCCGGCCCTGGTGATGATAATGGACATCATTGGTTGCAACCATAGGTGTTTGCATTTTTACCGACAACTGTGCCACACGGTACAAATGCTTGTGATCGTCACCCTGGTAACGACGTGATGCTGCGATATAAAGATCGATACCGAAAGCCTCCCGGTATTCCTTCAAAGAATTTTCAAAAGAAGGAGCGAATTCAAATAGTTCATTCAATGTATCGGGGGGCACCACAATTAATTTCACCCCCTTTGCATATTGGTATATATCTTTTTTATATAAATGACATTCTCCTTTCTCCGCTCGAAGGTTTCCTGTAGTGAGTAATAAGCTAATTTGCGACCAGGCATTTCGGTCAGTAGGAAAAGCCAGTAGGCTTGGACCGTCTAGTAGATCGAGTCGACAACCAGGAATAATGCGCATACCTTTTGATTTAGCGGCAACATGGGCGCGAACGAGTCCTGCAAAACTATTCCTGTCTGTTATCGCTATGTCCGTATATCCGTAAGCGGCAGCCTGCTCTACTAACTCCTCAGGATGAGAGGCGCCACGCAGGAAGCTGAAATTTGTTGTTACTTGTAATTCGGTATATGGCATACTTCAAATTTTTCAGGTTCTTCTCGTTTTGTCATGTTGGAATGTCATCTTTGAAGGCAATGATCTCATGTGCAATACCCTGAGATCCCTCCTTCGTCGGGATGACAGTGAATGATTGGGATGACAGTGAATGATTACAATGACGACGTAGTAATTAGTTGATTTATAAAGGCATTTTAATGATGTCATTCGCATTTTTTCCTGTAGCCCCGCTTAGGTAACCTATTCGGGATGACAGAAAGAGTAAAGGGGTCGCAAGCTAGATACCCTTCACGCAAAAAATCCATGCATGAACCATTGATAAGATCTACCTGCATCATAATGTCCCAAACGGAATAGCCAATAGCGATGGCCTTCTTCATCTTCCACGCAATAATAATCCCTGTGTTGTCCCTGCTGCAGCCACCATTCGGGTTCAATCCTTTCGGGTCCATCGGCCTTGATTATTTTATGCAATTTTCCTTTGTGTCGAAACAACATGGGAGGATAATCCGGTACCGGTGCAGTAACTTCAATAGGTTCGGGTATTGATAACAGTTGCAGCGGCCTGGGTCTGTCAGCTTTCCATTCTGTAGTCGATTTCTCCTCCAGATGGGAAGCGCGTTTAACAGATCGTTCAGGCCAGTAATGTTCATCCGCTATATAGCGGTGAATATGATCGGCTCCGATCTTTCCGGCCAAACGATCTAACAATTCGGATAAACCGGTATTATCTAATCCGCTGGCTCCTTCCCATAATTTTTCCTGTACTGGCGAAACACATTCCACCTTCTGTGCTTCCAGAATAAAAAGTTCTATTCCCAGTGCAGGTTCAATGGTGCCTATTTTTATTTCGAACAGTTTGAAAAGATGGAGACTGTTATATGTTGGGCGATTGGTACCGATATCGATCTTTTCCATCCTGCCATCTACCCGATAACATGTAAACAATGCTGCGCGAAGACCTTTTTGCTCCTGCCTGAGACGGAAACATAGCGTGTTAAGTAATCGTTGCAAAGCAATTTCAATTCCAGTTGCCGTTACAATCGGCTCAAGACAGGGTAAACGTTCCTGGTACGGTTCAATCGGCTGTACCGGATGGATTATCTCTTCTTCATGACCAAGGGCCTGATCCAGTTTTTTTATAAATGACTGCCCAAAACGGCGTCGCAGCGCAGAGCGTGGCATACCTATAAAATCTTTGATCTGCCTAAGTCCCAGTTTTTGTAAGAGATCGATCGTATCAGCTTGGAGACGAAGCGCTGCCGGTGGCAATGAAAGTAAAGCTGATGCCTGTTGGTTAGTTCCGTTGATCAAACCATCCTTTCCAAACCTCGAAAGTGCCCATGCGGTCCCGATCGTATCTGCCATAGCTGCCCTGACATGGTAACCTAAACTTTTTAATCGGGTAATGATCCCATTTAGATAATGCTCTTCACCGCCCCAGAGATGCGCGCAACCACTTGAATCGAAAATGAGCCCGTCAGGTGGATCTATGGATACCGAAGGTGTATAGCGGATACACCACTCAGAGAGTCCTTTGAGTAATTTGGGAGATAGCCCTGCCCTTTCGTCGATCACCTCTAAGGAAGGAATGAGTGCACGGGCATCTGCTACCACGGTGCCAATATTTATTCCTTGTGCTTCCGCCAGAGCATTTGCAGCCGTGATCACTAAGCGCCCATGAACAGGTGAAGCCAATACAAAAGGAATACCATGAAGGGTAGGCCGGCGAAGAGTAAACCAATCTGTTTGAAGATAACGAAACCATATCGTGACAAAGCGTTTAGGCATGTCATCCTGTTTTCTTTTGTTGCTCCTGTTCAATCGAAGCAACTTTGATAACATGCCGGAACTTTCCTGCAATCCATTCTATCTGCCAGGTTCCAGGCTTTCCATTCCTGACTTTCAATAATTCAACATTCCAGCGTGGAAAACCTACGCCCGGCATACCCGCTTCCATTATACTGGGTATGGAAGTGATCTTCCAACGACTGACACAGGCTGTAGTTATAACTTGACGGGGATTGGGCCGAATGATAAACCCTGTTACACGGCTTTGCTCAACGGCTAATTGAAGTCTTCTGGAAGCCGTAAAACCAATATCCTGCATCTCTCCAACAACCGCTGCAAGGCCATCACATTCAAGTGCTTCTTCCATAGCCCAGAGGATATCCCTTTCCTTTTGTAGATTGATAAAAATGATCTTATCCGGCTCAATTCCGAAAGCTTTGAGTGCGGGGGGAAAAATTGTTTTAGACCTGCTGATCCAAAGCGATGCTCTCCCACTGCGCATGAGTGAAGCCAGGATCCCTGAAATAAAACCACCCGTTACGGCTACATCTTCTGCACGGGCGCAACAAAATTCATGGACTGCTCCTAATGGAAATGTGTTATTGGGAAAAGCATTATTTATTGCCCCAAGCCCAGGATCCAGGGAAGCGCCGCCAACGCTTGGCTTGTACCCTTGTAAAGGAAGAAGTTCCTTTTGCAATTGAGCGATGATATCGGCTTTTGTTGCTGACATTAATGCATCGAGATTAAAATAATGATTGCTTAAATATGTAGCAATATTACTAATTTATTTAGCATTTTGATATATTTTTATCCTGATCAATGCCTTTATTAAAAAGAAGTATGTTAAAGTAATTCTATAATATCATTAAAGTTTTTCGCGCGGGCCCAGGCAAGAGGAGTTGCCCAGTCGCCGTCTGCCTTAGAGGGATCTGCGCCGGATTCTAAGAGATATTTTACCATAGCGGTCTGCCCACAGCGGGCAGCAAGTCCCAGGGGAGTTGACTTGTATTCGTCATCAATGGCATTCAAGTCAGCACCATGTCTGATCAGTAAACCTGCTATCTCAAGCTTTCCTTTTTGTGCCATATAATGCAGTATCGTGAGTTCCTGCCAGGTTTTGTGATTAGGACTCATGCCGTTTTCGAGAATAAAAGAAGCGCCCTCATAAGTTTCAAAATAATATGCATGCGGCCACTTAGATATTGCAGGAAAGATGGCTCCATGCCTCAGCAGCAATTCCATAAGTTGAATATTTGCTTCTTTGGCCGGCATCAATAAAATACCCTCGCCCCAAAAATAAGTTGGATCATTTGCCAGCTCGGGATTTTGTTGAAGCATAATTGTTACCGCATCAATATTCTCCTTGTCTACTGCCTCTTCGAATTCTTGTTGTAAAGTTGTTCTGGGAAAATGAATCTCCCCGTTATCACCCTTGAACCCATCCAGGTTGGTAATTGCTGCATAAGCTTTTAACTGGCTGGCGATTTCAACATTTTTGCGTTCCTCTGCCATTGTAATTAAATTATCACGAAAAGGATAGGTCCGGTATGCCGGGTCCCAGGCTCCTCGTTCAAGCAAGTAATTAACAATCTTCACATGCCCTTCCCTGACAGCAAAATAAATCGGTGGCGTATAATTAAATTGCGCATACGCCAATTCAGGACATTCGTTCACCATTTCCTGCACCATTTTGAAATCGCCCTCAAAACTGGCTTTAAGAATTTTCCAAACCATGGTTGTCCGACTCCTTTTGCCACCGGCGATATCAATCGGCCAGTCCGATACGAGTTCATGTGGTTGTGTCATTGAGCGTCTTTGGGTGCTGACTATCGTTACAATGCCGGCGATAAACTTGCCGGACGATTGTTGTTCTATATCGATTTTTTTAGAGATGAAAGATAAACCAAACAATGAAAAATAGTTGCGGGAATATCTGACATCATAATAATTTAAACCATTGCTTCCGGTTACCTCTTATCCAACAGATTTCTCGCAGATTTAATAAAAATCACGTAGTTAATATGTTGAAGGTTGACCAAGCCTGCTCATTTAATCTGCTCATGAAATGCTGCCAGGATCGCCTTTCATAAAATTGCCGATATCGCATGTTGGCCCGGTGGCAATCAGCCATTAAATATCACTTCGACAGAATCGTTGAACAGCCATCCAAAATTTAACGCGATTGGCTATTGCGACATGAGTTTAAATTCCGAAATTCAACAGGCATTTACCATCTCCATAATATCTGCTAAAAAATACCAGACTATGAGCTATAACCGTATAAACAATATCATTGGATGGATCGTATGTATTATTGCCTGCACTGTTTACATCATGACAATGGAGCGGACGACCAGCTTCTGGGATACAGGTGAATTTATTTCAAGCGCCTATAAATTACAGGTGCCTCATCCGCCGGGTGCTCCCTTATTTAGTTTGCTGGGACGGTTCTTTATTATTCTTTTTGGAGATAATCCCGCTACGGCGGCGATGGCGGTAAGTTCTTTGAGCGCTATTGCAAGTGGTGTGACCATCCTTTTCTTATTCTGGACCATTACTTATTTTGCAAAAAAACTAATTGAAAGAAATAATGCGGCGCTGGATCGGTCGCAGGTTTTTACGATCATGGCTGCAGGTGTAACCGGGGCTCTCGCTTATACTTTTTCAGACTCTTTCTGGTTTAGTGCAGTCGAAGGAGAGGTTTATGCCCTGTCTTCGTTTTTTACCGCCATCGTATTCTGGTCGATCCTCAAATGGGAGAAACGCGCCGACGAAGCGAGAGCCGACAGGTGGCTGGTGCTTATCTTTTTCCTGATGGGTCTTTCTGTTGGTGTTCACCTTCTCAATCTGCTCACGATTCCCGCCATTGTAATGGTATATTATTTCAGGCGTTACAAAGTAACTGTCAAAGGAGCGGTGCTCGCCTTTTTCGTCGGATGCCTCATAACCGGATTCGTTCAAAAATTTGTCATCCAGTACAGCATTAGGGGCGCCGGATGGTTTGATGTTCTTTTCGTGAATGATCTCGGAATGCCGTTCTTTTCGGGTTTTATCTTTTTCTTTCTGTTATTGGCAACCATATTCATAATATCCATTCGCTATGCCACGCGGAAAAAGTATTATTCCCTTAAGCTTGGAACCTGGTGCCTGGTATTCATGATGCTGGGTTATTCAACTTACATAACAACCATGCTCAGGTCAAATGCCAATCCTGCCATGGATATGTTCAATGTAGACAATCCAATCAGCCTGGAAGGTTATCTTAGCCGTGATCAGTACAGCGACTGGCCGATCCTGTATGGTCCTGATTTTACGGAACGGGCACCCATTGTAAGCGGAGGCGATCTCTATGTAAAAGGCGATAAAAAGTATGAAGCAGCAGGCAAGATCGTTAAACAGGATTGGGCAAATACAGCTTCTTCTCATTTATTCCCACGTATGTGGGATCCGGGAAATGATCGAAACCAGGTTAATATATATCGTACATATGCCGGACTCGAGGAAGGCGAAGCTCCCTCCATGGCTGATAATATAGAATACTTTGCTTCATACCAGGCGGGCTGGATGTACATGCGCTACTTTATGTGGAATTTTGCGGGAAGGCAGAATGATCTCCAGGGCTACGGTAATGTTCGTGATAGTAACTGGATCAGCGGCATCCCCTTTGTTGATAATATTCTTTACGGGCCACAGGAAAAATTACCAGATAGTATTCGAAAAGACAACAAGGCCCATAACCGGCTTTTCATGCTTCCGCTCGCTCTTGGCCTGGCGGGACTATTTTTTCAATACAAACGAAACCGGAAAAACTTTCTGGTGAACCTGTTATTATTCTTTTTCACAGGAATGGCCATTGTTATATATCTGAACCAGGCAGGCACACAACCCAGGGAAAGGGATTATGCATATGTAGGCTCTTTCTATTCCTTTGCAATATGGATCGGTTTGGGCATGATATGGGTCAGAAATCAATTCGCAAGATTTACAAAACCACTTGTTGCTTGTTATGCTGCAGCTGCTCTGTGCATCACGGCTGTTCCTGTGGTGATGGCCTGGCAGGAATGGGATGATCATGACCGTTCCAAAAAAACACTGGCAAGGGATATGGCAAAAGATTACCTGGAAAGTTGCCCTCAGAACGCTATCCTTTTTTCTTTTGAAGATAACGATACCTACCCACTCTGGTATGCACAGGAAGTAGAAGGTATCCGGCCCGATGTTCGTGTGATCGTTCATACACTGGCAGGCACAGACTGGTATCTTAACCAGTTACGGTATAAAGTAAATGAAAGCGCAGCGTTTGATGTCATTTTCACAAAGGAACAGACACAAGGCAATAAAAGGGAAGTGGTTTATTACTCCAAATTGCCCGGATTTGATGAAAATAAATATTACGATCTCTATAGTTCATTAAAAGATATTATTGGAAGCGATGATCCAAAATTTACCGCGCAGGCGGAAGATGGAGAAACCTATAATATTTTTCCTGTGCGTAAATTTAGTATTCCTGTAGATGTCAATACTATCAGGAAAAAAGACCTGGTTAAAAAGGAAGATAGTATTGTGAATGAATTGAAGATCGACTTATCGTCAAAAAATTATCTTCTCCGGAGTGATCTTGCGATTCTCTCGGTTATTGCTACCAGTAAATGGGAACGTCCGGTATGCTTTACGTCAAATGCAGAAATAGGCCAGCTTGGTCTCGATAAATATGCAAGGCTTGAAGGGCTCATCTACCGGTTGGTGCCTGTGGAAAATAGCGGAGTGGATAATGAAAGATCATATAAACATATCGTGGAGAAATTTGAATATGGAAATACAAATAAGGAAAATGTTTATCTGGATGAAGATAACCGCCGCAGGTTGAATATGATCAGGTTTGCTCATGCGCAGGTGGCAATAAGTCTTGTCAATGATGGCAAAAAAGTACAGGCAAGTGAAATACTTCGGCGTTTTGATGAAAAAGTAAACGCTTCAAACCTGCCATATGGCATGACCACCAATCGGGGTAACCAGCATAATGCGATATCTTCGGAATTCCTGAGGGCTGCATATATGGCCGGTGATTATAAGCTTGCAAAGAAGATCAGTGCTTCATTAAAAAAAGATCTTCAACAGCAGCTTCGTTATTATCATTTTCTTAGTGATGAAGATATGACTGACGATCAGCTGGCACAAAGCGCTTATCTGCAACTGCAGGGCAAAGCTGCCGATCTTTCATACCGGCAATCATCTTTTCTGAATGATATACTGTCATCCTTCCAGATGCTGAGGCAGGTTGAGGATTGGGAGAAAGACCTGAAATAATGAACTTATAGACCAGCATGTAAACGGTCCACAAACCAACGATGCATGTAATCTATGTTCCTTCTATGTTCCTATGATTCTATGTGGTAAATTGACTTTGGTTAGGTAAACCTCAAAACTATGTAAGAGTTTTTTACCACATAGAATCATAGGCACATAGAAGGAACATAGGGAGAAATTATTTTACGGCACAATTTATTTTACAGACACTCATTGCGCGCTATAAACTCATAATTAAAACAGATTTCTCAGGCAATCCCTTATTTCGGTTTATAAAATGCTTTTTGGTAGTTGTACCATGCTTTGCAAACTAAGTATTGCTGTCAAACCGTTCGCCACCGCTCAGAATTTTGTGATCCTGATTTATTTTTTCAGCTTCTCTCTTAAATTCTCCCGGATCCGCCGTATTAAAAGTGAATTGATCATAATGGCATGGTATCACATAATCAACATTGATTGCTTTTCCCAAAGCAGCAGCTTCATGGCAATTTAAATTGCCAGCCACTTTTCTCGCCGGATCATTTCCGTTGATAGGCAGTAATGCAATGCCTGGTGCAAATGGTTTTAGTAAATCGATCATTTCATCATACCAAAGGGTGTCACCGCTATGATATATTGCATGATCACCAAATTCAATCACGTATCCTAAATATTTGCAATTTCCTTTTTCGTCTCTTTCTATTTCATTGTGTTTTGCGGGTATGCCGTGAAAAGTGAATTCATTGATCCTAACCGATCTGCCATCAGATAATCCCATAGGAAATTCTTTCTTACATTTTACTCTTTCTGCTACAAAATCCCTGTTGGCCTCAGGGATAATGAATTTTATTTCGGGGTTATTTCTGAGAATGGGTATAAGGGTTGCTGCATCTAAATGATCGGTATGGTTGTGACTGGATGTTACAATCGAAATATTTTTCAGCAGTTCCGGATCTATAACCCTTTCACTCATCCGGGTATGCGGTTTTTCTGTACCGCTATATTTTTGTGTCAGCGAATCTGAAAGATATGGGTCAATCAATACCCGTTTTCCTTTCCACTGAAGCAAAAAACCGCTTTGTCCCAGCCACCACAGGTGAAAATTTCTTTCGTCAACCGCCAGGCCGTCCATTTCCTTTACCAAATCGTGGTCTTTTTTAAATGCTTTGATCAATTCTTTCATGTTTGTAATATTTCCAGTTCGGATGCCGCTTCGTTATCCGTCATTAATATAGCATTACTATGACGTTGAATAAGACTGGCTGGAAATGAGTTGCTGATCTTTTCACTGACCGCCTGTTTTATGACCGGCGCTTTCTTTTTCCCATTCGCAATCATCAAAAGAGTCTCTGCCTGCATCACCTGTTTCAATCCCAGCGTAATTCCCCTGTTGATCTGTACGTCGTCCCGGAAATATTTTTTCCCAACCGTCCTGGTGGTATGATCCAATATGGCTACATGTGCCAATGACTCAATATCCGTTCCCGGTTCATTGAATCCAATATGACCGTTCATACCCACACCTACTACCATAAAATCGATGGGCCCTTTTTTTGTGATAAGGTTATTCATCCTTTCACATTCTTCTTCTTCATTGGGTGTTAATCCATCGAACAGGTGAATCTGTGATGGATCAATCGATAAAGGTTGAAGCAGCCAGGTATGGAGAAAATGATGGCAGGTTCCCGTGTTATCAGGCGATATGCCCAGCCACTCATCCAGACCGATCATAAAACATTTGCTGAAATCTATTTTATCTCTTTTCGAATTTTCTGCAAGTATCTGATAGGTGAGCCGGGGCGTATCGCCGGTGGCAAAGCAGAGCAGGGCTTGAGGTTTTTTCCTGACACAATCAATGATCATGTCAGCCGCGGCGGAAGACATAGCGTTGTAATCCTGGTATGTTTTTAATTCCATCGTATTTACGACTTAATAGATAGTTGAAATTTATTTTGTAGAGTTTCTTTATGTAAAGTTTCGATTGCCTCATGCGGAGGGATGGGTACTTCTCTATAGCGTTTCTCTTATTTTTTTTGCCCCCTTTACCATATTCGCCAGCTTTTGTCGTGAAGCCCATCTGGCGGTTTGGCTCAATCCGCAATCGGGAGCTACGGACAGTTTTTCCGCGGGAACAAATTGCAGGCATTTCTTTATTCTGTCTGCCACATCATCCACGGTTTCTATGTAATAATTTTTCACGTCAATGATACCAACAGCAACGTTCATTTTTTCTGCAAACGGTTTTAATAATTCTATTTCCGCAAATTCCCTGTTGGCCATTTCGATGTGAATTTCATCGACTGTCATATCCAGAAAATCGGGTAGCATAGGTTTAATACTGCGGTAACCAACAGGCCTTCCCTTGAAATTTCCAAAGCACAGATGAGTACTGAGATAGCACTTGCCAACAACCGGCTTAACGGTGCGGTTGAAAATATCAACGAAACGTTTGGTATCCTCTTTATAAGCATAGCAACTCATGGATGGCTCATCAACAGTGATCTCCGTACACCCTGCGGCTACCAGCGCTTCTAATTCATTCCGCACGAGTGGTAATAAGGCTTCAGTGATCGAATACCGGTCTTTGTAATTATTATTTGGCAACAATCTTCCGCTTAATGTGTACGGACCGGGTACACTGGCTTTTAATACCGGGCCTGCAGGCGCTAATTTTTTTAGGCGGGTAAACTCTTTAACTGCGCCTAATCCGTTGGGTGCAGACAATTCACCCACGATATTATTTTTCCCCCGCTGGTCATGCGCTGCGGGACCAAATTTTCTTGTCTCTGTTTCATTATGCTCTATTCCCTTAATAAATCCATAAAAAGATAAATTAAAATCGAGTCTTGTTTGCTCGCCGTCCGTGATCACATCCAGTCCGGCTGTAACCTGGTCGTGTATAGCAGCGATCACTGCATCTTCGATCATTTCTTCAATATCGGCCGCGCCAAATTTGTGTAAGTTTTGTGTTGCAAATTCAAGCCATCCCGGAAAAGGATAACTGCCTACTACTGTTGTTCGAATGGGAGACATATATTCTTAAATTATTCGTGATTGACTGAATGCTGGATGCTGGATACAAGATGCAAGATACTGGATGCCGGATACAGGATACCTGATAACAGGTATAGTGCATGTGATAATGTAGGCGTCGTCTCCAATATTCCGTGTACTGGGTTCGATGCGCTGCACCTTCTATCCAGTATCTAGCATCTAGCACCCAGCATCTCTATAAAGTTCCGCCAGCCGGTGTGCATGTTCATCATATGCTTCTTCAAAAAGTTGCTTTGCTTTTTCTGCACCCACAATAGAAGCTGCAGTGAGCACTTTCGGTGGATGGCCGGCTTCTGTTAACAGGTTTGCAAGTTCGGCTTTTATGCTGTTCACCAATATAATGCCTCCCACTGTTGAACCGGGTGATACAGGTGTTTCCAGTCCTTCGATATGGATCATTGAATCACCTGCAGGTGCGCCGGTATCTAAAACAAGATCTGCAAAATCAGCAAGTTTTTTGCCATCCGGGCGTTTACTGGTGCTGCTTGCGGAATGTTCTTTTGTTATCAGTGCCACAGTCTTTACTTTTTTCTGCTGAAACAGTTCCGCCATTTCAATAGGCACGATATTGCATCCGCTCGATGAAATGATCAACGCAGTATCCTTTTCGCTCAAACTAAAATTTCTCAGGATCCTTTCTGCGAATCCTGAAATATTCTCCAGGAACATCGCCTGTCGCTGACCATTCGCTCCCACAACATTGTTATGATAGGTCAACGATAATTCAACGATCGGGTTGAAGCCCGGAAAAGAACCATAGCGTGGCCACATTTCTTCCACCATTATGCGGCTATGACCCGAGCCAAACAGATGTACCATCCTGCCTGCCAGAATAGTTTCGGCAAACCAGCCGGCTGCGGTGGTTATTTCTTTTTTTTGAGAACTGATCGTACGGATAATCCCTTCACACTTTTGCAGATAATCATCTATAATCATTATTTTTTCATTCATTTAATGTGAGATATTAGATAGCTATCTATTTAAAATATTACCTCGTGTCTTGGTGTCTTTGTGACTAAAAAAATGGCCACGAAGGCACCAGGACATGAAGGACAACAAACAATTTAATTCAAATTCATCGATGTGCTAAAATAAAAAATGACTGGTAAAAAGAATAATGAAACTAAATAAAGCCAACACTATTCGTGTTCTCTATTTTCTTTTTTTTTGCTGTACAGCTTCCTGGCTGCCCTTACTGGCTGACTATTGTAAAAGCCGGGGGCTAACGGGAACACAGATCAGCCTTATTCTCAGCATCACTCCTGTAATGATGTTGATCGTTCAGCCGGTAGCCGGAATGATTGCAGACAAGATCGGTTATAAAAAAACGCTGCTCATCTCATCTCTTTTTGCCTCACTAAGCTACCTGGGTTACCTGTATAAAAATGATTTTGGCTGGCTAGTATTTGTAACCGTATTCATGTCTTTATTTTACAATGGCATTCAGCCGGTATTAGACAGCCTGTCATTGCAGTTAGCAAATACCAGTCAGGGTTTTTCTTACGGTTCGTTGCGCATTGCCGGCGCTGCCGGTTGGGCGATTACCGGTATTATCACTGGCCAGGTAATTGATGCTGTCAATATTAAAGTGATCTTTCTCGTGTCTGCCATCAGTATGTTCCTTGTTTTTCTTTTCTCCAATTTGCTTCAAAAGGATAGGTTGGAAAAAAATACTGCCGGAGAAAATCCTTTTAAACATTTCAGAAAAGTGGTCAGTAACCGACGGCTTATTTTTTTGCTGCTCTGCGTTTTCCTGGTTTCAACAAGCGCTACGACGATCTGGAATTTCTATTCTATTTACATGAAAGAAAATGGAGCCTCCGCCACATTGGTAGGGTTTGGATTATCATTCCAGGGAATTTGCGAATTGCCATTGTTTTATTTTTCAGCCAGGATCATTTTCCGGTTAGGGCTGAAGGCAACACTGATCATGACAGTGATAGCCACGGCGGTACGGCTGGTATTGTACAGCCTTGTTAAAGATCCTCTATCAGCTATTCCCATAGAACTTTTACACGGATTGTCCTGGTCATTGTTTTGGGTAGCCTGTGTGGAATCAGTCAACAAAATGGTGGATGAAAAATGGATGGCCACCGGACAGTCATTGCTTTATGCCGCGTATTTTGGAGCAGGAGCGGTAGCAGGAAACTATTGGACAGGGTACCTGTATGGTACCGGAATGAGAATAGCTGACATATTCCTGCTGAATTCAATTGCCGTATGTCTGGTAGCATTAATGCTGTGGCTCTTTTTGCCACGAATTGCACGAATTAGCACGAACTCTAGTTAGTGGTAATTCATGTAATTCGTGGCAGATTTATTCAAAGGAATTCCTGCCCGATCTTATTCCTTCTTTCAATCTGTTTATATACCAGTCAATATACTTTACTACATCATATTCAGCCGGTGCATACGGTCCCGGGCTGTAACGGCTGCTTTCTATTCCCTTAAAATTATTTTCGCAGAGCTTCCAGTCCTGTTCACCGGTAATCCTCCAAAATTCGATTAGCTTTTCGGTGTTGTAGTCTTTCCCTTCTGTCGCATCGGCATCCACCAACCAGCAAAGATCGAGCAAGGTGCAGGAAGCACTGATGGCGGTGAGCCGCATTGTCCACATATAATCGCTCACGGCATCCATCCAGAAATTAGGATACACCACCATGCCCACAACACCTGCATCATAATCCGTATGATCACCCATAGGCATAGCCACCTTTCTTCCGTCCAGGCTATAACTTTCTACTCCGGGCCTTAACGGATAGCGGATGGCAAAATGAAATGACTGGTCTGTAAACTCGACTGTTTCCGTGGCTAAACCTTTATTTTGCCAGTCAACTTTCTTTTCGGCCAGCACCTCATCTGCCGATTCTTTCATGTTCGCTCCTATCACTGCGCTGCAGTATTCCGGATGTGCCGGGCCGCAGTGATAGCACTCCCGGAAATTTTCTGCTATCAGTTTCCAGTTGGTTCTCAGCGTATATTTTTTTCTGTAAGCAATTTTTGAGTCATCAATCTTAAAGGGTTTTAAAAAAGGAGAAAAGTCTGTTTCAAGTTGATTAATGGGAGGGGGGTAATCAGAAAGGGAAATAAAAATAAAGCCACCGACTGCTGTTATTTTTACAGGATGTAAGTGATAGGCGGACTTATCAAAATTTTCCGGCATCAGCCTGGCTTTAAATAAGCTGCCATCCTTTTCAAAAACCCATTGATGATAAGGGCATACCAATTTTGGAGCGTGGCCTTTTTCCTCCAGGCATATCAATGAGCCGCGGTGCCTGCAGGTATTGTAATGAGCAAATACTTCACCGTCGTTGCCACGGATAATGATAATGGAGTCATTCTGCAGAGTATAAACAAAATAGTCGCCCGGTTTAGGTATTTCGGCGGTTGTTCCTGCGAACAACCAATATTTTTTCCATACATGCTGCCATTCAAAATCGAATATTTCGGAACTGGTATAAAAAGGTTGTTCAAGGCTGTAGCCCTGACGGTAGCCGTTTATAAGCGTCCTGATACTTGCGTCATTCATGGCAAACGATTTTTATTCGTCGAACTTGTTCATCGCAAAACAGGCTGCGCCTATTGCGCCGGCTAAATCGCCGTGTGTTGCTTTTAAGATCTCTACTTTGTTGCCTCCGGCACGCCATTCATATTGTTCCATGAACTGTTGTAAAGGTTCAAACAGATCTTTACCGGCTTCAGTAATTCCGCCACCTAGTACTATCGCCTGCGGCGAAAGGATATTGGTAATGGATGCCAGGCCGATCGCGAGCTGTCTGAGCGACTTTAGCCAGACCTCAATGGCAAGTGCATCTCCGTTCCGGTAGGCAGCCAGCAGATCATGGGTAGAGGTGAATTTTCCCTTGCTTCTTTTTTCGATGGTGCAATTGCCGATGCATTCTTCCAGGCTTCCAGGCATACCCGTAACATCACAGTTGCCTTCATCATTGATCACCATATGTCCTATGTGACCAGCCTTGTGAAATGCTCCCTGGTAAGGCTTTCCATCAATGAGAATGGCCCCACCCACGCCTGTTCCCAATGTAAGCATCACTACGTGTTTTTTTGTTTTAGCAGCACCAAATTTAGCTTCCGCGATCATTGCTGCTACTGCATCATTCATAACATAGGCGGGTTGTTGTAAAAAATCTTTCCAAACCAGGTTTTCGAGCCCTTGCATCCGGCCCGGCATACAGGTGATCGAGGTATTCCTTTCATCAGGCAGCCCGGGTGCGGAAATACCGATGACAGTAGCTTCGCTGCTCATTTTTTCCCGTAATTCTTTTACCGTTTCTGACACGGCCTTTTTCCAAACTGCTCCATCACCATCGTTCGTATCAGAATAAAGTTGGTGCAACACCTTTCCTTCTGCATTTACCGCAACTCCTTTTATACGTGTTCCCCCCAGGTCGATCCCGATTGCTGTATTCATATGCTAATATTGTCCTTCACTGATGCACCAGCCTCCATCTACCGAAACGATTTGCCCGGTTGTAAATTTTGAAAGATCACTCATAAAATAAACGGCGAGGCCATCAAGATCTGCCGGCTGACCAATTCGTCCTCCATCCAGTGGTTGCTTGGTTTTTATAAATGATAAGATGGATTCATCTTTAGCAGCTCTTTGCGCCATCGGCGTTTCAACCAATGCGGGAGCGATCACATTTATACGGATTCTATCTTTTGCATAATAGGCCGCAATGGATTTACTAAAACCGATAATGGCAGACTTAGCGGCCGCGTATGCATGGGTTACAAAATATTCCGGTGAAGGCGAAAATCCCAGCACAGAACTCATGTTTAAAATGGTGCCTGTTTTTTGTAACCTTCTAAATTCTTTAACCGCGATTTGGTTCGATAACATGAGCGAAGTAAGATTCAGTTCGATTGTTTTATTCCATCCCTCCAATGTTAACTCATGCAATGGACCATCACCCATTCTTCGGCCGCTACCGCCGGCCACATGGTACAAGCCGTCGAAGCCGCCGAATCGGGTAATGCATAAATCAATGGCTTTGGCAGTTGTGCCGGGCTGCGTGGCATCCGCACGAATTGCTTCAGCGTCTACACCCAGTAATCCTTTTGCTTCTGCAATACTTTCTTCATTTCTACCCGATACGACTATTTGCGCTCCCTCATGAACAAATGCTTTTGCTGCCGACAACCCAAGACCAGTTGTGCCGCCAATAATTACTATTTTTTTATTGTCTAATTGTTTGCTCACTTCAATATATTGCTGCTACAATATGCACTAAAGACTTACCATCCAACGATCATCGTCCAGGTACGCAAGTCACTAAAATAGAACCTACGCATCCAAAGAGGTTTGTAAACGAACTGTGTCAGAAAATAATTTCTTCTATGTACCTATGATTCTCCTATGTGGTAAATTGACTGCACGTGGATAGTTTCCAAACTATGCAAGATTTTACCACATAGGAGAATCATAGGGACATAGGAAGAACATATTTTTACAACAAAGTATCAATAATTAATGCTCATTTCCCGATTCTATACAGTCTTCCATTGTCGGTCACCGCATACAATGCACCATCGCTGCCCTGCGTGATATCGCGGAAACGTTGACCCTCCTTACCGAGTAATCTTTCTTCACCCACCACCTTATTGTTCCTGATGATCAAACGGGCGATATGCTGACCGCTCAGGCAACTGATAAACAGATTATTTTTCCATTCAGGCATATTGTTGCCGGTGTAAAAAGTCATTCCGCTGGGTGATACCACCGGATCCCAATAATATACCGGCTGTTCCATTCCCTGCTTTTGCGTGATCGCTTCGCCAACCTTCTCCCCACTATATTCAATACCATAAGTGATCGTTGGCCAGCCATAATTTTTCCCCGGGCTCACCAGGTTCAGTTCATCACCACCTCTTGGACCAAATTCATGTTCCCATAAATCCCCGGTAACTGGGTTCAATGCCAGCCCCTGCACATTTCGATGCCCGTATGAATACAATTCAGGCTTGGCATTCGCATTCCCTGAAAAAGGATTGCCGGATGCAGGCTTGCCATCCTTCGTGATCCTGATGACCTTACCCAAACCGGAATTCAACTGCTGGGCCTGAAGTCTTGTCGCCAGGTCCGACCGTTCACCAGTGCTGATAATCAGGTTGCCTGATTTATCTATGACTACCCGTCCCCCATAGTGCAGTGTTCCTTTGTACGCCGGCGTGGCACGATAAATAACAGTTGCATTTTCAATTTTTTTCTCGTCAGCAGAAAGAGTCCCTTTTGCTACCGAAGTCAGGCTTCCTTCCGAAGTATTTTCTGAAAAAACCCAATAAACCATTCGGTTTTGTGCGAATGAAGGATCAACGGCCAATCCCAATAATCCTCCTTGTCCGCCGGAATTCACCGCAGGAAGTCCGGTGATCGGTTCACTGAGTGCTCCCGAACTTGAGGCGATACGCATATTCCCTTTTTTCTCAGTAATCAGAAATCTTCCATCAGGAAGACTGGCTATACCCCATGGACTTTTAAGATCGCTGGAAAGGACTTTGCCTTCATACGCTGCAGCTGTTTTTACCCCGACAATACGGGTTTGACCGACAAATGCCGGTTTGTAATTGCTGTTAGGAGATTTTGTTTCAACGGGTGCAACGCCGGTATCTGATTTCGATGTTGCGTTAGGATCGGACGCGTTAACACAGGAAACAGTAAATACCAGCGCAATACAGGAAATAAAGGGCGACAAAATTTTGTTCATAATATTTGAATTTAGCAGATGAATCAGACTTTAAATGTAAAGATAAATGGTATCTGCTACTCAAGTGCTAAGCTAAATACCCTGATTTCATTATATCATTAATCATTTTCATAAGAATTCATTTCGTTGATTTAACTCTCCGGGTTATTGGCTACCTGATCTCTGTCTCAAAAATATCAACGCAGCAATATGGTAATCTTGGTTGTAAAATATATCTGCCGGCATCAATGCCACGACTATTAATCGGTAATCGGCTGGAATAGAGGATCAGCTACCATTTCTCACGGTTAGAAGGACACCTGTAACCTGAAAATAGATTCGTGCGTCCTATTGGCTCCGCTGCGATTAACCAATCATCAGGAAAATCAGCCGTTCAAGGGTAAACAATGATCCATGTATTACAAAGTACCTACTTTTGGCTTGTAATGCTCAAACGCAAGTACTAAATTAATACCAGACACAATGAGAAATTTAGCCATCCTACTGACTGTCGCCGCCTGCTCCGTTATATCATTTGCGGGCAATGCCCAAATTAAAACCGGGAAGCTGAATGGAATAATAAAAGATGTTACCGGGAAAACGGTTTCAAATGCAACTGTTACTCTTCTTACTGCAAAGGATTCTTCCATGGTAAAAGTGGGTGTTGCGGGCAAAGATGGCAGGTATGGATTTGAGAATATTGCGTATGGCAGGTATCTGGTATCTGTCACTGCTACGGAACACGCCAAAAACTTTTCGCCCGTTTTTGAGATTTCAGAAGGCACACCAGATATTTCTTTAAAAACAATAGAAATGGCTACCCGGGTCAAATCGCTCAACGCCGTTACGGTAACGGCCAAAAGACCTCTTATCGAACAAAAAATAGACAGGACCATTGTGAATGTGGAGGCTTCCATCACGAATACCGGTACAAATGCATTGGAGGTTTTGGAAAAATCTCCGGGTATTTCGGTAGACAAGGATGGCAATATCAGTTTAAAAGGAAAAGATGGTGTTATTGTATTGGTAGATGGTCGCCAGACCTATTTAAGTGGACCGGACCTGGCCAATTATCTCCGAAACCTGAATGCCAGTCAAATGGACCAGATCGAGATCATGACCAACCCTCCGGCTAAGTACGACGCTTCCGGCAATTCAGGCATCATCAATATCAAAACAAAAAAGATCAGGCAGTTGGGCTATAATGGTTCTATTAATTTTGGTTACGGACAAGGGCGTTATCCTAAATTTAATGAAGGATTGAATCTCAATTACAGGAAAAATAAGTTGAACCTGTTCACCAACCTCAGTCATAATTACTCACACAATTTTAATACACTTTCTATTCAGCGAAATTTCCGCCATAAGGAAACGAAGGATCTTTTATCGCATTTTGACCAGGAAGCCAGGAATGAAAACATTTCAAAAAACTACAACGCTAAATTGGGCCTTGATTATTTTGCAAGAAAAAATACAACATTGGGAATTGTGTTCAACGGTTTTTTGAACGACCGCAATGGCAATAACCGTAATCTTACTGATATCTCCGATGCCAGCGGTAACCTGGCAAGTCAAACGAGAGCGACGCTTAATAACACGCAGGAATGGAAAAATTTCAGCACCAATTTTAATTTGCGCCAGGTGCTCGATACCCTTGGTTCGGAATTAACGGCCGACCTCGACTATAGCCAGTATAGTTCGGAGAATAACCCTGTAATGATCAATTCTTATTTTGATCAAAACGGCATTTCGACTTATCAACCCGATACGTTATTAGGAGCACTTCCACAAAATATTAAGATTTATAGTGGCCGGATAGATTATATCAAAAGCTTAAAAAAAGGTGCAAGGTTCGAAGCAGGATTAAAATCAAGCTATGTAAAAACAGATAATGATGCGGCTTATGATAGCGTGTTAAATGGGCAACTCGTGCATGATTTCAACCGCAGCAATTATTTTATATATGAAGAGAATATTAATGCGGGGTACGTAAACCTTAATCAGCCTATCGATAAAAAATGGGGTGCGCAACTGGGTTTGAGATTGGAAAATACAAATGCAAAAGGATACCAGGTAACCACCGGAGAACAATTCAACCGTCATTACACGCAACTTTTTCCTACAGCTTATTTGCAGTATCAGCATGACAAAAAAAATACTTATGTTCTGAATTACGGAAGAAGGATCCGCCGGCCTGATTACCAAAGCCTGAACCCATTCATCAATTTTATCGACCGCTATACTTATTCCAAAGGAAATCCTAATCTTAAGCCCCAATTCAGCCATAACATAGAGGTAAGTCACAGTTATCAAAGTTTTCTGACAACAACACTCAATTACTCACGCACAACAGATATCATTCAAAATGTACTGGAACAGAATGAAGCAAAAAATGAAACATTTGTCAGGAAGGCAAATATTGCCAATCAACGCCAGTTCGGTATTTCCTTTAACACGAATGTTCCGGTTGCAAAATGGTGGAGAAGCAATGTCTATGTCAATGCGTTCAACAGCAAGTTTGAAGGAATTGTAAATGATACATTTGTTACGATAAGTGCGACAACCCTTACTTTGAATGGTTCTCAGCAATTCAATTTTGCCAAAACATGGTCTGCAGAGATCAGCGGTTTTTTCAGAACTGGTGGAATTGAAGGGGTGATCAGGGCAAGACCTATGGGAATGATGTCCCTGGGTGTAAGCAAACAGGTGATGAAAAATAAGGGAACGCTTCGTTTAAACATCCGTGATGTTTTCTATACACAACGATTCAGAGGTGTCAGCAAGTATGGAAATGTGGATGCTGCTTTCCAGGAAAGAGGGGATAGCCGTGTTGTGAATATCAATTTCGCTTACCGGTTCAGCAAAGGAAAAATAAACGGAACCCCAAAGAGAAGAGCCGGTAGTGCGAGTGAGGAGCAGAATCGTGTGGGAGGGTAGTGCCGATTTCTAAGCGGTTAATCGAATAACAATTGAATATTTACGTCATTATTTTCGATACATCTGTTTCGGGATCATATTGAAAAAGGTATGCTGGTTATAAACTGCCAGCATTTTACCATCTCGGGATTCAACCATGCATCTAATATTGTTTCAGGCGATGCACCGAAATGTTTTTGGATATGAACTGCTAAATCCTGCGCATTCGTTAGAGCATCATTTTGTTGATAAAATAGGTGGTCTTTCAGTTTTCATTTTCCTGAATTCCACATTTCTGGCTCTTCCTACTGAAATTTTCATGCTGGTGACCTGCAATTTTTTGTCTCTTTCAAAATAGATGTCTCCGGCAGGTGAGCTAAATCCATCTTTATAGGTGGGTGAAAAGAGATAATCGCTCGTGGGATTTCTGCTGGCGACAAGCTTACCGTCTTTAAAAATGATATCAAATTTTGCTTCTGCTTCTTCAGAATAATATTTGCCTGCGTAATCGTTCATGGTTTTTTCATCAGGCTTTGCAGAATCGACGGCAAAAAAATGAAGCGTGTCAACCGGTGTTATGAATCGCAGCTTTGAAGGTTTGACAGGTAGAATTTCTATCTTGTTCGGACCTGACATGAACACATTTTCAGCGACCGGTATTAAATTCCCTCCCCTGGAATTGGCCAGCCGTCCATCTCTGACAAACAATTTCAGGGCCAAACCCGTGCGTGGATCTTTATACCAGCCGGTATAACTATTTAATTTCTCAATAGGAATTGTAACGGGAGGTAGCTCATTTATATTTTTTACAACAGAGATGTTCGTTACCAACAGATCCCTGATTGAATTGACCGGTGATCCAACCTGGTCGAATTCGGAAGTATTACTAAGCCATACGATCGTTAGACCTAGGTCGGGGAAGCAATAAAGATTGGAACGATAACCAGCCGTAGCGCCACTATGCGAAATTGTTTTCCGGCCCCTCAGGGAATCTGTGAACAGGCCCGCTGCGTACCAGTTCATTTTACCGTTATTTAATGCCGATACGGCCAATTGTTTCTTCAATAGCGATGGATTTCCAAGTTTACCATTCAGATAATAATCATTCCAGATCAGCAGATCTTCTGCTGTCGTCAGTAATCCGCCATTTCCATATACATATTCATTAGGCATATTGGTCAGATAGCCAGTGCCGCTTCTCTCATATGCCATCGCCCGGTTGAGTACTACTTTTTTAAAATTATTTCTCCATTCTGTATGCTTCATTCCTGCGGGTTCAAAAATATGCAGGCGTGTAAATTGAGCAAGACTTATTCCGCTAACTCTTTCTACAATGACAGCAAAAAGATTGTAGTTGGAATTACTATACAAAAATTCATCTCCCGGTTTATTGTTGAGTGTTTTTTGACGTGCGATAATATACAAAGCATCGTCATTGTTATATGTTTTGGTGCTTCTGGGCCAGCCGGCAATCTCCGCAATACTTCCCCAGTCTTTCAGGCCGCTGGTATGCTGCATCATTTGGCGTAGTGTGATCGGGGTTCCATAATCGGGCAATTCAGGAACGTACTTTCTGACATCATCATCGATGGCTAGTTTACCCTGTTGTTCCAATAACAAAATAGCCGCAGCCGTAAATTGTTTGGAAATAGATCCGGCTTCAATGACCGATTCGGTAGTAAGCGGCACTGCATGCTCCAGGTCGGCCATACCCCATGCGCGCGAAAAAATAACCTGGCCATTTCGGCTGATAGCTAATTGGCATCCCGGGTTACCCGGCTTGTAGCGATCAAACATTTTGTCAATTATGTCAATAGTATCCTGCCAGCTTTGGGCATTCGAAATATGATGGGCAGAAATTATCAATAGCAGAAAAAAAATCCTTTTCATTGATCCGATTATTATTGTAAAAAATACCGCATCGTACTATATTCCTTCTGATTGGTTGTTTGCAATGATGATAGTCATACATGAACAGCTCAGGACGAATCGCTAAACGGGAATACTCATATTTATGTGTTAATTGGTATTTCCCCGCCGATCGCCGGATTTAGTCGCAATGGTAATATCTCCAGTTATCATATTTGGTATCATGGCTTGCAAATGCTCCTTTCACTCGCCAGAGATCAAAACTATAATCATATTTTGCAAACTCGCCAGTCAGGCTATTTTTCAAATTGTTCTTATCGTAAAGAACGATTTCTTCCAGAGAGCCCACGTGTAGCCATTGACTAAAAGACAGGCTATAGTATTCGTTGATCTTATTATAACGAAAATCGCCGATCCCCATAATGAACGGCTTCGGTATTTTCTTTAATGAATACGCATAGAGATCCTGTAAAGATTTGGGGTATTCTCCCGTTCTGCTCTTATGATCTTCTATCGAAGCGATTAACGCTTCACTTTTTTTAATAGCAAAATCCCTGCTAAAATTACTTATTGGTTCCATCATAAATTTGAATGTCAGAAATGCGATCAGCGGTATGGTTACCAAATAAAGGGGGACACTGTTAAATTTTCTTTCGTAGGGCAACTTTAATTTGCCGATTTGTCTGATCGCCCAAAACAATCCGGCTGGCAGCAGCACGATCCCCAGCATAGCCGGTATGATCCCTGCAGTAAAGAACACAAATAGCAAATAGAAAAAATAAATCAACACTATGCATGCAGTAGCTGAGGAAGCTAAAATGACCAATGCGCCCTGATCAGGCACTCTTTGATCAGTATTCTCTCTTTTCTTTATTCTCTTCCGGGCTAAAATAAATGCGGCCACCTGCAATATCAGTCCAAAAAGAAATGTTGATTTGGGCATTGGATTAGGTACAAACACGACTGCCATAATGAAAATCACTGCAATCAGCAATATAGCTGTGTTGGCTAACTGATAGTGAAACTTGTGATTTGCTTCGTTGTCAACTGCTTTCTCAAATCTTCTGATTTCGATTATCGTCCAGGCCAGGCCAATAGGTACCAGGAACAATCCCATCAGACCCATTAATTGCCCCGCAACGGAAAATAGTTTTACAGCCTTATTTGACGGTCCTGGAATAAATGGAGAAAGGATCATCAGGACAATAAGCAGGTTTAGCGCAACTAATTTTATCCAATGAACTTTTTTCATATTCATGATTTTTTGTTGAGCCCGGCTCTGCATTCCTCTGATGATCCCGGGCCTGAAAAGAAGCAACACATCTTTGATAAACAAAAACTTCGCTTTTCGTAATCCCTTTCTGATTACCCGCCCATGAAATTGTTCCAGCAAATCTCCTTCAATATCTTCCCTGTAATCCGGGTGGCAAAACCAACGGAAAAAGGCGAGCACCTTATACGGTGGTTTATCGTTTTCTGGCTGATTCATTTATTATTTAAACGCTATTTTAGGAATCGCTTTCCATAAAGCCAATCGCTGATCTTTGGCATCATTCAATACCCTCTGACCATTTTGTGTAAGGGAAAAGTATCTTTTCCGCTTTCCTCCCCGGATACTGGTGGCATCTCCTAAAATAGAATCAAGCAATCCTTTATTCTCCAGTCTTCTCAACACCGTCTGCAATGCGCCGATACTTACTCGGCGGTGTAGTCTTTTTTCCATTTCATCGATAATGGCAATTCCATAGGCTTCGCCATACAAGATGCCTACGGTTAACAGCACTACTTCTTCAAATTCTCCAAGATGGTATTGGCTCATCTGTGTATATTTGACTTAAATGTAGTTAATATAATTTAAAAAATGTGCGCATTATTCAAAATAATTTATACGATCTGTTTTTTTGCTTACCGGTGTAAATTTTACGAAGCTTTTTCTCACTTGAATTACATGTTGCCTGTTCGCATTTGAGTTGATTTTAGAAAATAACTTAAGTTTACCGTGTAATTCAACTTAATATTCGAGTATCATGATGTTACGATTTGCTATTGTTTTCATTTTATTTGTACCGACCACTTTTTTGACTGTAGAAAAGATAGATAGAATTGAAACTGTTCCCGATAACAATTTGGACAAAAAGGGGGTATTGACGGGTGCCGACCAGATTGAAAAATACCTGCATTATCTGAAAGGAAAAAAAGTAGGGATGCTGGTGAACCAAACCTCTATCATCGGAAATAAATCGATTGTAGATAGTTTGCGGTCACTCAACGTTGATATTAAGATCATATTTGGTCCCGAACATGGTTTCCGCGCCAATGCAAGCAACGGTGCTAAAGTGGAAGATGAAATAGATCCTAAAACCGGCATACCTATTATTTCCCTGTACGGCCAAAAAAGAAAGCCATCCAAAAAAGACATGGATGCCATCGATGTCATGATCTTCGACATACAGGATGTCGGCTGCCGTTTCTATACAAATATTAATACCCTGCGCGACATCATGGAAACCTGCGCTGAATTTGGAAAAGAATTGATCATACTTGATCGCCCGAATCCGAACGGATATGTTGATGGGCCTATTCTAAATATGGAGCTTAAGTCAGGCATCGGCCAGTTTCCCATCCCGATCACGCACGGCATGACAACCGGAGAATTCGCTATGATGATCAATGGTCAGGGATGGCTCGCAAAAAAAATGAAATGCAAGATCAAGATCATCCCGGTAAAGAACTATTCTCATGATATGTACTACGAGCTACCGGTAGGACCCTCACCCAATCTCAATACACAACAATCGGTTTTATTGTATCCGTCTTTGTGTTTGTTTGAAGGCACTATTGTCAGCCAGGGCCGGGGTACTTATATGCCTTTTACCGTTTTGGGAGCTCCCGCTTTAAAAGGGATCTATGAATTTTCTTTTACGCCCGCGAGTATACCAGGCAAATCTGAAACACCGCTTCACCAGGATCAACCTTGTTATGGACTGGACCTGAGGGATTATAATACTTCAAATATTCGCAAAGCAGGGAAGGTTAATATTAAATGGATCATCGATATGTACAAAGCGTATCCCATTAAGGAAAAATTCTTTGATCGAACGCAAAGCAAACAGATGGGAGATATTAATAAATTGGCAGGCACAACATTGTTTAAGGAACAGATCATTGCAGGTAAAAGCGAGGAGGAAATCCGCAAAAGCTGGGAGCCGGGGTTAAGCGCGTACAAGAAAATGCGAACTAAATATTTATTGTATCCCTAAACAGAAGCTATTGATTCGAATAGGCCGATCAGCAATTCTTTAATTACACAAAATATATTACTCAACATTGCCTACCGGGGGAATATAAAATTCCGTAGAAGATACTATATCTTCTCCTTGTGCCCCTTTGTGGTTGACTTTGGTCTTAAGTATAAGGCATTCTTCTAATGCCAGCGTTTTTTAACCACAGAGAAAGGAGGGAAGGCACAGAGGGTCTTTCTTCAAAATCAGATTTTCCGGGATAGCAGTATCTTTAAAGAAATTAAGCTGGCAGGTCCATTTGAACGCATAGTTCTTTCCCCATTTCCTGTAATCTTTTAAAAATATATACATGGCAATAGACAAAAGTTCACGTCGCAATTTCATTGCAACATTGGCTACTACCGGCGTAGTGGCTACTACTCAGCTTACTCCTCTTGCCAGTTTAGCAAATTCTGCAGAAGGGTTGGGTGATCTTTCTATTAAACCAAGAAATCCTGCTGACCCAATCAGGATCGTAAGCATGATGAGATTATCTCCGGGAGAAATCGAACAGATCAAAGGAGCCGGAAAAAATATTGAACTGATCGTGATTACCGATGTCAAAGATCCAAAACTATTTTCTGACGCCGAAGTGATCTTTGGATATGGCGATGGTTCAATGATCTCCCAATTAAAGAAACTTAAATGGGTACAAGCTTTGGGTGCAGGGGTGGAGAACATGCCCCGGGAGCTTATTGAACATCCCTGTGTTCTCACAAATATGCAACGTGTATATGCACCCGTGATTGCGGAAAGCGCGATCGGCCTGCTGTTAAGCCTTACACGTGGATTGGTGCAGGTATCAATTCCTGCCTTCCGTGAACGGAAATGGGTACAAGCCTCCAACGATACAACCCTGGAAGACCTCCACGGAAAAACCATCGGTATAGTGGGTATGGGTGGCATCGGCGCGGAAACGGCCCGGCGTCTTCATTATGGTTTCGGCATGCGCGTGTTATGCACGGATGCTAAACCCATGCCGAAACCGGATTTTGTAGAGCAATTGCACGAGCCTTCCTGGTTCATGGAAATGGTTCCGCAGGTCGACGTATTAATGAGCGCAGCTCCCCTTACCAAAGAAACGAAGGCCATGTTCAACGAAGAAGTGTTTCGCAAAATGAAACCAAGCGCTTATTTCATAAATGTAACAAGAGGAGGACTGGTTGATCAGGAGGCCCTGGTGAGCACGCTTAAAAATAAACGCATCAGGGGTGCTGGACTCGATGTGACTACTCCGGAACCGCTCCCCGCAGACAGCCCGCTTTGGGCATGCCCCAATCTCGTCATCACGCCTCATAATTCAGGCCAGGCACCAATCCGGCAGACAAGACTGATCGCACTTATTGCAGAAAATGTAAGAAGGTATAGCAATGGCTTACCCTTAATGAATGTAGTAGATAAAGTAAAAGGATATTGATTACAGAAATAAATGGTCGGGTAACTAAACCTGGTCAGTAGATCCATGTGTTCCTCCTGTTGCAAACGACAAATTCCGAATAATAAGGATTGCAATAAAGAAAGGCGCTACAAATATCAAATTTGTTTGTAGCAGGCATTGTGTTATTAAAATGGCGCAACAGACCTGTACTTAGCCGCATGCACACCCTGTTTGTTAAAATCATCAATGGTATTTTTGTTTTGATAAAGCAGCGGTTTAGGAAATGACAAACCGGCGTTGTCGATTTTATTTAATTTTCTTTCACAACAAAGATTCTGGTTCTTTAAAAAAGTATGATCTTGATTGGTTACATGTTTTGTTCACTTTAAAAATTTCATCAATGCCGGTAATATATAAATTAGCCATATTGTCAACATGCTTTTTAACCGCTCTTATTACGGGTCTTTTTTATTCCTACTCCTGTTCAGTCAACACAGGTTTAAACCGACTGGGCGATACGGAATATTTGCGTGCGATGCAATCGATCAATAGGGCCATCCTCAATCCCGTATTTTTTGCAAGCTTTATAGGAACGCTCATTTTGTTACCCGTGTGCACATGGACGATTTATAAAAATGAAGCCGCTTCAATGAGTTTTTATTTCCTTTTGACGGCTGCATTGATCTATGGTATCGGTGTATTCGGGGTTACTGTTTTCGGTAATGTACCACTCAATGAAATCCTCGATAAGTTTGATATTGGCTCCTCTACCACTCAGGAAATGAAAAGCCAACGGCTTGCTTTTGAGAGTCCATGGAACAAGTTACACTTTGTGCGAACCATTGCCTGCCTATTCTCCCTGCTGTTGACATTGGCTTCCGTGGTGATCAGGCTGTAACTCCGTAAACTTTTAAAGTAACCCGATGACAAAATTAATTGTTGACATCACCACATCGCTTGATGGCTTTATTGCCGGCACGGATATTTCTACTACACAGCCCCTGGGCAAAAATGGCGAACTGCTCCATCACTGGATGTTTCAAAACAAAACAGATCTTGATATTAAAATCCTTTTTGAAATTGTTGAAACAACAGGCGCAGTAATCCTTGGCAATCGAATGTACTCCACGGCTATAGATCTTGCATGGAAGGGCGTTACCCCTTTTTATTCACCTGCCATTGTGGTTTGTCATAAAGTGCCTGCAAAAAAAGTGGAGGGGTTTAGTTATATAACTACCGGTTTTGATGATGCCCTGACGCATGCCCGAACACTTGCCGGCAAGAAGAATATCTGGATCATTGGTGGCGCCAATATCATTCAGCAATTTTTCAATGCAGGGCTCGTAGATATTCTGCATCTTCATATTGCACCTGTTTTGCTGATACAGGGAACAAGACTGTTCGAAGGAATTGGAAATGACCTTTTGCAGTTAACGAAAACAAGTATCACAGAAACACCAGGAGCGGTACATATTAAATACCGGGTTAAATAACCACATAAAGAGTTACTGAATGGATTTGCAACACCTCAAAGTATTTCCCCGGGGATCGGTAACATAAAATTCCCTTGTACCTCTATTTTGATCAACCGGGCCCGGCGTACGGGTTGATTCTTTCTTGCTTGAACTGACTACTTATTCTGCGTTTGAGCAGCAACAAATGGGTGCCATAGTTTCTAAAAGTCTAAAATCTTCATAAAACTTTTTTTTAGGGAAACGGCGCTGGAGTATAATTCGTTTATTTAATGGTAGCTATCTGTACGTTAAGGAAGGTGTAAATTTTCACTTTCATTAAAATTTTGGTCCGGGAACTATTCTAATTCTTTCAGCGTAGTATTATGAAGAATTCTTATTTCTGGGCTGCTTTATTTATCCTGACCTTAGTGAATTGCAGGAAAACCCTTTCTGTTAATGACAGGCCGATGATTGACACCGAAGCTTTTCATAACAGGAATATGGGTGTTTCTGCCGCAGAATTGCTAGATGACAATATTTACAGGTTTCTGTTTGTGGAGATCCAATTTATTGCAGCATGTAAACCTGAGCAGGCTACACTCGATTATTTAAAAAGCTTTCTTGAAACCTATCTGAACAAACCAAAGGGAATCAATATTGTGTTGAATGAAATACCGGTGATAAAGCAGGATGCTCTCAGCCGGGATGAGGTGTTGGCGATTGAAAAGCAGAAGCGGACCCGCTTTATGAATCAGGACACTATTGCCCTTTATATCCTGTTTACAAATGGTGTACACCCCGGTAACAAGATTCTTGGAATGGCGTACCGTAATACTTCGGCAGTGATCTATGGCAAAGCGATCAGGAAATATTCAAGTATGGCCGGAAGACTAACACACCAGGAGCTTGAAACAGCGGTATTGCTGCATGAGATCGGACATTTATTGGGATTGGTAAACAAGGGTAGCACACCTATATCTCAACATATAGATTCCACCTTTCATGATCATTGTAACAACAGGAAATGCCTCATGTTTCATTCAGTAGAAACAAAGAACCTTTCATCGATCCTGCTGAAAGGAAATATTCCTGTTCTGGATTCAAATTGCATAAAAGACCTGATTGCAAATGGCGGAAAAAACGTGCCCGATTACCAGCCCTTTATACAGCCATTCGATCCCGCATATTAGTTACTAAGAATAATTACCATAGCACGGATAGTTTTGAGTTGCCTTCAGAAAATGGTGAGATCGTAAAACTTTCATTAAACTAACCCAAGATAATTTTCCCATACAACCCTTCATACATCCCACTTCGTACATCGTACTTCGTACTTCGTACATCGTACTTCGCACATCGCACCTACATCTTCACCCTCTGACTTCCTTCCTTCAACAAAATCTCTTTGTTATTCCAAACAAATTTCCCGGCGAGGCCGGGGGGCAGAGCAATTGTTCCTTCAATGCCTATGGGGCCGCTTCGCTTAAGGATTACATGAATAAAGCCATTTGGATGTGGCATACGGCCATTCACGTCTTTCAATTCACCCAATGCGGGTTTGATCAATACTTTTTTGAAACCGGGCGAATCAGGCATAATACCACAAATGGTTGCGAGGAAATCATAATTCGGACTGGAACTCCAGGCATGACAATCAGATCTTGTTGGCTCCGGATTTTCCGCGAAGGTTGTCAGGCCTATGGCAATCATATTATGCCATGGTTTTAGTTGTGAATAGTACATATCGGCCATGCCTGCCTGCTTCAAGGCGCGGTTCAGGTAAAAGCGATAATAAAAGGTTGCCTGGCTTAGGCTGGTATCGTATAAGATCGTGTTGATTACTTTTTTTACGGAAGGTTTCGGAATGGAGCCGGTGAGAACAGCCATGATCCCGGCATGTTGACTGAATGTTTTCTTTTCCGGTGTATTTGCCATTGCATTCTTCGTTTCATCAAAACATTGTTTATAGGTGCCGGCGATGAGTTTGCCGGCAAGAGCACGATAATTCGCGGCTTCGTATTTTTGATTGAAATGATCAAATAGCAACGCTGCCTGTTGTAAAGTATAGGCATATTGCAAAGTGATGACAGCCGAGTTGCCATCCGTTGCGCCATCAGGAACTCCATTGGCGAACTGCGTGTTCCAGTCAACAAAGCCCCACCATTTCATTGGTCCGAGCATATTTTTTGATGGATCGATCTGTTGTTCATACCAGTTTAAAACACCACGTACAGCAACCAGTTTGTCTTTAACAAATCCTTCATCGGGACGGTGCATCCAGTAATCGTATATCATCGATACCCAAAACAAAGAGAACGGAGGGATCACCTGTAAACGGTTACTTGGGTAACGTCCCTGGGTCAATCCTTCAGGAACACGTGAATGATAAAAATCGGTGATGGCTTTGCGCATCAACCTGTCATCGCCGGTTACGTATAAAGAAATCAATGATTGTATACGGGTATCGCCTTCATATTGTAACTGTTCGTAGTAGGGGCAATCAAAATAGGTTTCGCCCGCGCACAATCTGGCTGTCCACCAGCCAATATCCCAGATCTTTTTTAAAGAAGGGTCATTGCAGGTAAACGATGCTTTCATATCGAACGGATAGGCGGTGAACACCCCATGCAGATCATCTATAATAAGCGGTTCTTCCCTGGTTATTACCTCAACCAACAGATAGCGGTAAGTGCGAAGCCACAAAGGCCGGTATACTCTTTTCTCTCCGCCATCTGAAACGAATTCATCAAAATTTCCCTGAAGGGTTTTGCCATCGATCGAATCGCGATGGCCTTTACTGCGGCTCGCATCAAACAAAGCTTCTGCATACGACAGCCGAACCATGGAACCCTTTCCTTTGCTGAGAATTAACTGTGGGTAAGCAATTGTGTTGAATGTCTGATCCAATAACAGCGAAACTTTTTTTCCTGCGGGGATAGTGATGGATTCATTGTTACCGGGAAATTTTGCAGAACCAAGCTCAATGCCCTCAGCTCTTCTCACCAGCGGAATGCGTTGTACGGATTCTTCCATTGCAGGGATGGTGCGTTTGGATAATGTCCATAAATTATCTGTTCCATATCCTGCCTGCACGGGATGGGTGATGCTTGTTGCTTTCAACCATTGCTGATCGTCAAAGGCGGCAGTTTCCCAACCCCAGGGATAGGCCGCTCCTTCTACATGATCCCCGGGGCCAATTACCATATAGGTCCGAAGTCTTCTCCCATTATCCATCGAACAGGGTGTATAGGATTTGTTTTGAATCACCTTCCATGTTTCGTTCGTATTGAAAATTTCTTCCTGTTTTGTATCGCCCTGTAAAAGAAAGCCTGTCTGGTTGGAGACTTGTGCCACGGGTGCATACACCCCCATATTCCATACAACTGCAGCGACGGTATTGTTCCCTCTCACCAGCTGCGGCCCGATATCGATCGTTTCATAATACCAGTTATACAGATCTCCGCGCGCCGGTCCGCTGCTCACGGCAGTACCATTCACAAAAAGCCGATAGCGGTTATCTGCCGTTACATGTACAAGGAATTTAGACGGAACAGCAGAAAGACTGACAGACTTACGAAAATGATAAACGCCATAATCCCGTTGGGGAACATCCGGGCAGGTTATCCATGAAGCAGTCCAGCTACCCTGTTTGGTGATCGACTGGTTTGGGAGTTCCTGCGAGAATGTTTTGTTCTGGGGGCCAAGAGAAATAAGAGGGAGCAGGAGAAAAAAGAGTTTGAGACCTTTGATCATGGAAGCAATTTTAGAGTGGCTAAGATACAGGCAAAAGGAAGTTGTTTAAGAAATCACATTATCATTTTGATTGAACTGCTTTGATACGGCCGCAGTCGGTTTCTTTGGATCCATTGTCAAAGACATTCATATTGAAGGGGCTGCTAAGATGCTATTCTAACCCATTTACACGTGGCTCCTCTGGAGCCCTTACTCTTTGTTTTCTTTACTATGAACACAGTGCCCCTATGGAGCTTTTATGACCTGGAATTGCTTCTAATCCATATTTGAGGAATCTATTCTTTTCTCATCGTATTTTTTCTAAATTATAGTTTGGGTTAAGTGTTTTTTGACTTTGGATTTGGGTTGGTTGTAGAATGTTTTAATGAGTCTGTAAAATAAATAGTATCTTAACGGTGAACCTTATCCCAATGCGTAAAACCGTCGCAAACATTTCCAAACCACAATCCCATAAATCAAAAACTTCCACAACCGACGACACTCTCCGTCTCCTTGCCTTTAATAATTCTTTGCAAGCCAATATCATCTCAACGGTAAGCTCCGGAAAAATAATAATAGCCAACGGTGCTGCATGCAAGCTGCTGGGTTATTCTAAAAAGGAATTGTTGACAAGGCGCAGATCGGATATTTTCGATATCAGGGAAAACAGCTTTAAAAAAATGTTGAAGCAAAGATCGTCCCAGGGACAGTCTTCTGCTACTGTAACAGCCATAACAAAAGTTGGCAAGCGTTTTCCGGCTGAGATCACTTCCGCCGTTTTTATGGATGAAAATGAAATTTTAAAGGCAATTACTACCATTGCCAATATGAGCCAGGGCATCCGGAAACAAAAAGATATCGACACTAAAAATGAAAAACGCGTCGCTGATAATATTGTTCTGGCCAAATCGAAACAAAAAAAGATTGATACTAAAAATGAAAAAATTGTTCGGGAAAACATCATCCTTGCATTGGCTGAATCTGATGCGAGATTTGCCGCAAATAACGAATGGATAAAATATATATCCAAAACATCGTACGATGTAATGTGGGACTGGGACATAAAGACCGGCCGGATCTATGTAGGGGGCAGTTTCAAAGAAGTGTTTGGGTATAAATTAAAGGACGAGACAGTATATTTCAAGGATTTTGTGGCGTGTCTTTTACCTGAGGAGAAAAAAGAAGTTGAACAAAAAATATCGGATGCTCTTGCGTCTGCAAGTAAAAGTTGGAATGATTCATATATGTTCAAACGTAAAGATGGATCTATTGCCTCTACTGTCAGCAGGGCAAGCATCGTAAGGGATGAAAACGGCAAGGCTATTCGCCTCATAGGTGCCATACAGGATGTGAGTAAGTTGCAGGAACTAAAAAAGAAACTGGAGATCCAGGTCAGTATTCAGGAGGAGCTCGCTGAAATATTCATCGTAGCTGCCAAACTATCTTTTGATGGAATATGGGACTGGAATTTGCTGACGGGTGAGTTTTATTTGGGCGCAGGATTTGAAGAATTATTTGGTTATACCATGAAAAACCATACAGGAAATATATCCACTGACTGGGTAAATTATGTGCATCCTGATGACAGGCAGTCTGTTCAACAAGGATTGCAGAATGCCATTAAATCGCCAGCATCCTATTGGGAACACGCATACCGGTTTGTAAGAGCCGATGGCTCGGTTGCCAATGTATTTAACCGTGCCAGCATCATCAGGAATGCCGCGGGCACTGCCTGTCGCATTATTGGAGCTATGCAAGACACCAGTAAACAAATGCTCCTGGAAGAACAATTGAAACACGAGATCGTGTTGAAGGAAAAGCAAATTGCAGAAGCTGCTGAGGAAGCAAGGGATACGGCGAGATCAGATATCGGAAAAGAATTGCACGATAATATAACCCAGTTGCTGGGCGTTTCCAAGATGTATCTCGAAATGGCAAAACAGGGAGACAATGACAGTCAGATGTATTTAAGTCGTTCATCTGAATACACTTTGACTGCTATTGAAGAGATCCGGAAATTAACAAAGGGCCTGACTACCGATATCATCAAAAGCGTAGGACTTTATGAGGCAATTGAGCATATGATCCGGGATACAATGGAAGTAAATCAGATAAAGATATCCTGTTCGTTAAAAGGGTTTAAGGAAGACAGTGTCAATAATAAATTTAAGCTGAATGTTTTCAGAATAATACAGGAACAGCTGAATAATATATTAAAACATGCTCATGCAGAAAAAGTCAATATAACCCTCACACAAAATAAGAAATCGATCGTTCTCTGCATTTCAGATAATGGTATTGGCTTTGATACAAGTAAAAAGCAAAACGGAATCGGAGTCGCCAATATTAAAAGTCGGGCACTTGCTTACAATGGAATTGCTGACTTTAATTCGCAACCCGGTCAAAGCTGTGTGTTATCCGTAACATTTCCTGCCTCAGATGCGTTATTGGATAATGGCATGTCAAAATCTTCATAATCTGGCAGCCACTGGTCGTACGATGAAACATAGGAATATATAGTATCCCGTGTTCTATGTCAACGTTAAGTAGATTTGCATAGAAGAAAATAAAATCTCCCAATTATTTTCCTTAAAAGTTTTGCTTAATTCAACGAGACGTTTACAGGCCAACGGGAAATGTCGGTTTCTAATCTGTAAAAAAAATTTCTGTAATCTATTAAACGCAGGCAGTAGTTTGGACTTTATATTGTGCGCAAAATATTTCGGATGAAAGCCAATTGACCTCACTGAATCTACCGATGATAGCTATATAAAATAAATAAAAATGAAAGCATTTCCATTTAACAGGCGCAGGTTTATCAGAGAGGCTGCTGCTACCGCTGCAGGTTTCGTTGCACTTCCTGTACTGGCGGGAACTTCTACTGATTATATTTGTGAGTTTGATTCGGTTGAACACGTTTCCGGTAGTGAAAAAAAGTATTCAGGACCGCCGCGTATTCAATTTTCTGTGATAGGAATTAATCATGGGCATATTTATTCGCAGGTAGATGCGGTAATACGCGGCGGTGGTGAATTCGTTTCTTTTTTTGCAAAAGAACCGGACCTGGCTGCTGGTTTTTCAAAAAGGTTCCCGCAGGCAAAACAGGTCAACGATGAAAAGGAGATCCTGGAAAATAAATCAATACAACTGGTGCTGAGCTCAATTATTCCTGATGAAAGAGCGCCACTTGGGATAAGGGTCATGCAGCACGGGAAAGACTACATGGTTGATAAGCCCGGCATCATTACACTTGACCAATTGGCGCAGGCACGTAAGGTGCAGAAGCAAACAGGCCGGATATATTCAGTGATGTACAGTGAAAGATTGGAGAACCGGGCCACCATTAAGGCAGGCGAACTGGTGAAGCAGGGTGCCATCGGCAAGGTTATACAAACCATTGGTCTTGGTCCGCACAAGATGAATGCTCCCACAAGGCCTGCATGGTTCTTTGAACGGAAACATTTTGGAGGGATCATTACCGATATCGGCTCACATCAGTTCGATCAATACCTGTTTTTCACAGGCAGTACCCGCGCCGATATTGTAGCTTCACAGGTGGGAAATATGCATCATCCTCAATACCCCACGTTTGAAGATTTTGGAGATGTGATGCTGAGCGGCGATGGGGGAGCAGGGTATATTCGCGTTGATTGGTTTACACCTGGTGGTTTAAAGTCATGGGGAGATGGCCGGCTGACAATTCTGGGCACTGATGGATATATAGAGATCCGGAAAAATATTGATATAGCAGGACGTGATGGCGGCAATCACCTGTTTATGGTGAATCAGAAAGAGACAACCTACTTTGATTGCAGTAAAGTGGCCATGCCATATGGTGAACAACTGGTAGATGATATTGTGAACAGAACAGAAACAGCCATGACGCAGGAGCATTGCTTTCTGGCTACCGAGTTGGCTTTGAAAGCACAAAAACAGGCGAAAAGAATTGGCAATAAAGTGTAAAACGGGATTGCGGGCTGATAGTAGTTTCAACAACCAAGAGCAAAGTTATTTTCAAAAAGAAAATCAATCTGCATTGGAATGATCTCGGCAAACCCGCGTCAGGATCATTGATGCCAAACTCTTTCACTCCCTACGGACTGGAATATAGCTCATAGTCGATGGTAGGATTACTGGCAACAAGTTCTTTATACAGGGTTTCAACATCATCAACCCAGAAATAAAAATTACAGGTTTTCTCTGCGATTTTCCAGTTAGGAATTATAAAGGGTTCATCTGCTTTGTTAACCATTGGGTAGAGTCCATCTATTTGTACGATGGCAAAATGAGGAGGATCACCATAGAGATTCACTTGGTTTCTGCCAACCATTTTCTGACATCTTTTACCAAGGGGCCTACCGCTGTGACAGCCCGTCTCAGTTTTTCAGGTGTGCATCCAAGGGCATTGGACCAGTACCGTATTTCGTGATCCTGTATAGCGTTGATCCGCTCATTATCATACCTGCCGCTGTTCCTTACATCATAATTCATACAAAAGGTTTCTCTAAGCTACTAAATCAGTGCAATAGTGCTGACTTTAAATTAATCCCCGACAGACCGCACTGTATGTGACCGGCAAAAGCGATGTACAAAATCTGTAATACCACTATAAGTTTTAAGAGATTTAACCTGGTTACACTGAGCAGTGAACAGTTCTGGGGTTAGGGAGAACGCATAAAATTTTCACCTGTTCAAAATCATTTCGGATTGCTGGTTTCAGGGGATTATTTTTTTAAAATGAGAAACACATACTACCTTACTATCATCATGACAATAAATTCTATTGCCAGGCCTTTCCATGACAGGTTATAGCTCATTCGATATTCATTAACCAAAACTTAATTTTATGACAAAGATTCTTTATGTAATTTTTTGCGGGTTGCTTTTCTTTTTTATCTCCTGTAACGATGCTGCAACGGTTGAAGCTGAAAGTAAAGATCCCCGGGCTCAAAAAAACCTTGAGGCCAGTCATACTGTCAATAAAGCTTTTGAAACAGGCGACGTAACCGGACTTGATAGCGTGATCGCAGACGATTTCGTCGACCATACAGACAGAGGAGATATCAAAGGCCGGGATAGCCTCAAAGCGATGGTTACTATGGTGCATCGCACCAACAAAGACATGAAAATGGATATACTGAAAGAACTGGCCGATGACGAATATGTTTTTTCATGGATGCGTTTTACCGGTACTTCAGACGGTAGTATGATGCCGGCAGGGCCGTATGACATGAGAGCCATTCAGGTAGCCAAATTCAACAATGGCAAAATCACTGAACATTGGGAATTTATGGAGCCGCGTGAAATGATGAAAATGATGAGCCAGATGGAAGGTGCCGGCAAAAGCAAGGATGGTGGCAACAAATCCGATTCCGCTAAGAAAGCGGGCAACTGATCTGAAATTATCAAAGCCGGTTTTGCCGGCTTTTTTTAGTTAGATGATGTAGGGCTGTTTGAGGTACACCACCTATCTCCATAACATTATAAATCCACTTTAAAAAACTACGTTCACACCAATAACCGGGAAGATGAATGGAGCATTTCATGGTTTTCGTTCAACGCAGGGAAAAGGCAGAATTGAGTAACTTACCGGCATGTTACCTTAGCAGTCAACCTTTTTTTATGAAAGAGATTTTTCTGATTGCATCGATGTTTGCCAATTTTACAGAGCTATTTGCGCAGCTAACGAAAACACATAATATAGATAGCTTACAACAAATTTTGTTGAGTTCCGGGGAAGATACAAACCGAATTTGGGCACTTAACAATCTCGGGAGAAATATTCAAGACTCAGATACAACCATCATTTTAGCCGGTCAGGCCATCGCATTATCTCAAAAACTCGGATTTAAAAAAGGCGAAGCGGAAGCGTACAACAATATCGGTTATTGGTTTACCCAAAAAGGCGATTATCCCAAGGCACTCGAGAACTATCTGAAGGCGATAAAATTATCGGAAGATGTTCATTATGAAACAGGGCTCAAGCGAAGCTTTAATAATATCGCAGGTGTTTATTGTTTTCTGAAAGATTACAATACATCCATCAGGTACGCAAGCAAATCGAGGTTGCTTTCCATTCAGTTAAATGATCCAGGCACCCAGGCATTGTCAGCCTCCTGGCTAAGCAAGTGTTATCTGGAATTGCGGCATACGGATTCAGCTTTGAAATATGCGCAGGAAAGTTACGAGGCCGCTTTCAGGTTACAGGAATTTCTACCGCTCTATCAGGCTACAGCGCGTTTGGGTGAAATCAACCAGGCCGCAGGCAATCGTCAATTGGCTTTGGAATATTCACGTTTGTCTCTTCAATTCAGTAAAAAAGATGGCAGAAGTTTTCGCATTTCGGGAGCACATCAGCAACTTGCCACCGTGTTTAAAACAATAGCTGAAAAAGATTCCTGTTTATGGCATGCCAGGCAGGCTTTTTCTATTTCTCAAACGGAGAATTTGTCGGCCTCGTTGTTAAGTTCAAGTTTGTTATTGTCGGAACAGTATGAAGGAATAGATATAGCGGAAAGTTTACGCTACCACAAGATTGCGCTGGCTGCACAAGACAGTTTATTCAGCCAGGAAAAAAACAGGCAGATAGAAGCGCTGAACTTTGCCGAAACTTTGCGCCAGCGTGAAATTGAAGCCTTAAAACTTCAGGCCGAAGATGAAAGAAAAAATAATCTTCAATATGCAGCCATTGCGCTTGGACTGGTTTTGTTTGTAATTCTTTTTTTGCTTTTTAGTTATTCCGTTGCAGCCAATCAGAATCTGATAAAATTCCTGACCATACTTGCGCTGCTGATCGTATTTGAGTTTATCAACCTGCTTTTACACCCGTTTCTCGGGAATCTTACGCACCATTCACCATTACTGATGCTGACGATCATGGTTTGCATTGCTGCATTGTTAATACCTGTTCATCACAGCCTGGAAAAATGGGTTACATTTAAACTGATAGAAAAAAATAAACGGATCAGGTTATCTGCGGCGAAGAAAATGATAGCAACAATGGAGACAGACCAGAACAAAATTACAAAAGGTCCAGCATAGAATTAACCGCAAGGGTGTGCAATACTGTCCTGCTTATTTAAAGGCTTCGTAGATTTAGAATCTCAATCCATTTTCTCAAAACAAACCTATTTTTATGATCAACGATGTACGCTATTATTTTAGCATGCATGACTTTTGAGTCGGGAGTTGTCGATGGCTTTATATTGGCAGTATGATATCCAAATCACAACGGAGTCAGGATCGAAGATTTATGTATAACATCTTTGCAAAGCACCTTCCATTTATAGAAGGGTAAAAATTTACCGGCGAAAATGACAAATACCGGCGATAGCCGATATTTGAAATCATGAAAACACTTTTGGAAAATAGAATTTTAATTCGCTCCGATCATTATTTTTTTGCTGACAGTTTTACCATCAATGGTTGCCTTTAGAATGTAAATCCCGCGTGGAAATGCCTGGAGCTTATCGATGATAAACGAACTATTCCCATTGTTCAATTGCACCTGCTCTTCTTTTACCTGCACACCCGTTGAGTTAAATAATCGAAGCGTTATGCGTTGAGTGTGAAGCGCGCTTACATTAACGGTAACATATTCTCGTGCAGGTTGCGGATAGAGCGTTAATCCTTTTGACGCAGTCGTTATGTTCACAAATAAAATGTTACTAAACTTATAAGATCCATCCAGGTTGACCAGTTTCAGCCTGTAAAAATTATTAGTGGCTGCAACAGGGGAATGTGTGAATTGGTAACGTGATTGCGATGAAGCGAAGGATGTGCGTCCAATATTTGAAAAAGACAAGCCGTCATTGCTGTATTCGATTTCAAAATGAGAGAATTCGATGGCATGGGTCACTTTCCAGTCTAATGCCACGGCCGTATTGTTTAGTAACGCCGTAAATGAATTTAATTTTACCGGCAGTGTTCCGCAGGGTGAAGCAGCGTTATTGGCATTCTTCAATACCGGGGCAAAGCCTAAGGTGAGTAATTGTCCTGCACTTCCTGCTGTAGCACCATATACATTATCGATCGGCCCGGATGTGGAACCTGTTCTTGTTAAACCGGTTGCACCGCCTGTGATAGTGGTTGACGCGAAACTTCCGTTGCTAACAATAAAACCTCCGCCACCTCCGCCGCCGGGGCCATGATCAAAATAAGTTTCCATATTACCCCCTTTGCCACCACTTGCTGATGCAGTAACTGCAGACAGGCCAACGGTCACATTTGTGCGGGTCACTGCAACGATGGTTCCGCCTGCGCCTCCACCTCCGGCAGCATCTGTATTGCCACCGGCTCCTGTGACGCCAATCGCATCGGCTCCATTCGCATTCAAGGTTCCACTGCCGGCATAGGAATTTGCTCTTAATAAAATAATTCCACCTCCGGCACCGCCGCTGCTCATATATTGAGTAACGCCTGTACTATTATTGGCAGATCCCGCCCCGGCACCGCCGCCCATGATGAATCGCAGAATTGATCTTTCTGTAAAAGCGGTTCCTCCATATCCACCTGTGGGATATGTATTAACATTGCCCGAACCTCCATGCCAGCCACTTCCACCCTGACCGCCCGCACCTGCATTTGCACCTCCGCCACCTCCCGTGTTGTATTGGTTCTGGGTGGAAGCGCCAACCGGCGCACCATCTGTTGCACCGCCTCCGGCATTGGCTGGAGCACCTCTACCCATTGCGCCATCAATATATCCTTCTGCCGCATTTGTTGTGATGGTTGTATTTCCGGTGGTTAGAAGATATACGGAGGTTCCGGCGATGCCTTCACCTTTTGCGCCACCTGTTAGATTTGCAGCAGTTGTAACAGGAGAGTTCCACCGGTAATCTGTATTGGTAAGTGCACCTGTTCCATTCGTATTTCCCGCGGTTGCGCCGGTTAGCTGAATGCCTCCGCCACCTCTGAAACCAAGCCCGCTTAAATTTATGGTGCCATCGATTGTTAGCACATTTGCTGCGTCCAATACTACTACGCCACCCGTATTTCCATCCCATGCAGGAGCAATGACGGAGCCAGCCGCGGATATGGTAAGATCATAATATCTCGGAACCCGTATCACCTGAAAAGTTTGTTTGGCACCGGATGGAAAAGTTCTTGTATAATAATTGTTAGCAAGCGAGAAAGAAAGATTTACGGTGGCACCGGATACAGAAGCCACCGTATTATATTCGTAGTTCCCTGCAAAGAGATTGGAGCTGAGGTATCCGCTGGCAGTTCCACCCGCTACGCCATTGCCATAAGCATCTCCATTGCCGGAATTGATATCAGCTCCCTGCATCTGCATGATCAGAACAAGATCCCCCGTTGCGAGAACTGTTCCACTTCCTCTTCCATCAATGGTTCCAACCGTTACTGATAAAGCGTTAACGATAGGATTACCTTGCCCGGGATAGTAACTATTGGGAATTTGTGCGGCAGTGCTGATAGTATTTAATCCACTTATTGGATCGAGTCCACATTGCGCAATTAACAAAACAGGCACTATCAACGCGGCAATGGTGCCGTACACAGCTTTTGCTAGCATGATTTTCTTAGGTTTTGATTTTAACAATATGTACTAAGGTATCAATATTACCTAATAAGGCGACCACCTAAAAATCATATTCTCCTAATAAGTTTTATAAATGCTGCAGTTCTTCTTCTTTTTCCGGATTGAGAAATGAAGATTCGCTCCACGATCGATGGTCGGAGTGCCAGCCTTACGGTTCATCGAATCTTTGTTTGTACAATGTGAAAACTGCGTGGTAGGCTATTCCTGCATACGGTGGGTCCAGTGAATGGAATATCGGGTTAAAACAAGATTTATTTAAGTGGTTTCTGTAGCAATTTTTTGCCTGCCCGGCTACGCCAGGCTTCAGTGAGGATCAATAATAAATCTGATTTTTTTACTTTGACAAGATTAACAAGTACAAAAGGATAGTTTTTATAATGATCGGTAATAAAGAAAACATTTTCATCGCGCACTGTCCATTCATCCCGGTCTGGCGTGTACACCACCAGCGTTTCGCTGTCTTCTTTCATCCGGACAAGTAGTTTTTTACTCACATAAAAAGCTGCTGTGCCAAAACAAATCCCTTCCGATACGCCAGGTAATCCGATCATGATCTCGCGTATAATGGAAAGATAACCGGCATTCATTTTTTTCATTGTTGAGTTCGATTTCAGCAGATTAAGTTTCTTGTTACCGTACTCGCGTAAGAATTAATACCATGAACATGCAATTACATTGTTGCAATCAACTTACTTGATTATATCCCCAGATAGCTCTTCAGATAAGGCGCAGTTTTACTTTCCTTTGCAGCGGCGATCTTCTCCGGCGGTCCCGATGCAACGATATGCCCACCTTCTTCACCTGCACCCGGTCCAATATCGATCACCCAATCGCTGGCAGCTACCACCTGCATATCGTGCTCTACAACGATGATGGTATTTCCTGCTTCTACCAATCCATCCAGTTGAACAACCAGCTTTTCAACATCTGCAGGATGCAAGCCGGTAGTAGGTTCATCTAATACATAGATCGTGTCACCTTTTTGAGCCCTTTGCAATTCTGTTGCGAGCTTGATCCGCTGTGCCTCCCCGCCCGACAGCTCGGTGGCAGATTGGCCCAGCCGCAGATAGCCAAGTCCTACTTCACTTACCACACTGAGCGACCTGTAAATATGCGGGTCTTCGGCAAAAAATTCTCTTGCAGATTCAACAGTCATATTTAATACCTCTGCAATATTTTTATCGCGGTATTTTATTTCCAGCGTTTTTTTGTTATAGCGTGTTCCATTACACGTGGGGCATGGGGCATACACACTCGGCAAAAATAGTAGTTCGACCATTACAAATCCTTCCCCTTCGCAATGTTCACACCGGCCTTTTACTACATTGAATGAAAATCTTCCTGCATCATAATGGCGTGCCTTTGCTGCCTTTGTGGAAGCAAAAAGTTTTCTAACGTAGTCGAACAGGCCAGTATAGGTGGCCAGGTTGGAGCGTGGTGTGCGTCCAATTGGTTTTTGGTCAACCCGAACCAATCGCCTGATGCCTTCCATTCCCCCAGTGATCCGTCCGCCTAATGTAACGACGGTTGTATCTAAATCGTCAGTTTCATCTTCTTCAATATCATGACCCAGTTCTTCTGCTACCAGTTCAACCAGCACCTGGCTAACGAGTGATGATTTACCGGAGCCTGAAATACCAGTTACAGATGTAAATACACCTAAAGGAAAATCAACATCAAGGTTTTCAAGGTTATTTCTTGTAACAGCTCTTAGTTTGAGCCATCCTTTTGTTGGTCTTGGTGTTCTCTTTTTTATTTCCCCATTGCCAAAGAGATAATTTCTTGTTTTTGATCCCTCGATGTTTTTAAGTCCAGCGGGAGGACCACTGTACAATATCTCACCGCCTTTCTCTCCGGCCGCCGGCCCTACGTCTACTATCCAATCTGCTTTTTTGATGACATCGAGGTCGTGCTCCACCACAAATAAAGAATTGCCGGATGCTTTCAGCCTGTCCAATGCGGTAAGTAATGCTTCGGTATCTGCAGGATGAAGACCCGATGAGGGTTCGTCGAGTACATATACCACACCGAATAAATTCGAATGCACCTGTGTGGCCAAACGGAGGCGCTGCAATTCACCGGGAGATAAGGTGGGAGTGCTTCGATCGAGCGAAAGATAACTAAGACCCAGATCGAGCAATACATGTAATCTCGATACAAGATCTTCTGCAATACGATGCCTCACGATTGCCTTCTCAGGATGATCTGCCTTTATTTTATCATTTGTTTTCGCAGAAATATACGGCTTCAGAATACTTGCAAGTCGTTTAAGAGGTATACCTGAAATCTCCGCAATATCATAACCGGAAAATTTTACACTAAGCGATTCAGGGCGGAGGCGTTTACCGTGGCATATGGGACATTCCGTACCCAGCATGTATTGCATCACCCGCTTTTTCATCAATGCACTTTGGGTATTTGCAAAAGTTTGCAATACATATCGCCTTACACCGGTGAATGTTCCCTGGTAACTGGGCTCCTCCTTTCGCTTCAATGCACTTTTCACTTCATCTCGATCATAGCCAGCGTATACAGGTACAGTTGGCTGCTCGTCGGTGAATAGGATCCAGTCCCGGTCTTTTTTGGGAAGCTCACGCCAGGGCCGATCAACATTATAACCCAATGTGGTGAGTATGTCCCGAAGATTTTGTCCCTGCCAGGCTGAGGGCCATGCAGCAATAGCACGTTCACGAATGGTGAGTGAATCATCAGGCACCATCGATTTTTCTGTTACTTCATATATCCGGCCAAGGCCATGACAATTGGGACAGGCGCCTTCAGGTGTATTTGTCGAAAAGGACTCAGCATACAACAGTGGTTGTTTGGGTGGATAGTCACCGGCACGTGAGTACAGCATCCTCAACAGGTTGGATAGGGTCGTCACGCTTCCTACAGAAGAGCGTGTTGTTGGTGATCCCCTTTGTTGTTGTAAGGCTACTGCTGGCGGAAGACCAACTATTTCATCAACTTCCGGAACGGCCATCTGGTGAAAAAGCCGGCGGGCATAAGGAGATACGGATTCAAGGTAACGTCGCTGTGCTTCTGCATAAAGGGTTCCGAAAGCAAGTGAGGATTTTCCCGACCCGGATACGCCTGTGAAAACAACAAGTGCATCGCGGGGAATTTTAAGTTCTATATTTTTGAGATTGTGTTCCCTTGCTCCGCGAACATATACAAATCCGTTCAATTTCGTTTCATCGGCTTTAAGCGAATAATCCGGCATATCATTAGCTGACACAAAAATTAAGCCATGAGAATCAGTGCCGGGTTAGCCACGAATTCCACTAATTAGCACTAATTAAAAATCAACATTTGAAAAATTTAAAACATGATATTAATTCGTGCTAATTCGTGCAACGTGGCAAAAAAAGCATTACATGGATCTATAACAGAAAAATCGAATCCAGGTTGGGTAGAAAATTTTGCTATGACAACATTATACCTCGGATGTATATACAAGTATCAGTACAAGCTTTCACCGGATGAAATCAATTGAATCCGTTAACGAGCAGAAGAAAAGCTGAAGGTTCCAGGAATGGAAAGGATTTTATGTAATCAGTAAGGCATCAGGAACAAAATAATTTTAATCAGATATCATTTATTGTTTGTGTCTTAGTGTCCTTAGTGGCTAAAAAATTGCCACAAAGGCACTAAGGACACAAAGGGCGAAACGGAAGCCACTAAGGAATTGTTATTTGCAGTTAAAGTTTTAAATGTTATTGTTTCCGGAAATAGATTATTTTTTCTTTTCCAAAAGCCTCTTTTATTTTATTTTAACCATCGTTGTATGTATAAATTATTCCTTTCATTATGCTTGTTGTCCTGTGCGTCGATAAATGCCCAGCCGCGAGTGTACACAACAGCAAATGCACATTCTCATAATGACTATGAAAAACCAGTTCCTTTTCATGATGCCTATAAACATCAATTCGGTAGTATAGAAGCGGATATATTTTTATTGAATGGATCAGATGAATTGTACGTAGCGCATTATAAATCTGACCTGGATAAGAAAAGGCGAACGCTGGATTCGCTGTATCTTTTGCCACTGGTGAATTGTATCCGTAAGAACAATGGCTTTGTATATGCAGATACTTCCAGGAAACTTCAATTGATGATCGACATAAAAACCGAAGCTGTTCCAACGCTTACCAGGTTGATTACCCAACTGCGGAAATACCCTGAGTTGATCAATTCACCCACTTTGCAGGTAGTAATATCGGGTAACCGTCCAATCGCTGATAGTTTTTACTTGTACCCTCCATTCATTCAGTTTGATGGTATACTTGGGACTGCATACAGCAAAATTGCTTTGTCCCGTATTGCTATGCTTAGCGCGCCATTTGCCCAATTCAGTAGATGGAATGGGATAGAAACCATTCCAGAAAAGCAGAGAATTGAATTGGCTAAATTCATTGTCCAGGCTCACGAAGTGAACAAGCCTGTTCGCCTTTGGGGAGCGCCTGATACCATAGATGGCTGGAAAGAATTCATGCGACTGCAGGTAGATTACATTAATACCGATCACATTAGGGAACTAAGCGAGTTTCTCAAACATTTACATTGATCCCCCATTTCATTGACCCGTAAGTCTTAAAAAAAAGTTATCATTTTTTATTTATTGAAAAACTTCGATAAATAATAAATAGGTTTGTGATGTAAATTTTATTTCATGGATGCAAAGAGAGCGGAGAAGATTTCCAAAGCGTTAGCCGATCCCAACCGGCTCACGATATTAAAGGAAATTAAGAAGAGTAAGGATTGCCTGTATTGTGTTGATCTGAATAACACAATTAATCTGGCGCAGCCATCGATAGCCCATCACCTGAAACTGTTGATAGATTGCGAACTGGTTACTTCCGATAAGGAAGGCCGGCATGTGAGGTATTACATGAACAGCAAATTACTTGATGACTATATCGGTTTCCTGCAAGAATTAAAAGTGTAAATTTTTTTACTTATTTATCGAAATATTTGAATAAATCTAATAATTATTATCCTGTGTTGAATTTGGCCTTTAATCATATTCATCAATTGCATCAATCAAATCTTATGACACTCAAGAAAGCATTTGTTTATACCATCACTGTATTTACACTCATTTGCCTGGTCTCTTACCTGGCGCTGGCTTAGCCTGTAACAAATGGAAAGAAGGATTCAACAGTGCGGTCCATTGTTTCTGTTGCGAAACCTTAGACAATAAAAATGTCAGTACATTCATTGATCACTTATTCAAATTTCAAATATGGAACAACAGCAAATCTTTGTACAAATGGCGTTGAATGCATGGAATACCCAGGTTCAAAAGGCCGACAAGTTTTTTGAGTCTTTAAATGACGAAGGCTTATTGAAAGAGGTTGCGCCCGGAAAAAACAGGATCATTTATTTATTGGGCCATCTCATTGCCGTGAATGATAATATAATTTCCTTATTTGGCGCAGGAGAACGGTTGTATGCACACTTTGATGAGGCATTTGTGAAAATGCCCGATAGATCAGGCCTCGATATTCCTCAACCTGCTGATCTAAGAAAGGAGTGGAAAAGATCAAACGAAGTTTTGTCAAGCTATTTTGAGCGCATGACCGCATCCGATTGGTTCAGCAGACATACCGCCATGACTGATGAAGATCTTATTAAAGAACCAACCAGAAATAAATTAAGTGTACTTATAAACAGAACCAATCATGTGGCATATCATTTAGGACAATTGGTATTGGCAAATTGAGAAAATGACAGACTGTGCAGATGATTTATTTATTTCCTGCTCGTTTCATATGGGCCGAACACCTCTTTCACCTTGAGCGTTTCTACTGAATCATCGAGTATGATCACATAGTATGAACCCCCACCGGGAGCAACTCGTACAAGAATATGCCCCTGCTGGCTTTTATAGGATCTGTCGATCAGGGAGCCTATGACATCCTTATTTGGTTGTAGCATATTGGTTGCAAAGATATCGCGTGGGCCCTCGTACAAAAAAGGAGTTGTTGCCCGGATCAGAACTTCATGACCGGGATGGTCGGATGACCAGACCTGTTCAATCCAAACGCGCGGCCGCAGCGTTTTTACCATAAATTCATTCAAAGCATCACGGTTACCGTGATGGTCCATAGTTGCAATGTCCACCGCTCCGATGGCTTTTGCTACAGGGGTTTCCATATCCATCCAGGCTGGTTGCCCATAATTAATATTGCCCGGAATATCTCCACCGGTGTAATACCTGAAATTTCCGTAATTGATTGTTATCACCTGGCTCAATGCGTTTTCGGTAGGAAATGTGGACTGATCATCACGGCGAAACATCGTGAATTGTTCGGTAGTTGTGGTGTCTTTGCCGGTCCAGATGCGCCCGTTTGATTTTACATTCCGAACGAAGAAATCCCGATAGCGGCCGCTATCATACTTCATTCGTATTTGCGTGCGACTGCCGGCCTGGAGATTAGAGGTAATCAATTTTTCTTTTTCCCGCAGTTTAATAAAAGAAAAATAATTATTCATCGTCTTCCAATATCTATAAGAAGCTGGATTTGTTTTTAATCTTTCTTCGAAAGCAGGGCTTTTCATATCAACGGGATGATTGTATAAGGGATAACCACGATCAAGCAATATTTCAACAGGTATCATTTCTGCGATCCCGGTGATGCCTGTCAGCACGTAATCTGCTTTCGCAGCCCTTGGTGCCGTATTATACCAGGAACCCATATGATCTTCGTGAAAATGGGACAGGATTGCATAGTTGATGACAGATTTTCTTTGCCTCGGCGCTACCTGCTTTATATAATGAACGATCCATTCGTATGCCCGTTTACTATCGCTTGGACGGATCACGGAATTGCGTGCTGAATGAGTGCGTTCGTCTGATGGATCCTGTTCGCCGGCATCAAAGAGAAGGGTCGTGCCATCCGGAAAAATATAATAGGCAACATTTCCACGGCCTGTATTGATATGATGGAGATCCAGCCATCCCTCTCTCCACGCAGGAACGGGCGCTCCTTTACCGGGCACTTGCGATCGGACGGGAAATATGGCTGAACAAAGCAGGACGATAGCTGAGATAAACAATCTCCGTGGCATGGAAATAAATATAGGTGAAAATAGGAAATTTGATAGCAGGAATAAGCACAGGGTAAATATTACAGTCATAATACAAAAACGGTTGCATTATTTCTTTCATCTTCAGTTTTCTGGAAATATAAGCGCAGAAGTAACTTCAAATATGATTAGTTGTAAATTACTGGTGATTCAAAACTTCTGTCATGTTACTCATTTTTTTTGCTTTCCGGATTTTATTTACATGGGATTCTCCCGGAAGATCCAATTTTGAAGCGCAAACTATCGATACCAGTTTGTCCATTGGCTACGGAATTGCGCTGGGGGATATCGATGGAGATAGGAAGCCGGATATTCTGGTAGCAGATAAAAAACAATTTGTCTGGTACAGAAACGGCGACTGGAAAAAATTTGTGATGATCGAAAATCTCACCGTCAGTGATAATGTGTGTATCGCTGCTGAGGATATAAACGGTGATGGCAAAGTGGAAGTAGCAGTGGGCGCGCAGTGGAATCCTTCCGAAACAAAAGACGAAAAAAAATCGGGCTCTGTACATTTCCTTGTCCGCCCCGGGGATCCCACAAAAACCTGGATGGCTATACAATTATATCATGAGCCAACCATTCACAGGATGAGATGGGTTCGGGCGTCGGGCGGAGCATACTATCTGGTCGTATTACCACTTCATGGAAAAGATAACCGGGAGGGGATGGGTGCAGCGGTTAATATGATTGTATTCAAGTACCCCGATCTTCTTCACAGATCGGACCCGGCTTATCTTATAAACACAGAGATGCATCTCACGCATAATTTAGAAATTGTAAGATCCGAAGGCCCGGCAAAGCGGCTTATTTATATTGCCGGTAAAGAAGGCATCGGTTTTATTGATATCGATTTTAAGAGGAATTCAAAAGCATTGGACCTAAAAATGCGGAATAGCCAGGCTGCCGGGGAAGTTCGGGCAGGCCGGGCAGTTGATGACAAGGACTATGTCGCTGCCATCGAACCCATGCACGGGAATAAATTAGTTGTGTACACGGCTGACGGACAAAACAGGATGGTTGTGGACAGCAGTATGAATGAAGGGCATGCCCTGGCTACAGCTGATTTTTCAGGTCGGGGAGATGTACAGGTGGTTGCCGGTTGGAGAAGACCTGATAAAGATGGAAAAGTGGGGATCAGGTTGTATAGCAGAAAAAAAAATTCGGCAACGGCGTGGGAACAACAATGGATAGACGAAAATGGTATGGCCTGCGAAGACCTGCAGGTAATGGACCTAAACGGTGATGGCAGACTGGATATTATTGCTTCGGGAAGGGCAACCCATAACCTGAAAATATATTGGAATATTTCCCGGTCGAAGTAATTGTTGGTGTTGTATATACGATTAGAGTTTGAGCATGGATTCAGAATACAGTATTCAGAAAGCCTCCTCTCCTTTGGAGAGGGGGGTTGGGGGTGAGGTCAAAAAGCTATTTCTGGCTGATCACTTCTTCTGCTGATCTCTGTAATTCTTCATAATCTTCATTTTCATATTTTTCATCTTTTGCAGCGGGAAGTAAAGATTCCAGGGCATCTTCTGAGGTTAGAGGATCTTCATCAACACTTTCCAATCCTCGAAGCGAAGACAACTTCGGCGCAGCGTCAACAGGTATATATTTTTCTGCCTGTACACCTTTGATTACTTTTTCCCATTCGAATGCCTGGCCAATATCCCATTTGCCATCTTTCCTGTAGTTTATATGAGAAACAATTCCTTTAAACTTCAAAACCTCCGGAGTAGTTACATATCGCAATTGGTCAGGCAGGAAATTCCTGGGAATTTTATATTGAGTGGTAAGGTATCGAAGTAATACGATGAGGCTATTGTATTGCTGGGGAGTATGCGACGCGTAATAGCGCTGATTGCGAAAAGGCGTTTCCAGCTTTTTATAAGCGTGTGTATCCGCTAGTGAACAATATACATCCACAGGTCCGGGTTTACCCGCTTTATCTTTTTGTCTTGAATAATACGTTTCAAGATTTCCACTTACCTCGGATAGGTAACCGTAGTTAGAAAGTTCAATGCCGATACTGCTTTTGTCTTCGGCATTGCCAGTTCCTTCATTGCCCACGCCTTTGCCCAGATGTCCCGACCAGTATTTTGAAGAGAACAGCTGATAAATAGTGCCATCTCTTCCTATTACAAATGCAACGGACACATGGTAATCATTTCTTGTTAATGCGCCCAGGTCGGAACGAATATTACCCGCAGTAAAGTGAAGAACAATGCGCTGCTTGGGATGTTCAACCTTGTAATAGTATCCCTCACGTCCATTAGGTACGCAAAGAAAGCCCTCCAGTTTGATGTCCTCGCCCGGTACGGGCACTGCTATTTTTGTGAGCGTGTATTCCCCGCCATTGCCCGTGTTTCTTACTTTTTCCTCCATTGCAATTATATTCTCATGTCGCATAAAATGTTTTTTAGATATGTTGGTTATTAAATTATTTCAGAGATTTATTATATTGATCGATACGGATTGTAATAGCCGATATCAAATTCCTAAATCATCCTCCATGGGGAACAAAATTGATCAACCGGTAAATCCGCTTATGCCGGTAGGTCTCAACGATTAAAAGCTGAATTGCTTCTGAACCTAAATTTATAATACTTCTTTCAATTTATTTTTTATGGATTGAATCCAGATCCCCTCATTGGCTTCGTACACGCCCTCTTTACCATTGAGTCTGGGCATGTCCGTTCGTCCGGCATGATGGAGACCGATCAGGTCCCAGTTTGCATTAAATACCGGGCTGCCCGAACTGCCGCCCACTGTTGGTGTTCTGTAGTGTAATTTATGATCATCATAATCTAAAAGCAGGTTATCCTGGAAAGAAAACTGCAAAGTGCCGCCTGCAGGATGACCGATAATATATACCCGTTGCGGCGAGTTTTGAGATGCATCCATCGCAGGCAGGCCAGGTGCAACAGAATATAATTCTATACTCTTTATCAGTTCATTCAGGCTTGTTAAATTCTCGGCATTAAATCGAAGAATTGTCGTATCCAATTCATGACTCGGGGAAGACCAGATGATTTCCGAAGCAGAGAATTTTTTATCCCTGGACAGCACTTCAAAAATGATCACGGCATCAAATGGCGTTAAAGAATTTCCTGCTCCTTCTGCATTCACCACATGAGCATTGGTGATCAGTACAAGCTCCTCCGCCAGTTTTTCATGCAGGGATTTGCCCGGCAATAAAAACCCGGTTCCAAAACCTTTTGAAGAATCCCTTCCTATCCTGGCAACGGAGTTTCCTCTTTGGATTGCATTTGTCATCCATATATATGTATTGTAACTATCCGGTCCGAAGACTTTTTCAAGTCCTTTGTTCGATGCTTTTAGTGCATTGTTCTCTCCCGGTTCACTTAATAAATTTTTATAAGCGGCAGTCGTTGTTTGCTCCGATGTGTTTTGAAGTTTTAATTCTTCCACGTTCATCAATACATTCCCTCCCTCTTTCCGTAGTAATTCTGCCCGCATGAGTGGCAGCACCAATTTGCCAGTGGTCGAATTCATATCGAGTTGCCATACCTCGGTTAGTTGTCGCAAAGTGCTGCTAAGTTCAAAAGCATCAACAGCCGGCTCTTTCACATAACCGCTTAGCCATTTTACGGCTTCTTCGGGCCTGTTCAAGGCGACACAGGCTTCAGCTGCAATGGCGAAATCCCATGCGTCTACCTGTTGCTCGGTATCTGCATATTTTTCATTCACGACTGCAAAGATTTTTTCAGCCAATGCGTTTGGTTCAGGATAGCCTCTCAATTCCACGCCATCTTTTTTTGCCTTATGCAGCAATGCCAATACATTAATGCCATGCCACAGGCTTGTCTGTTCGTTATTGCGATACACCTCATAGTAGGCACGGAGTGAATTTTCAAGGTATCTGATATTTTGTTGATTGGCCGGCGCGTTCGCATTGATGTATAGCTGCTTATAAACTCTGCCTACTAAACCCTGGCATTCCTTATATTCCTTTAATGCTATTTTATCTGCACCCGGTTTGTTCGTATCCGCACTCAACAACTGTAAAATACAGAGCGCCGCTGTATAATGACCACTATCAATCAGCGACTGCGCATATTGACGACGAATGCGGTGTGAATTTCTGCCTGTTTGCAGTAAGGCATCCGCCACCTTTTGCACAACCGTGAACATTCTTTTATCTCTTAGATTTTTAAGGATTTTTTCACCATCGGCAGTGGAAAATTCATCCTGTGTATGGTAGAGAAAAGCAATGAGTTCGTCACACATGTCACTGGCTGCCTGCAGATCAAAAGCAGCCAGCTTTTCTACAAGCTCCGGAAGAAATACTCGCGTGTTGATCGGCATAACAGATATTATGATTTAATCAATTTAAAATCTTCCCGGTGTTCCATTCCTCATATGAATCCGAAAAGAAACTTACTACTTTTTCCTTAACCTGATCGCGATAGGGGAAACTTTAATAATATCAGTGGTGAACGGTTTAATTTTATGCATTCAGCTGCTTAGTGAGCGCCATTTATTCTTCAAATTGATATCTTGCTATAATAATGTGACTCTAAACATTAAACATCCGATAAATAATGAAACCAATCGTGCTGCTAACAGTCATATCGTTCTCCGCAACGCTCCTCAATGCCCAGCACGATATGGGTTTGAAAGCGATAATACGGGGAGATACGACGCAGAAGAAAGTGGCTTTGGTATTTACCGGTGATGAATTTGCAGATGGAGGCCAGTTCATTCAATCCGGTTTGCGGAAAGAAAAAATTAAAGCTTCTTTTTTTCTAACCGGGAACTTTTACCGGAATAAAAATTTCAAAAAACTTATTCTGGGATTGATCTCCGGCGGTCATTACCTGGGTTCACATTCAGACAAACATTTGCTTTATTGCGATTGGATAAAAAGAGATAGTTTATTAGTAACTAAAAATGAATTTGAAACCGATCTGCGCCAATCATATAAAGAACTAGACCGGTTTGGGATTTCTACCCGGCAGGCCGTTTATTTTCTTCCACCATATGAATGGTACAATGATTCCATTGTTTCGTGGACGCATCAATCGGGGCTGCAGCTTGTTAATTTTACGCCAGGTACACGCAGTACCGCGGATTATACCTATCCCGAAATGGCCTCACGGTATGTGGATAGCAAATCGATCTATCAATCAATAATTGATCACGAGAAGAAATCAGTCGCAGGATTAAACGGTTTTATCCTGTTAGTTCATATCGGAACCGATCCCAGGCGAAAAGACAAGTTTTATCGCAGTTTGCCGCGACTTATTAAAGAATTAAAAAATAAAGGATATCAATTTGTGAAAATAAATGAGTTGCTCAGTCATCATCCTGGTTAGCAGAAGCATTTATACAAAGACCTTATGAGCTCTTGAATATCCTTTCTTATCGTACCGGTTTTTTAAGGTTAATTGTAATACCTATAACCGATTAAAAATAATTTCGGGGATGATGAAAACTATTCTGCCTTTTATTTTCTGCAATTATCAATCTAGAAGAAACGACAATTATTAACGTTGAGAAACAGTATTGATTAATGTACCAATTCCATCGATAGAGATTTCTACCTCGTCTCCCGGCTCCAAAGTAAAATGATCCGGCGGTACAATACCCGTTCCGGTCATAAGAAAAACACCAAATGGAAAAGAGGTCTCCCTGAAAAGGTATTCCACCAGCTCCGTATGAATCCGCTTCATGCGGTTAATAGAAATTGTGCCTGAAAATGCAGATTCATTTTTGCGGATAATATTCAAACGGATCATTGTATCGGCTTCAATCGGTTTGCCGGGTACATAAATACAGGGACCGATCGATGCCGAGGCATCATACGACTTTGCCTGCGGCAGGTATAGCGGATTTTCTCCTTCTATATCGCGCGAACTCATATCATTTCCAATTGTATATCCTTCGATGCTGCCTTCTGATGAAATAAAAAGGGTAAGCTCCGGTTCCGGAACATTCCATTTCGAATCTCGCCTGATCCTCACATTTTCACCAGGTCCCACAACTCTGGAGGCCGTGGCTTTAAAAAACAATTCCGGCCTTTCAGCCTCGTACACCCGTGCATAAAAATCACCTGCTCCCGCATCCTTTGCTTCTTCCATCCTTGCTTCCCTGCTTCGCAAATAAGTAACTCCCGAAGCCCAGATTTCCTGTTGCCCTACAGGCGCTGAGATGTTTTCCGTAAGGGACGAAGAAAGAGATCGATCAGGAGTCAAAAACTTTAATTTCCCGTCAATATATTCATGCAAATTTTTGCGGTTGATAAACTCATCCCAGTTTTCATTATTTAAAAGATAGTATTCACCTGATTTGTCAACAACCATTCCCTTTTTTGTTTTATAAATTTTCATGTTACTTAGAAGATTAATGTAAACGAATTTTTGAATTATTCGGTATCACCTCATTGCGGCAATTGAATCAATGTCCATTTTATTATTGAGCAATCAATGTACGAAATGCCTGATAGCTAAACAAAACGGGTATCAACAACTCAAGTCAGCGATCAGGAGATGGACCGTGAGCACTCTCCGGCTCCGATCGATGCAGTGAGCTATTTTTAACCACCAGATGAATTCAACTCACTCAGTACTCCAGGCCGTTGAAGGCAATACGCTGAAAATTCCATCCCAAACTTTTAAAAATCCTAACGGAAATACGCTTACAGTAGTAGGCACAGGTATCCTGTCTACAAAAAATTTTAAAGACGATACAATCACTTTTCAGTATTCAGTATCGGGCTTTGCGGATTATGATGGTGACTTTACCGGTACAAGAAAATAAGAACTATGGACGGCGGATAGATGACTGGCCCTTTTTGGGGCCTTTCGTTATTGAATGTATCCCGTTCAATGATCAAAATAGGTTGAGTCCGATATGCACCCCTATCAATAAATCCATCCATCAATCAGAAGGGGGTGATCCTACTTAATTAGTTAAAACTTATCCTGTAGGAGTTGATTCGCTAACGGATTTGTCGGATCGTTAGGAAAACAACTGTCCTTCCTGCTATTTTGGGGATACAAAAATATGCATCATGCGAAGAGAACTTTCATTATTCGTTTGCGTTTTATTATCTGTCAGGATGATTGCACAGGAAACGAGTTCATCACGGGTGATAGACCCCTTGATATTTGGAGTGGTACTCGATCATCCGGAAATGAAAAAAGTAACTGTAAAACAGGATATTGTTTATTTAAAAGATGCGAAAGGAAGTTTGCACCTTGATATTTATTCTCCTGTGGGCCTGGAAGCAAATGATCAGCGGCCGGCTGTTATCTTCCTTAATGCAATTGGAGAGAGAAGCGGAGAAAGAAGGGTAAAGAGCTGGGGCATCTATACCAGCTGGCCAAAGCTCATGGCTGCTCATGGATACATGGGTATATCGATGGAGACAGACGGGGATCGCGTACAGCAATCCATTCGCGGTGTCTTTGATTTCCTGGCGGCAAATGGAAAGTCCTATAATATAGACCCGGATAAATTAGGGGTTTATGCCGCTTCGGCAAATGTTACCCAGTCTGCGATCTACCTGATGGATGAAAAAGCACATCGTGGTATTAAAGCAGCTGTATTGTATTATGGCAATACGCCGGCTGGCCCATTTCGAAAAGATCTGCCGGTATTGTTTGTAATATCTGAAGGCGATGCCGGTCCTGACAGGTACAATTCATTGTGGACCGAGGTGTTGAAAAACAATTCTCCCTGGACAATTAAGATGGGATCAGGAATGCCACACGCCTTTGATGCTTATTCAGACAATGATGAAGCAAGAAAAATAATAAAGGAAACGATTTCATTCTGGAAGAACCACCTCGACCCCGTTCCTGCACCTTCATGGAATTATTCAAAAGCAAGGGATGTATTAGGCTCTCTTCAAATGGACAGGCCGAGGGCGATCAATCTGTTGAAATCGCTGGCTGATGAAAACCCGCGCGATATTTCTACGCTTATTTTTTATGGTTCCATATTGCGCCAGGCGAATCGTTTAGATGAAGCAGAAACAGTATATAATAAACTTCTGAGCCTCGAGCCAAAAAATCTTGAGGCGCTTGTATCGATGGCTGTCATCTCTTATTCAAAAAATAAAACATCTGAGGCCGAAGGATATATTTCGACAGCTGTCAAAGCCGGTGTAATGAACCGGGATGGTTATTCTCAACTTGGATTTTCATTATTGGTGGCAGATAAGAATAAAGAAGCGACCACCTGGTATGAAAAGGCCGTCGCGATAGATCCCAGGGGTATAGACTATTATAATCTTGCCTGTGCTTACGCAAAGATCAACAACTCAGACAAAGCCATGGTAGCACTTGAACAATCTGTGAAATACGGTTATAACTCACGGCAACAATTTGAGTTTGATCCTGATCTGAAATCGTTGAAATCAGACCAGCGTTTCAAGACCTTACTTGAAAAACTTAAATAGTATCCGTTTCGTTCTCTCATAACACGGTCCTTACATTGCAGAGACTTTTTTCCTGTCGGAGCGTGCCTTGCCGGCAGACAGGGTACGAGACGTCTCGCAGGCTTCTTTTCTGTCATGCAGAGGTACGAGGCATCTCAGAGATGTTGAATACAGACCATTTACTTTTTTGTAACTGCATCGTCGATGTAAAAAGGTCACAATAAAGCAAATTGAATCAATATTTACATTCAGCTCATGAGTAGTATATGCGTATACCAGGCATCACCTGAATGACGCGGGTAGTTGTCCCAAACCGTAGCTGGCATGAAATTTTTATTTCAAGCTGTAAAACTCATATGTCATACTACAAGCGCCAAAATTCAAGGCAGGAACAGAAAAGACTGAATATTGATGAGGAATACGAAATCATGGATTGGACGGAGCGGTATGGAGTGCCGGCTGACAGGATCCGCGAAGTAGTCAGGGTTGTTGGGGACAGGGTAACGGATGTTGTGAGGTATTTAATGGACGGTAATAAAACAAATCAGTTTAGCAATCGATAAATATTATTAAAGCCACATTGTATTCTACAAGCCTCCTGTAACTGACCAGGTTCTATTAAACCGGGAGCGATCAATTTGCTCTTTATTGACTGGCCATTCGTTTCAAGATCTTCATCCTTCGATTATATTAGCGTTGCCTTAGAATGCCCTGCATATGAGATTGACTTGGCTGATATGTGCGAAAGGTTCTGTTTTACCGTAGAAATTCATCATTCCTGACTGGAAGGTCTTTAAAGGCTAACAGTCACCGTCTCTTTACTTTTGATATCATTTACTTAAATTATATCTCTGCAAAGGTCGCGTCGGATGAATAACCCATTGGATGGGATCTGGCCATTACCAGTGAGGCTGAATTTATTTAAACTTATCAACCGGAAATTTGTTGTCATGTGTTGATTAACTAAATTCAACTGGAAATGGATCTTCATTCAAATCATCCTTATTGGTTGATGCGTCATGGTATCAAATATGTTTACCCATCTTTACGCAATGATCTGCGCGATGAGATAGTGATCATTGGTGGGGGTATTACCGGGGCGCTCATCGCCTATCACTTATGTAAGGCGGGATTTTCCGTAACCATCATTGAAAAAAGGCATGCCGGATTTGGGTCAACCGGGGCGAGTACGGCTTTGTTACAGTACGAGATCGATACGCCACTGCACGAGCTTATTAACAAAGTAGGCGAATCGAATGCAGTAAGAAGTTATGAATTGTGTATCGAATCTATCCGGATGCTAAAAAAAATTACAGGGTCATTGCGGGTAGACACCGGATTTTCTGAAATTCCAAGCCTTCAATTTGCCAGTTTCCCGTCTCATCGTAAAGCACTGGAGAAGGAGTTTTCCGCGCGGGAGAAATTCGGAATTGGTCATTTAAAATGGCTTGAAAGCACAGAACTACATCGTTTATTTGGCATAACCGCACCTTGTGGAATATTGTCACGCGAAGGAGCGACGGTCGATGCTTACGCTCTCACGCATGCGCTTCTTCAGCGATCGATCAAAATGGGAGCCAAGATGTACGATAGTACCAACATTGTAGAAATACAGCATGGAAAGAAACAAATAGCTTTGACAACTTCCGGCGGAAACACAATTACCACAAAACACCTGGTGATTGCCTGCGGGTATGAATCACAAAAATATCTTACCCGGCAGGTTGAAATACCTAACAGTACCTATGCAATAGTGTCGGAACCTTTTGAAAATGGAAACTTTTGGTATAAAAACGCAATGATCTGGGAAACTGCCGATCCATACCTCTATCTGCGTAAAACGGATGACAACAGGATTTTGATAGGTGGAAAGGACGACGAGTTTTACAACCCGGCAAAAAGAGATGCCAAGCTTCCCAAAAAGGCGGTTGCGTTGCACCAGGCATTCGGTAAATTATTTCCTGGTATTGATTTTCGAACCGATTTTTGTTGGGCTGGTTATTTCTGCAAAACAAAAGATGGCTTGCCCTATATCGGATCTGTTAAGCAACGGCCAAATACTTATTTTGCTTTGGGTTTCGGAGGAAACGGAATCACCTTCAGCGTTATTGCAGCGAGTATGTTGACTCAATTGCTTTCAGGTAAAAAGAACAAGGACTTATCTATTTTTTCCTTTGAAAGGTGAGTGTTTATTTGAAAGAAGGGGAACCGGCGAATAGAAGGTTTTCGTGTAGATATATTCGAAGTTTAAAACAGGTCATATTTTTCTTCTTGTTTTCCGGAACCATTTTTTAAACCAATAAGCATAATAATTATCACGCCAACCGGCATACTCAGTGATGAGCTTTACTTTTACATTTTTAGGAATTAGCATTCCTATGGCGTCCAAAACCGGGAGGATGTGGATATGTTAAAAAAATCCGTTAAAGTCAAAAGTAAATAAAGTAATGCGGGTATGTACATCACAAAGAATACTGCTTCAATGAAAATCTGTATGGAAGATGCGGTTAATCTTTATTATATATCGGGGAACGTCAAGTACTTTACAGCGAAGTGTATGGATCAGAAAAATTGATTCCGGTGCACTATCAATTTATCTGATCCATACATGAATAACTCTACTAACCACCGCTGCTGATCCTGACGTAAGCACAAAAGAACTGGTTTTTCATATCCAATATATTGAACATCTGCAAGCAAAAGACCGGCAAAGGTGAATACTTGCATAGTCATTAATTCTTTAACAGGGAAAAGCGAAAACGAAGCATTAATTCCGAACAAAATTAAGCATAGATAAGAGTAATAAACTGCGTATAAAAACTTGTAATGACTACGTCTTTATACCGATCTTCAAATTAGAGGTTATTGTATACTTCAAGAACAGAATTATTTCTGACCGGTTCAACTTTTTCCAATTGATGATTGTCCAGATTCTCATATACCTCTACATAGAAATCTGATATTTTATAGATTGAAATCAATCTCATCCTTATTTTTTTTTCCAGAACATTCTTGCCAAATTCCTTAAGTAATTTGAGACGGGTCGTGTGGTTGAATTGGCAAAATTCGCCTCTGGTCAATCGCATTGAATATGCTTAAGTAGGTAAATAAAAATTCATTAACATGAAGTGTTAATCGGATCATGAAATTGGTTTATCAGTCGGTTATTTAGTCAGTGTAGTTGCGGCGAGACTCATTACGGCCAGTGTTTCTGCATTGTAGCTATCTTTGATCTGTGTGAAAGCATAGGTTGAAGACAAGACCGCCCCAACTTTTTTCTTTTCAATAGATGCCGAGAATCCTAAAAGAACCTTTTTCTTTCCAAGTATTTTTGCACGCATCATTACCTGGTATAAAGCCTGGCGGTATACTTTGTAGTCTTTGTTGTAGGTATAGTCAAGCCCAATGATCATTGGAATATAATTCTCTCCTGCAATATGGCTGAACACCACAGCCACCGTCTTTTTAGTTTCATTACCCGGAGATAATTTTACTACCATTGTTTCCCAGGATTGGCTGTGTGCTATATTTTCAAAAAGTTTCCTCGGCAGGGTGAATGTATTCAGTTCAAGGCTGTTGTTCTTTACATTTTCATATAAAGCGTACCAATCATCAACATCTTTTTCAACAGCATAGTCTCCGATTTCCACTTCGTACTGATCCGCATATCTTCTCACATTTTTTCTGAAATGCATTTTGGAATTTTTCGAAAGCGAATCATAAAACTCTTCCGAATTATTCCAGTTCAGATTATTTACCACATTATTGTCAGGCATGGAAGTCTTAAAAAATCCATTATCGATGAGGAAACTTTCAAATTCATCATCTACATGATGGAAGTCGCGCAAAACAATGCTATTGGCATTGTATTTTTCCTGCAGCGTATTGATTTGATCGAAAAGCAATTGCATAGCGTCTTTCCAGAATGGAGAGGACGTATCTATGAACAGGTGCTCACCTTCGGTTAGCAGGGAACCACTTGAAACGACCTTCGAGGTGAAATAATAAGGATCGCTTGCCCTTTTGGTTTCTATGTTATCTGACACATCAGCAGGCGAAAGCATATCATCTTTCCACAATGCGGTAGTGAAAAAGCTTGCTACTACCGGCTTTTCGGTCATTATATCTTTTACAATAACATAATCGAATTGCCAGTTATTTTCTGCCTGATGATTGTTCTGGAAGCTATTCTCGAGTAGTGCCAGTCCGTCCCAGTCAAAAGTCCCCTTATTTTTAAAGATTGCATTCCAGTCGTTCTTATCAATGTCGTAAATACTCTTATAATGGTATGCTTTTAAAGACAATGCCTGGCTAATGACGGATGCCACCGTTTCATCCAGTAACTGTTGCTCGGGAACAGGAATTTTAAATGCCCTGTAAATATCTTCATAGGTAACGCCTTCTTCTTTCAGTGCCTTGGGAAGTTCTTCGGCCATAGTACGGATCATCTCCTCAATCTGTGAAAATGTATGAAGCCGGGTGATGGTAAAACGGATCCCTGTGTTCTTCATGGGGACTGCAGGAAAAATGCCAAGGTTAACATAATAACCTGCCTCCAGCATGCGACGGACCATATTGTATCCTACTTTAGGCAGGTGTACCCCCACGAAGAATATAGCGGCGTTATTTTCCGCAATCACAGGGAGATGGTATTTTTTAAGCATGAGGTTCGTGAACTTTATTCTTTCATGAAGTTCATCCTGCATACTGTATATCTCCTCAGTAAGATGAATTGTTGCCGCGGCAACGGCGGCCCCTAACTGTGCGGGCTGAAGGGGGCCGGAAGTGATCAGGGGACCTCCGCAGGTCCTGACTCTGCGTGCCATTTCTTTATTAGGGTAAACCATAACCGCGCCTCCTGTTGCAAATCCTTTTGCAAGCGAAGTAGCAAGTACCATTTTCGGATGGAACCTGCGGTTGTTTAAGACAGACCCTCTACCATGCTTACCCTGAATGCTCATGCCATGAGCATCGTCCACATACAAATAAAATTGCGGATACATATCAAGCAACTGGTACAATTCGTTCATGGGAGCAGTATCTCCAAACATTGAATAAATGCCATCGGCGAGATACCAGATCTTATCATGTTTTCCCCGCAGCGATTTGATCCTGTCTTCTAAAAGATCCATCCTGTTGTGACGCAACACTTCAATATGTGTGCGCCCACCGTTTAATAACTTGACAGCTGTATTGACGGAATTGTGGACCTGTTGATCGGTAATAATTGCATCACCCGCCGACATCAGTACCGGTATATTAGCCATATGGCCAAGCGTGGTGGTAGGAGTGATCACGCAGGGGGCATCGAACACCTTATCAAACAATTCTTCTAATTGCCTGTATAATTTTATGGAAACGTAGGCCCTCGATTCAGAAAACTGCGTGCCGTAATTATCAATGGCTGCTTTTGAAGCTTCTTTCAGGCGGGGATCAAATTCAAGTCCAAGGTAACTGCAGGAACCAAAATTCACTACCTCCCTGCCTTTGAGCATAATATGATTGCCATGCAGAATATTGTCATCTGTATATAAATGGAGGATCCCTCTTTTTACTCCGTCCGATATGATTTGATCAATAGTATCGGTAATTACATTGCCTTGCTTCATTCGGATAGATGTTTGTAATAGATTGATACAAACTTTATCTTTATACTTTATATAAAAAACAAGTAAAAGACTGATTTTTACTAATTTGAATTAACTGTTCTTCCTAAGCATTTATACTTACGGGATATGATGATGGCCAAAACGCTGGATACGCCATATGTATATATTGAATTGCAGGATGATTTGATGATTGGCACCTACAAGAAAAATCTGAAGATTAATCTTGACATGGCAAAAGAAATTGTAAAGACACGACTAGAATTTGCCAATCATAAGCCTGTAGTAACATTGATATACAACCAGGGCGTAATAAGTATGGACAAAAAAGCCAGAGATTTTCTTTCATCAAACGAAGGGATACAGGGAATTATTGCGGCTGCGATAGTGCTTGATTCCCCATTCAGTTCGTTTTTAGGTAACTTTTTTTTATCAGTAACCAAACCAAAAATACCTGCCCGGATTTTTTCAAAAAAAGAAGATGCCCTGAAATGGCTTCAGAAATACAGGAAATAATTTTATTGCATGGATAACAGATTTAGAAAAATAAACAGGCTCTTAAGCGAATATTCTCTTGGCAATTTTAATAAAAAACTGCGCATTTCTTCACGCATGGATGAAGTAGATGCTTTTATTATGGGCGTGAATATGCTGGGAGAAGAATTGAAGGACAAAACAATTTCCCGCGATTACTTTAATAATATTTTCAATTCCGTATCGGATATGGTTTTTGTGCTTGATAAGCAGGGAAAAATAGAGAATATGAATGTGTCGGTAACCAATAACCTTGAGTATGACCTGCCTTCCCTGAAGGGCAAGGTGATCAGCTATTTACTGGATAAGTCGCAGCCGGATTGGTTTAATCATATTTTACAAGATATGCGTGCATCACGCACCAGCAATTATGAAGGCGTTTTTAAGACGAAGAATAAAAATAATATTCCTGTTTTGATCTCAGCTTCGTTTCTGATCGGCGAAAACAACACAAAAGGAGGAGTATTGCTAACGGCAAAAGACATATCTATTCAGAAAAAGACGCAAAATATGGTTTTGAAAGCAATCATTGAAACGGAAGAAAAAGAAAGGATCCGTTTTGCAAAAGATATTCATGATAGCATCGGTCAGCAGCTTTCTGCGATCAAATTCTACATCGGGGCTTCGGCCGATGCTGTTGAAGATCCCAGGCAAAAATCGATCTTGCTGAAAGCAAATGCGGCACTCGTAGATGTACAGGCCGACATGAGAAATATCTGCTTCAACATCATGCCAAAAAGCCTGGAGTTTTTCGGGTTGGTAAAAGCGGTTGAAGAGTTGTCCTCAAAAAACGAACTTCTGGGCAGGATAGATATCACGATCAATGAAGCGCCCGATTTTCCACGAATGTCATTGCAACAGGAATTTGCGCTCTTCAGGATCATACAGGAGTTTATCAACAATGCATTGAAACATAGCAAGGCCGATGCCTTAGGGATTGAGTTCAAATACCGGAAAAAAATGGCAATGATCAGCTTGCGGGATAATGGTATTGGGTTTAATATGTCGACATTGCGTAATCATGGAATGGGACTTAGCAATGTCAGGTCGAGGATCAGGCCATATAATGGTGAGGTAGATATCATCAGCCAGCCTGGAAAAGGAACGAGGTACGAAATTTCAATTCCAATGGACAACAATGAATAATACCATGGATGATGCAACAAAGGTTATTCGGCTGTTAATTATAGACGACCACCAGATGGTGAGAGACGGGATCAAAGTGATGCTTGAATCCAGGACAGAACTTTTTCAATTCGACATAGATGAGGCGGAGAATGGCGAAATAGGAGTTCAGAAAATATTGAAAAAGTTTTTTGATATTGTTTTGATCGATTACCAGCTGCCAGGCATGACCGGCACCGAGACGCTCCAAAAGATCCGCTTGTACAAAAAGGACATGAAGGTTCTTGCCTTATCTAACTACGATGAACTGTCTTACGTAAAAAGCATGATTGGTGAAGGAGCAAACGGATACATCCTGAAAAATATCGAACCGTCACAACTCATTCAAGCCATCCAGGCCGTGCTTGGCGGCAGTTCTTACTATTCAAATGAAGTGGCACTCAAATTGATCGATTCCGCCAAAAGTTCTGATGTCATTACGCCTGCTAACAAGAACCGCTTAACAAAAAGAGAACTGGAAATTTTAAAAATGATTGCCCTTGAGATGACCAATGATGAAATAGCCAAAGGATTGTTTATCAGTAAGCGAACAGTTGATACCCACCGGCAGAACTTGTTGAATAAATTACATGTAAAAAATACAGCAGGGTTGATCAAGGCGGCGTATGCTTTTAACCTTGTTTAACCAATGCCACGATTCGCATCTGACCCCTTTATATACTCCATGTTCCCTTTAACACCGGCCGCGTTTCCTTAAAACTACCCACTTTACCCATTAAACTATTTTTAAACTCCAGCCGCAGGGAATTGTTCTCAAAATAACAGGTAACCGCATCACTGTGCGGCGTTTCAAAATACTGCAGGATCATTTCAAAAGTATTTTCATCTTTCCACAATCCTGCTGCTGCAACTTTAGAATTTACAGTTAACTTATTATTACCATTTACCAGGTTAGGAGGCGCACCAGGAATGACCGTTTCTCCTTTTTCCCAATGATCCAGTCCGCAGGAAATTGTATGTACTTTGTTATTCTCCTTTAAAGAAAACACGCAGTTATTTCCAGCAAATTTGAGCGAGAGTTCACTGGCGTTCATCTCGTTTTCCTGTAGCTTGAACGGCTTGCCCGTTATGCCGGGCATGATGGATGAAGTTGTAATTATGGTTGAAGGCAGTAAGGTGAGGGTCGAAAGCTTTTGTTTGAGCGCAGACTGCACCTGCTGATTTTGGGGAAGGGATGATGGTTTCATACCTGCCAACAAATGAGTCCATGTTTCATTCATGATCGCCTGCATGTTTGATGTTTCACTGGTAATGGCAACTACCGCATCATATGCCGGCATAACAATGCAATACTGACCAACAGCGCCGTCACCCCGGTACAGATCATGCCTGCATCGCCAGAATTGGTATCCATAGCCTTGTTGCCAATCGCTGTTTTCATCTTTCCCCGTAAGCGAAGCATTTGGAACCTGGAATGAAGTAGCTTCTTCCACCCATTTTTCAGACAAAATGCGTTTGCCATTCCAGTTCCCTTTTTGCAAGTACAGCTGACCAAATTTGGCAATGTCTTCTGTAGTAACCCGAAGTCCATAGGCGCCTGTGTGAATACCTTCAGGACTGATCTCCCAATCTGCATTTTTAATATCCAGGGGTTCCAGAAGTCTTGGCGTTAAATAATCGAGTAAACTTTTTCCGGTGAGTTTTTGAAGGATGGCGGCCAGCAAATACGTAGCACCGGAATTATACAGGAAAAAACTACCCGGCTTGTGTTCAACCGGTAATGATAAAAAAGTCCTGATCCAGCTTTCTGTTCCCGCACGCATGGTACCCATTGTATCCTTGTCATGCCCCGTGTTCATCGTAAGCAGATCCTTTACACGTATCGCTGCTAAGTTCGGACTGATATTTTGCGGCTGATGTTTGGGAAAAAAAGAAATGACCTTATCCTCTACAGTCAGTCGGCGCTCGGCAACAGCGAGGCCGATAGCTGTAGACGTAAAACTTTTGCTTAATGAAAAAAGCATGTGTTTTATATCCGGTTTGTAAGGATCCCACCAACCTTCTGTGATTACTTTGCCATGCCTTACGATCATTAGACTGTGAAGGCCGAGTTTCTTTTGTTCTACGGACTTAATAAAAGCCAATATACTTTCCGAAGAAAGTCCTTCCTGTTCGGCTATACCTCTTGGTAAGCCTGTCACTTTTTTAATTTCGGCCAATAAGGTTTGAGGGATCATTGGAACCAATCCAAAACCTGCGGCACCTAAACTGAGCTGTTTTATAAATTCTCTGCGGGGTGTTGACATGAAGGGATTATTATTTTTAAATATAACACTTTGGGGAATTTAATTTTGCCCGGGCATCCCGAGCCTGCCTGCCGGGATGGCCGGGGTCTCTAAGATGCTTCGTACCTCAGCATGACAGGAGAGGGGTCTTAAGAGGCTTCGTACCTCAGCATGACAGGGGAAGAGTCTCTAAGATGTTTCGTACCTCGGCATGACAGGGGAAGAGTCTCTAGGATGTTTCGTACCTCAGCATGAAAGGGGAAGAGTCTCTGGAATGTTTCGTACCTCAGCCGCACAAGTGCGAAAGAGTTATAAGCAACGAAGCCTTGTGACAAAGTTCTCAACACAATGCCTTTTCTTTGCATTCTTATTCTTTAATCCTAAAAATAAATGGTTCATGAAAATAGGGATCGCTGCAGATCATGGAGGCTTCGCATTAAAACAGATCATTCAGCCATATCTTGTTTCGTTGGCTCATGAAATAGTGGACTTCGGGGCCTATGAACACAACGATCTGGACGATTACCCGGATTTTGTTGCTCCCCTGGCAAAGGCGGTGTCCGCAAAAGAAATAGATAGAGGAATTGCGGTCTGTGGAAGTGGCGTGGGAGCTGCCATCGTTGCCAATAAAGTGAAAGGGGTGCGGGCTTCATTGATCACCGATTATTTTTCCGCTCACCAGGGCGTTGAAGACGATGACATGAACCTGCTTTGCCTGGGAGGACGCATCACCGGCCCTTCCGTTGCAAAAGAATTGGTCAGGAGTTTTTTAGATGCAAAATTCTCTGGTGGCGAAAAATATGTACGGAGGCTGAATAAGATCATTGCGTTGGAGAGCTGCTAGCTGCTAGTTACTAGATACAGGATCCTGGATTCTTTGTTAGATAACCAGTATCCTGTATCTAGCATCTAGTATCTTGTTTCCAGCATCCAGAACGTTTGTAAATTGAAAACCTAATGACGTCTATTCCAAAAATTCTTTTTCTCGATATTGGCGGGGTTTTATTGAGTAATGCATGGGGGCATGAATCCAGACAGAAAGCGGCCGATTTGTTTAATCTCGATTTTCCGGAGACCGAACACCTGCACAATTTTATCTTCAATGTATATGAAATTGGAAAGATCACGCTCGATGAATACATCGATATTGTTGTATTTAATAAGGAAAGAAGTTTCAGTAAGGAAAGCTTCAAAGAATTCATGTTTGCACAATCCACTGAATTACCAGGAATGCTTCAATGGCTGAAAGAATGGAAGGCTGCAAATAGGAATACGAGAATTATTTCAATCAACAATGAAGGAAAGGATCTCAATGATTACCGGATCAAGAAATTTCAATTGCACCAGTGTTTTGATGTATTTGTGTCATCCGGTGAGGTAGGTATGCGCAAACCTGATCCGGGTATTTTTCAATTGGCCATGGGCATTGCGAAGGTAGAGCCTGGTCACTGCTTTTATTTCGATGACCGTATTATACTTGCTCAGGCTGCTGCCCGGCTTGGGATCAATGCCTATCAGCATCAGGATCCCGAATCAACCAAAGAAATCATTAAAAAGAGTTTCTATTCCATATAAACAAATCATATGGCGAACGAGAAATATAAAATAGGAATGATTGGTTTAGGTACCATGGGGCGAAATTTATTGTTGAATATGGCCGATCATGGCTTTCCTGTTGCCGGTTATGATATGGACCTTGCCAAACTGAGTTTGCTTGAAACAGAAGGAAAAGAAAAACCCGTAAAAGGATTTAAGGCAATCAATGAATTCGTAAATAGCCTGGATTCTCCGCGGGTGATCGTGTTGTTGGTGCCTGCCGGCAAGGCCGTAGATGCGGTGATCGGAGAATTGCAACCATTGCTGGCTAAAGGAGATATTATTATTGATGCAGGCAATTCGCATTTTACCGATACAACACTGCGTGTAAAAAATTTATCAGAAAAAGGCCTGCATTTTTTCGGAATGGGTATTTCCGGGGGTGAGGAAGGTGCCCGAAAAGGGCCGAGCATGATGCCGGGAGGAGATAAGGCCGCTTTTCAATACGTAAAACCGGTGCTGGAAGCGATTGCGGCCGAAGTGGATGGAATGCCCTGTGTTGTTTATATCGGTCCTGGTGCATCGGGTCATTTCGTAAAGATGGTGCACAATGGTATAGAATATGCTTTGATGCAGCTGATCAGCGACACCTATGAAATTTTGAGAAAAGGGTTACGGTTCTCCAATGCCGAGATACAAAAAGTATTTTCAGATTGGAATAAAGGAAGGTTGCAATCTTACCTGTTAGAAATAACCAGCAATATTTTTTTATATAAAGAAAACGGTTCAGAAGGATTTTTGATCGATTCAATCAAAGATGAAGCAAAATCAAAAGGAACCGGCAAATGGACTACGCAGATTTCCACTGACCTGGAATTACCCATCCCGACCATTGACCTGGCCGTGGCATTGAGAAATTTATCGAAATATAAATCTTTACGCACAGCGGTTTCAAAAGAATACAGTCAAAGGGGCCAGATTGCTGAACAGATTGATCCTTCAGTAATCCTTCCAAAACTGGAACAGGCATTTTACTTTTCAATGGTCACGATCTATGCCCAGGGGATGCACCTGTTGGCAAAAGCCTCTGTTGATTTAGGCTACGACCTGAAACTGGCAGAAATTGCAAGAATATGGAGAGGAGGTTGTATTATCCGTGCTGCTTTTCTCGACGTCATTCACAACGCATATAAATCCGATCAGCAATTGCAACATTTGTTGTTGGATGGACAGTTAAAAAAAATTATTAATGAAACATGCGAACCAACCCGTGAAGTAGTGTCGGAATTAATGATAGCCGGTATATCAATACCCTGCTATGCCAATGCATTAAGCTATTTTGATGCATTGCGAAGCGAGAACATGCCTTCGAACCTGATACAAGCTCAGCGCGATTATTTCGGTGCCCACACTTACGAACTGGTCGGTAAAGAAGGAAGTTTTCACAGCGAATGGAATCTGGAGCCGGAGGCTAAAATTCAAAATATTCAACATTGAAACAAATAAAATCTCAACCAACTATTTTTATTATTTATGGGGCTACCGGTGATCTATGTTGGAGAAAACTGGTGCCTGCGCTGTATAACTTATTCCTTGATCAATGGATGCCGGAGAAATTTTCCATAATCGGCAGCGGCAGAACGGCAATGACAAGCGAAGAATTCCGATTGAAACTGCTTGATGGTGTAAACCAGTTTTCACGTAGCGGAAAGGCAGCAGAAGACCGGTGGAGTGAATTTTCGCAACATATTTTTTATGAGGCGGCAGATGTTAACAATTATGAGACCTACAGCGGTATTTGTAACAAAGTGAATAATTACGAGCAGCAATGGGATAGCAAACCTTATCTTATTCATTACCTCGCTGTAGCTCCGGCATTGTTTCCAATCATTGCCGAGAACATTGCAAAAAACAAACTGGCGGAGCATCGTGAACATGCAAGAATTGTAATTGAAAAACCTTTTGGGAGAGACCTTGATTCGGCGAAAGCATTGAATAAATTACTCAATGAATACTTCAAAGAAGAACAGATCTATCGCATTGACCATTACCTGGGCAAGGAGACCGTTCAGAATATCCTCGCATTCCGCTTTGCCAACTCGATCCTTGAACCATTATGGAACCGGAATTATATTCAGCATGTACAGATCTCTGTAACAGAAAACCTGGGTGTTGAAAGTCGTGGAGGGTACTATGAATCTGCCGGCGCAATGAGAGATATGGTGCAGAATCATATTTTGCAGCTGCTATGTTTGATTGCCATGGAACCGCCCAATAATTTTAACGCAGCGGAAATGCACGGCAGGAAAATAGACGTTCTGCACGCATTCAGAAAATTTACTCCTGAACTGATCAGGACTTCTGTTGTGCGTGGACAATATGCAAAGGGCTGGATGGAAGGGAAAGAGGTACCTGGATATAGAGAAGAGCAGGGCGTTTCTCCTCAATCAAATACTGAAACATTTGCGGCCCTCAAATTTTTTATCGATAACTGGCGCTGGCAGGGTGTTCCTTTTTATGTGCGAACAGGAAAGCGTTTGCATCAATCTGCATCAATCATAACTATCCAGTTCCGCGACCTGCCGCATTTTGTTTTTCCTCCCGAAGCGGTTGAAAGCTGGCAACAAAACAGGTTAATCATCAGCATTCAACCTGAAATGAGTATCCGTCTGCAGGTACAGGGAAAACGTCCCGGCCTGGATATGGTGTTGAATACAGTAGATATGGTGTTCGATTATAAATCCACCTACGCAAGTTATACACCCGAAGCATATGAAACCTTATTGCTCGATGCCATGACGGGCGATCAGACGTTATTTATGCGTGGCGACCAGGTAGAGGCTGCCTGGGAATTATTGCAGCCGATTATTAATGTATGGACAAATAAACCTTCTTTGAACTTTCCAAATTATTCTGCAGACTCCTGGGGACCAGAACTCGCAGAAGCATTAATTGCAGGAGATGGATTTCACTGGTTCTCCCTGCCATTAAATGGAAAAAAATAATAGTATGAGCTTGAATATTTATCAATCGGTAGATGAGTTAATCAAAATAATGGCAGATGATTTAATGAAAAAAGTGAACGCAGCCATTGACAATGCAGGCGAATGTAATGTTGTGTTATCCGGTGGAAGTTCGCCCGGACGTTTGTATGAATTGCTGGCTTCCTATCCCTATAAATCGGAGATCAATTGGGATAATATTTATTTTTTCTTTGGTGATGAACGGTGCGTTCCTTTTAATGATCCCGCTAACAATGGCCTCATGGTAAAGAAAACATTGTTTGAACCACTGAAGATCGCCGACTCAAGGATATTTTACATCTCAACTCTTCAGACGCCCGAAGAGGCCGCGAGAAAATATGCAAAACGTATCATTGCTCACTTCAGAGATAAGCCCATCCGTTTTGATCTGATCTTGCTGGGGCTTGGTGACGATGCCCATACCGCATCTCTATTTCCGCATACAACGGTTTTACGCGAGCAAAAAGCGCTTGTTAGCGCCGTTCATCTGGAAAAGCCAACCTCCTCGCGTATCACCATGACGGCTCCGCTGATCAATGAAGCGCAGGACATTTTCTTTTTGGTATATGGCGAAAATAAAGCCCAGGCAGTAAAGAATGTATTAGAGGGAGTGAAGAATCAAGACGAATACCCGGCTCAACTCATTCATCCGGAAGATGGAAACATTCATTGGTTTTTAGATGAGCATGCGGCACGTCTTCTGGATCGCGTTTCCGGATAAGCGGCAGATTGGGGGCTTGCAATATTATTCCTTAGAACTCCTGACGCATTCCACAATTCACCTAAAAAGGGGATAGGGAGGCTCTGCGAATAAAGTTAACATTACATCGGTTTTTCACAGGATATTAGATATTACCGAAGCTGGATTTCTATCCGGCTTCTTTTTTTATTACGATCATCGATGAGTTATGCATCCGGCTTTGTATGCGATAGAGCATTGGGTTTCAAAATCTGCATAAGACCCTGGCGCGATATTTATATTCATTATTATTAAACAATAGTATGCAGCCATCAAAAGATCCCGGAGAACAAAGTTCTTTGCCGGAAGAAACCAAAGAACAGCTCAAAGACGATCGCAAAGCCGATCAGGAAAAATCTGATCCGCCACTGACAGAAATCAAAGGAGTAACGGCTCCCGAAGAGTATGTTGAACCCAAAGTGGAGAAAGAACCGGAAAAATAATCCATGATCTTGTTGCATTTGTAAGCTGGTTGCAAACAAGAGTCGTAACCGTCTGGCATAATTATTTAAATTGAACCATCTTATAATACTTTACACATGAATAATTTCTTTCGGGCATTGATTGCAGGCTACGGGGCAAAAAAACTAGGTGGTGGATGTTTGGGTACGATCGTTGTTTTTATTATCATCTGGTATGCACTGGGGCAATGTAACTAGCCCATAATAAGAGTAAGTTCTACATAAACCTTAAAGGTCTTAAACAGATGGTCTCATCAGGCCTATGCATAAGATCTTCAAAGTTTCTTTGTTATTTTTCTTTTACAAGTCCATGCGGCACCGTATTGTTTACAGGTTTTACGGTTTGCAGGAAATGATAGATCGCTTTTAATTCATCATCACTCATCCGGCTAAAAGGCCCCCATGGCATATGGGAGTTTTTAACGAGTGGACCCATTCTGAAACGGGAAATAAAATGTTGCTGGCTCCAACCTGTTATTCTGCCGGTGGCGTGTGGTGTTAGGTTCGGTGTAGTAAGGGAATATGTTCCTGAATCCGTTGGTATTTCAAACTTCAAACCTCCGGCATAATCTTCCCCGGTAAATGCTCCGGTCATCATATCACGGTTTGTATGGCATCCGCGGCAATTGGCTACGCTATTCGCAAGATATTTTCCGTAAGCAGCCGAAGTATCCCTTTTCACTGCCACTGGCACTGTTCCCACAGGACCAACAGGCTTCAGAATAAAAGCTCTCACTAGTTTCCCCAATAGGTTAAAGTTGTGGTCAGGTATAATATTTTTGACAGCAGGTTGATGACGTAGATAAGAGATAACGGCAACGAGATCCTCATCACTTGTATTATGGAACGGCATAAAATCGAACAATGCCGTGCCATCGGATCGAATGCCGTATCGTAATGCTCTTGCAATGGTAGCATCTGATAATTTTCCAATGCCTGTTTCATCAGGAGTAAGATTTTTTGAGTACAGTATACCGATCGGCAAATCAAATTCCTGCCCTCCCGCAAGCGGAACTTCTTCTCCCTGGCTTACTTTTTCTTCCATTCCTTTCGGTGAATGACAGTTGGCACAATGGGCCGAACCGAATACAAGGTTTTTCCCTCTTGCAATGACTGCGCTGTCAGTGCTAGCGCTCACATTGGGATAGGGTGCTTCATATTTTTTATTCTGGTTTAAAATGACAACAACATATAAACCCAGGATCAGCACCAGGATGACAAGCCCGGTCCATTTTAAAAACTTTCGCATTATTTCTTTTTTAGTTTATCAAGTGGTCAACGGCAAACATTAGTCGCCATTATTTAATTGTGATCGTGTTTTCCGGCATCAAAAGTATCAGTAGAAAACAGTCTGGAAAATGGTACAAGAATACTACTTGTATGGAAAGAAGGGTAGAGACCATCACCGGATTCGGGGATACCGCTATAAACAACTAAATGGCAAATTGAACCAGATAAAAGTTTCCTGAATTAATTTAAATACTATGTCAAATCATCTATCCCTGGTAAGAAAGGCCCAGACGATAATAACTTACCTGAATGATCACTTATTCCAGGGATCACGAAATGATATCACCCAGGTGTTTTCGATGATGCAGACTTTACAGAATGTATTTCCGCAATGGGTCTTAATGAGCTGCCCTGCACAGCATCCGGGTGTGTTCTTTATTACCGACAATTGCAAGCATATACTTGGCTATGGTGCAGAAGAATTATCGGTATACAGTCATTCGGATTTTCTTTTGTCGCGAATACATGAAGACGACCTGGAGGATATGCACAGGTGTTTTTCGTTTATCGAGTCGTTCTTAAAAGAAACAATGCCCTACGAATATATGAGCCTGCGTTTTATGCTTCAATATCGTTTCCGTCATAGTGAGGGACATTTTATTTCGATCCACCACGAGAAAGCCATTCTGCCATTGGATAATTCAGAACCTCTATATTACTCCGTTATAAAGGATGTTACCCACGAACTCGTTTTTACCGGCGTAAAACTGGAAATATATAAGCACAATTCAGTACTGACAAAAATAACAGAATATTATCCTGGCAGTGATCATGTGCGACTCTCAAAAAGAGAACAGGAGATCGTAGAGCTCATGCAGACGGGGTTATCGACCAAGCAAATTGCACATCGGTTGCAGATAAGCCAACATACGGCAAGGAATATCAAACAGAAAATGTTTGAGAAATATAAGGTTAATAATTCAATTGCCTTGTTGAATAAAACGGTGTATCAGCAATAGGGAAGCTCGAAAGAGAAAGCTACAGGATCTGCTATTTATCGATGCTTCCTCTTAATTCGATAGGAGAAATGGCCATACCTGTTTCTGATGATCCTCCAAAATAAAAAGGGTCGCTACCCGGCGACCCTTTTATACAATTAATACATTTATTTCTGAACGATCAAACGCGTATGGTTTGGTGTATTGCCAACAATCAATTGAACATTATACACACCCGCCGGAAGATTGCTGATGCCGCTAAGTGCTAAGGCATTCTCACCATTTACAACCTGTATATTTTGTTTGGCAATTAAAGCACCTTTCATACTCAAAATATGTATTGTTGCAGATCCGGATTTTTCCGATTTGAAATAAAGGGTTGCCTGTGACACAGCAGGATTGGGATAGATGCCTATCGATTGTTTTGTTTGCTCATCGCCCCTGATCAGCAATACCTTGCTGTACGTGAATTTTCCGTCATTATCAATCATACGTAACCGATAATAGTTTGCTCCTGTTAAAGGTTGCGCATCTGTGAAAGAATATGAATTGATTGATTGACTATTCACGCTCGCCTGCTGATTTCCAATAGCACTGAATGAGGTTCCGTTAGAAGATCTTTGAATCTCAAAACGTAAAACATTGATCTCATTTTGTGATTTCCATTGCAATTCTACTTTGCTACTATTTTTATAACCCTGGAATGAAATAAGTTTTAAAGGCAATAAACCGAAAGCATGTTGCATGATGCCTGCATTATTGCTGCCGGTACCATCCGATGCACGTGTGCCACCGGTGTAATTCAGTCCGCCTATTCCATTTAAGGAGTTAACGGTAATATTAGCCACGGGTACCGGAGTATTAAACAAGATAGCACCCTGGCCTCCGCCTCCGCCACCACCATGGCTTGCACCGTTATTCACATTACCTCCGTTTCCGCCATTTGTTGTTATCTGCAAAGGGTTTGTAGCTGCCACGTTCCAGTTATTTACCTGGAAGGCGATACTACCACCTGCACCACCACCACCGGCTCCATCGTTTGATACGCCATTTCCTGCCTGCCCGTTTGCGCTGATCCTAACCGCACCTGTTCCGGTTGTTCTTATTTCCTGCGCTTTGATGATGATGATCCCACCACCGTTGCCACCTTTATCATTATTATAATCATTCGACTCACCAGAACCACCTCCGCCACCGAGAAATAATCGTGTTCCGTTGATATAGCTATTTAATGCAATTCCTCCCATTCCACCTGTGTTCAAAGCACAGCTCCATCCTGCTCCACCATTTCCGCCGCCGGAAAAATTACCGCCACCCGATCCGCCGCCATTGATCGTATTACCACCGCCACCGCCGTTCAGAATTTTGCCTTTACCCGCAGCATACAACGGATCAACAGACTTATAAATGCCTTCACCTTTATTTCCAAATAGAGCATCAACGGCTGTAAAATAGGTGGAAGAATTACAACTACCATAGGGTGAAGAACTCGCATCCATCACTGCGCCCCTGAAGCCGGCGTTATCAGCTGTAATATGATGATTGAGCGTAAGCGTTCCATTTACTTCGAAAGCAACAACACCGCCATAAGAGCCGTTCCATGGCAGCGCACTGATGTTCGCGGTTGTAGTAAAACCGCTAGTGCCCAGAGTAGGGTATGTAATTACCTGTACTGAACTATTGGTACCATTTATAAAAGTTTTCGCTAGGTCAGCAGATAATTTTATCTCCAGTATTGCATTGCTATTATCATCATCATCATCATCACTGTCTCCGTCATCTCTTTTTACAGAAGAGATCCTTGCAATTTCGTATTCGCCTGCAGATGCAATAGTTGACAGGTCGCCAAAATTTGAGTTGTTGAGTGTATTAGTGCCAATCACATTGTCCTGCATTTGCATAATGATCACAAAGCCGTACTTTTTAAACATACCATAAGTTTCATCTGAAACCGAAATGGTAAGCTTACGCCCGCTTTGTATAGAGGTTACGCTTGCGTATCCATTTACCTGGGCCCGGGTATAAAATGCCAGGGAAAATAAAATTAAGAGGGTAGAGATTGTTTTCATGGGATTAATTGTATCTACCTATAACCAATGCCTGTGCCCGAATATGAAGAATTGATAATTAGCCGCTTATAATTATTGGAGAAAAAGTCTATTCCCATTCCTGAAAGGCTCTTCCCAAAACAGGAACAAAAAGTTTGAAATCGATTTTGGGACGAAAAATATTTATTTCACAAGTATCATTAAAAGATGCCGCTCCTACGGAGCGGATCCACGGTTGGCATGCCTTTTCTACAAGGATTAAACTCCTGACGGAGTTTTTTTCCGGCCGATTGTGGGTCTGGTTTTAATAAGAGCTCCCTTGCCTTCCGCAGGGTTATTCTTCGAAGATTAAACCTTTGACGAAGTTTTGGCCGATGAAGAAATCGGGTTTTAATAATAGCTCCATTACCATCTGCAAATTGTTTCTTCAAAGATTCAATACCTGGAATAACAGCTAATCAACAAAATTTTTCTGTTAAAAAGGAATTTAAAACACCCAATCGGGGTGTGATCTTTGTAGACCAAATAACAGCCAGAAATGTGCTCCGTAGGAGCACTATCTTTCTTGCAGGGAGTATCCCCATCAGTCGTTTTTCATTAACTCAATGCATTTAAAAAAGAATTTGGAAAAACGCCATCCCAATTTTTACAGGGATTGAAGAATAAAATTTTTGCCACGGATTTCACGGATTGCCACGGATTAAATCCGTGTTAATCCGTGAAATTCGTGGCAGCCCCCGCTACTAATGAGGATTGTCGCCAGCCTCTTAATTAAGATATCTGTAACCCGGGCGCCTGAAAGGTAGTCTTACCATAAGTAATACTCGGTGTCAATTGTAATTTTTCTGTATGAAACACATTTCAATTCTTTTAATTACCCTTCTGTTTTTTTCGTGTAAGAAAGATCAGGAGGCTTCTGCGCAACGAACGTATAGAATGGGTTTTCAAAATTCAGCACCAACGTTCAATGATACGGCCTTATTTATACAGTCACTAAATCTCTGGACTGTCAGAGCCGATGCTGCCATCATATCTACTGAGGTGCCGTGGAATGAACTGTTTTCGGGGGTGGATGCCGGTGCCTATGTGGTAGATCACTACAAAGACCTGGCGGCATTTTATCGCAGCAAAAATTTAATACTATGGGTTTATGTAGATCCCCAGAACGGGCTTGACAGAACCGCGGATGCAACCGCTCTTATTGCTACAGGAAAGAGTATTGCACAAGCAGCCGTTCAGGAGCAATACAGGCGGTTTGTTATTGCAATGGATAGCATTTTAAAGCCCGAGCATCTCGGGCTCGCCTTAGAAACGAACCTGATCAGGTTTTCTTCGTCTCGGTCTGTCTATGGAGGTGTAAAGCAGGCTGCCAATGATGTTGCCAGGGAACTGAAACTAAAAAATTCAAAGGCAAAACTTAGTGTGAGTATTCAGGTGGAAATGGCCTGGGGTGTGTTTGGCGGTGTTGCCTTTCAAGGCATAGGACAGGACCTGATAGATTTTCCTTTTATCGAAGAAATTGGTTTTTCTTCTTATCCTTATTTTATATTTGGTAAGCCTGCCGAAATTCCAACTGACTATTATTCCCGATTATTACTTTCAAATAAATTTCCTGTGTTTATTAGTGAGGGAGGATGGGCATCAAAATCAGTTAGTACACCTTCCATTTCTTTTATAAGTTCAAATGAAATTCAAAAAGAATATATTGAAAGGCATCATGAATTACTTCAATCCATTCAGGCTACCGCTCTTTTCCAGCTTACTTTTACCGATATTGATATAACCAGCCTTTTACCTCCCATACCTGCCACACTTGGTTATTTTACATCTCTGGGTTTATTAGACATAAATATGCAACCGAAACCTTCACTCAGCGCATGGGATGCAAACTTTCAGAAACAATTAAAATAAACTTCCTTAACTATCGTTTCACGAATTTGACGAATACCTTTGCAAAAAAGCCAGTTTTTTACAGAATGCAATTATCTTTCCATAAGCGCATTCGACTGATCTTAAAATATTATTTAAACGATTGTAATGAAAAAAATTTTCACAGTATCCGTTTTACTGATCTTTAGTTTGTCCTTATTTTCTCAAACCATAGTAAAAAATCTTTTGTGCGAGAACAGCACCAATCCAATCGGTATTGATATTACCGTTCCGCGCTTCAGCTGGCAACTTTCAGGGAATCAGCGGAATCTCATGCAGGCGGCTTATCAGATCAGGGTTACAGGCGAAGGACCTTCAATAGTATGGTTGAGCGATAAGATCCCTTCATCGCAGTCCGTGTTTGTTCCTTATTCGGGAAAGGCACTGGAGTCTGGCAAGAGATATTCCTGGCAGGTTAAGGTATGGGATAATTATGGCAAGGCTTCTGCATGGAGTGGGTCTGCATTCTGGGAAATGGGATTACTTAAACCCGATGATTGGAAAGCAAAATGGATAAGGGCCGGGTACGAAGAAGATTCGGTCATGAGGCCAAGTCCCATGTTTCGCAAACAATTTTCTGCGGCCAAAAAAATAAAATCGGCACGCGCATATATCACTTCTCACGGGTTATATGAAGCATTTATCAATGGCAGGCGTGTAGGTGATTCGTATTTAACCCCGGGATGGACCAGTTACAACAAACGGCTGCAATACCAGGTTCATGATATCACATCCTTATTAACGCAGGGAAATAATGTTGTGGGTGTTGTTTTGGGAAGCGGTTGGTACCGGGGTCATCTTGCATGGGAAAAAAATAAAAATGTTTATGGTAAACAACTTGGCCTGTTGTTACAATTTGCTGTTACATATGTTGATGGTTCTGTTGACTATATTATATCCGACGAAAGCTGGCGTTCCTCCACAGGCCCGATTCAGTATTCGGAAATTTATCATGGTGAAATCAATGATGCCCGGCTTGAAAAAAATGGCTGGATGAATTCTTCTTATGATGACAGCAAATGGAGTCATGTGGAGGTGAAAGATCTCCCTAAAAGTCATTTGCTGGCAACAAGAAATGAGCATATAAAGAAGCATGAACAATTTCCGGCAAAAAAAATATTCAAAACGCCAAAGGGCGAGTTGCTGGTCGATTTCGGCCAGAACATGGTAGGCTTTGTTCAAATGAAACTGACTGGAAAAGCGGGCGACAGTATAAAACTATATCATGCGGAAGTACTGGATAAAGCGGGCAATTTTTATACTGAGAACCTGCGGGTAGCCAGGCAGGAAAATATTTATATTCTTAAAGGGCAAGGGACGGAAAGTTTTGAACCTCATTTCACATTCCAGGGTTTCCGGTATGTGAAAGTGGTGGGTTTTACGGGTGAACTGAAGCCCGAAAATATTTCGGCTGTTGCCTTGTACTCCGATATGCAGCCAACAGGAAGTTTCACATCCTCAAACGCATTGATCAACCAGTTACAGCATAATATTCAATGGGGACAAAAAGGAAATTTTCTCGATGTGCCTACGGACTGTCCCCAACGTGATGAGCGTTTAGGCTGGACGGGTGATGCCCAGGTGTTTGCCCGCACTGCAGCATTTAATATGGACGTTCATAATTTTTTTGGCAAATGGTTGAAGGATCTCGAAGCCGATCAGACGGCCGCCGGCAGCATACCTTTTGTTGTTCCAAATGTATTGGGTGAAAATGCTGGTGGTTCTGCAGGTTGGGCAGATGCCGGTGTTATCATTCCATGGACCATGTATATCAATTATGGAGACACAAATATTCTCCATCAGCAGTATAACAGTATGAAAAACTGGATCGGCTACATGCAGAAGAACAGCACGGATTATTTGTGGAATAAAGGTTTTCATTTTGGAGACTGGTTGTTTTACCGTCCTGGTGATGACAATGACGGGCGGGCAGCCGTAACAGATAAATATCTTATCAGTCAATGTTTTTTTGCTCATTCCACCCAGCTCATGTTGAATACCGCAAGGGTATTGGGCAAAACCGAAGATGTAAATATCTATTCGCAGTTGCTGACGAAAATAAAGGAAGCTTTTCTGAAGGAGTACACTACTCCGAGCGGTCGTTTGGTGTCGAGTACGCAAACTGCTTATGTTCTCGCCCTGCATTTCGACATGTTACCTGAATCCTTACGCAAACAGGCCGCAGAAAGGCTGGCTCAGAATGTAAAAGATTATAACAACCATCTTACCACAGGATTTTTAGGAACACCTTATTTATGTCATGTTCTTAGCCGCTTTGGATATACAGATGTGGCCTATAGTTTATTGATGCAGGAAACCTATCCCTCCTGGTTATATCCTGTTAAAATGGGCGCAACAACTATTTGGGAAAGGTGGGATGGGCAGAAGCCAGATAGTACGTTCCAGACTCCGGGTATGAATTCATTTAATCATTACGCGTATGGAGCAATAGGTGACTGGATGTACCGGGTGGTTGCAGGAATAGACACGCATGACTCTACACCAGGATACAAACGCATCAGGATCAAACCACATATCGGTGGCAAACTCACAAGCGCCGCAGCAGATTACCGATCAAATTATGGAATGATCAGTTCGCATTGGTCGGCCAACGACAAAAAACTTCAGTTTCATGTTGAAATACCGGCCAATACGATGGCCACGGTTTATATTCCCGCAGCGAATACAGATTCTGTTATGGAAAACAATAAGTCGTTAACCGGTTCAAAGGAAATTAAATTAATAGGGAAAGAAGGAGATTATGTAATTGTTGAATTGGGATCGGGCAAATATTCTTTTTCTTCAACATTGTGACTTAAAGAATTCATCCGGTAAGCTATGTTCAACCTATGTTTCTAAGATGCGATATGGTAAAAAACGCCTGCACAGTTTTGAAGATTGGTTAATTAAAATCAATTTACCACATAGCATCATAGAAACATAGGTTGAATATAGAATACTGAAACGTCCGGCTGCATATACTTTGGAAAATCTGCAGTATGAAGTCAGATTATACAATGATTTTGCATAAAATTCTCGAACAAACGCCTAATGATGTTAATATGGTATCGAAAATTATGAATTTATAAGAAATAGCTGAATCAATACAGTGTTACTTTTGCTGACCAACGATTGCGGGCAATTTTCAGGAACGTTAAACCAAAACGCTATATGAAAAAGCTTGCCCCGCTTATTATCACTCTGCTGATTTTATTGCCACTCATATCTCTGGCCCAACAAAGGCAAATTAAAGGAAAGATCACTGATGAAACCGGAGCGCCTGTTCCGGATGTTTCAGTTGCCTTGAAAGGAAATTCTGCGCAGACAAGAACGGCTGCAGACGGTACGTTTGTAATAACGGCTCCCAATGGAAGTGCCGAATTGGTTTTCACACATGTCAGTTACCCGGAAAAAACAGTCACTGTTTCCGGAAATGATGTTTCGGTAACGCTCGAGCAATCTTCCAGGCAATTGGATGAAGTTATAGTTGTAGGCTACGGTACACAGAAAAAAAGAGATGTCACAGGCGCCGTAGCAACATTCAATGCTGACAATCTTGATGAGCGACCTATTGCGCGGGTGGACCAGGCGCTTGTTGGACAAATGGCGGGCGTTCGGGTTAAGCAGACAAGCGGTCTTCCGGGCAGGGGATTTTCCATTCAGATCAGGGGCACAGGTTCCATCTCCGCCAGTAATGAACCACTCTATGTAATTGATGGATTTCCTTTAGAAGTATCTGCTCAAAATACAAATGGTGGTTTTTCAATTGGCAACCCGTTGGATAATTTAAATCCAAATGATATTGAATCCATACAGGTATTAAAGGATGCATCAGCTGCGGCCATCTATGGTTCAAGAGCGTCTAATGGTGTTGTTTTGATTACAACAAAAAGAGGAAAGTCAGGAAAGGCAAAAATCAGTTTTAATACCTACGCCGGTTATAATGAAAGAGTAAGAAAACTCGATATGCTGAATGCTGAGCAATGGGTAGATAGGTCTATTGAAATAATAAACCGGGATTGGGTGCGGTCAGCCGCCACCGGAAGAACAGCAGATCAAACTACGGCACAGCGAAGGGCAATCCTGGGACTGCCGGCAGGAACTTTTAATGTCACCTTTATGATTGATGATCGTTGGACGCAGCCAGGACATCCGGGGTTGACATATGTTGATTGGCAGGATGAATTTTTCAGAAAGGGTATGGTGCAGAACTATCAGCTTTCTGCAAGTGGCGGAAATGATTTTGTGAAGTATTTTGTATCGGGCGATTACCTCGACCAGGAAGGCGTTAGTTATGGAGTAAATTATAAAAGGTATTCAGCCCGGGCGAATGTCGAAGTTCAGGCAAGCAATAAAGTTAAGTTTGGAATAAACCTGGCGCCATCTTATTCTACCGGAAATGATCCGGGGGTGGATGGAAAGGATTTGCAAACTCATATTGCTGCTTCTCTTACTCCGGTGACTGAGGCTGTTGCCGGAATACAAACAGGTGTAGATCCCTTTCTTCCGTACGCCTGGGGAGGTACTCGCGTAAGCCCGGTTGAAACCGTGAAACAACAGATCGGGGATACGAAAATCTTCAGAACGTTAGCAACTCTTTATGGAGAGTACACCATCATACCTCATCTTGTTCTTCGCAGTTCTCTCAATCTTGATAATGGTGATCAGACTTTCAAAAGATATATTCCCGCTGCAATAACTGCTTCACGTTTAGCCAGTGGACTACTCTCAGGGTACAAAAGAATAAATTTTGTAAATGAGAATACGTTGAACTATTCGACAATACTGGCAGACAAACACAGCGTTTCTGTTTTAGCAGGGCACTCCTACAGCACATTTAAATTTGATAACTGGACTATCAATTCAGGTCCATTTACATCGAATGATGTAACAACCTTAAATGCAGCTACGATCAATAGCAATGGTACGAGCACGGAAACAAAAAATATACTGATCTCTTATTTTGGAAGGTTGCAATATGATTTTGATAGTCGCTATCTTCTTTCTGCATCTATCCGTCGTGATGGTTCTTCGAAATTTGGAGCGAATACCAAATGGGGCGTGTTCCCCGCAGTTTCAGTTGGATGGCGTGTTTCAGAAGAAGCATTCTTAAAAGGGATCGATCAGCTTAGCGAGCTTAAATTGAGAGCCAGCTGGGGCGTTACCGGAAATAATAGTGCAGGGGATTATGCAAGTATTGGGATCTTATCTTCTGCTAATTATAGTTTCAATGGAATTGTTGTAAGCGGACAGGTTCCGAATCCTAATAGTTTTCCAAACGCAGATCTTAGCTGGGAAGAATCCAGGACCCTGAATATAGGGATGGATCTTGGAATTTTAAACAACAGAATATTTACTTCAGTGGATTATTACACAAAACGGAACACCGATTTGTTGTTACTTATTCCTGTGCCAACTGCCAGCGGGTACACAGCGGCGTTTACGAATATTGGGGAGGTCTTGAACAAAGGATGGGAACTTGAATTGACAACAAGAAATTTTGTAAACAAGCCTGTTATCTGGACAACAAGTATTAATCTGAGCCATAATACAAATAAAGTTGAACGTCTTGGTCCCAATAATACGCCGATTTATCAGAACGGAGGATTTGATATTGATCATAGCGTTTTACAGGTTGGTGAACCGATGTACAGTCTTTTTTTGGTAAAAGAAATAGGTGTGCTATCAACTGCAGACATTTCCGCTGGTTACCCACGCTTTGGTAATCAGGAAGCGGGCGATCCCAAATACTTCGATGCAAATGGTGATAAAAAAATTGACGCCAATGACCGCGTCCTGACAGGCGGACCAAATCCCAAATATATATGGGGCATTACCAATACTTTCAGTTTTAAAGGATTTGACCTGAATGTTCTGATTCAGGGTCAACGGGGCGGCTATATCTATTCAATGTTCGGAAGAGCTGTTGACAGGACCGGTCAGGGATACATGGATAATGCACTGGCCAGTTATGCTAACCGCTGGAGATCACCGGCGGATGACGGAAAGCCGGGCCTTACACAAAAGGCGCACTCTGTATTCGGAAGAATTAAAAATACAGATTGGCTTTACTCATCAGATTACTGGAGAGTGAGGAATATTACCCTGGGATATAACCTCGGACCCTTACTGAAAGGAAAAGTGATTGGCGGTGCACGAATTTATGTAACAGCAGAAAATATGTTTGGAAAGGACAAGTATAAAGGTGGATGGAATCCGGAAGCTGTTAACACAACCGGAGAAGATTATGGTGCTTTCCCTCTTTCAAAAGGAATTGTTGCCGGTCTCAATCTCACTTTTTAAACCACCTAAATTTACTACGATGAAAAAATACATTTTTTATATAGTGGTCATTTTTGGATGCCTGAGTTGTGAAAAAAAATTGGATCAGGCGCCTATCTCCAACCCAAGCGCCGGAAATTTTTACAGGAATACAGCCGATTTTCAACAGGCAATCGCCGGTATTTACCAGGGTACACATAACCCTGATTATGGAATCACACAGTTTGATCTTTCAGAAGTCAGGTCTGATAATATTTATTCTCCCGGCACTTCCGGTGTACGTGATTGGATCCCCATCAATAATTTTGAAAGGGCGGCACTGGCCGCAAACCACCCCATCGTATCGGGGGTATGGAATGGGGATTTTAATGGTATACTCCGGGCAAATACCGTGATAGATAAGCTGGATGCTGCCGTTGTACCCGATAATGCTACCAGAGATAAAATGGAAGGAGAAGCAAAGTTTTTCAGAGCTTTTTTTTATTTTGATCTGGTCAGGTGGTTTGGTAAAGTTCCCATCTTTGACCATGTAGCTACTCCTACCGAAGCCTTAACCGTTCCACGCAGTCCTGTTGCCGACGTTTACGCATTAATTATTTCAGATTTACAAACGGCTATAACCAAACTGCCGCCAAAATCTACCGCTGCCGGTGAACGAGGCAGAGCCACTACAGATGCTGCGAAAGGATTGCTGGCACTTGTCTATTTAACAAGGTCCGGCGCCACTTACAATATCGAGGGACCTGGTTTAGGTACGAACGATTATGCAACAGCGATAACATTATTAAATGAGATCATTGCGAGCAATAGGTATTCCCTTCAACCTACTTATGCCAGTGTATTTTCTTATACGAATGAGAATAATTCCGAGATCATATTTGATATGCAGAACATTGACCCTGGCACAACCGCTGATGCGGGACTTGGCACACAATTACCTTCTGCGATGTATGAAGGACAGTATGCTAATGCTGTTAAAATAGGTTTTGCCGGGGGAGTGGACATTGATGCTCCCAAGTTACCTTCAAATAATCTAAGAACTTCATTTGAAGCAGCAGATACCCGTGACGATTTCAGCATTTTACCTAACTACACGGATTTAAACGGAAATTTTATTAACCGGTCGCAATTTGTAAAATTCCTTGATCTTACAAAGAAGCCTTTGATCCGTTTTAATTTTGCGATTAACTTTCCAATATTAAGATATGCTGATGTTTTATTAATGAAAGCAGAAGCTATTTTGCGGGGGGGCGGGGGAGGAACACAGGCAGAGATTGATGCGTTGGTGAAACAGGTTCGTGACCGTGCGGGATTATCCGGCAGCGTGCTTAACAATATTACCCTCGATCTGCTATTGGCGGAAAGGAGGCGTGAATTTATCGCTGAAGGAAAACGTTGGCATGATTTAGTTCGCACGGGTAAAGTGTTGACAGTAATGGCTGCCTTTGATGCTTCCGATGATGTAAGCAATAAGATGAACCCTATCACTGCAAATGATATTATTTATCCGATACAACAAAATCAATTAAGCGTAAGCCCGGGTTTGTATACACAGAACGCAGGATACTAGTGTTATGTTAAGGATATTATGTCTTATCAGTTTAAAGTTTAATTGTTTAAGGTTTAAAGTTCTTTAGTGTGAAAATCTTTATTTTACGTCATTTTTTTTTAGTGGAGCAAAAACTTTAAACTTTAGACCTTAAACTTTAAACCCGTCAAAGTAAGATTCACACAGCACTTGGTGAGTGGTGGAACTTAAATAGCCGGCTATTAAAATATTCAATATTCAATGCTCATTTATTGAGTTGAGCAATTCAGTATTACGTTTACGAAGGATATTGACATTAAAAAAATGGTATTAAGAATTGAATACTGAAAATTGAAAGTTGAATATTGAGAATTGAGGGTTGAAAATTTAATTATTGAATATAAACTAATCATTCACCGCCTGCCGGCAGGTAGCCCACCTATCGGAACAATTTTCTCTATAGCAGGAGTATGGAGGCCTGTTTATACAAGGGTATCGCAGGCTTCTTATTTAAATTAAATGAGAAATATGTACGAAGTACGAAGTACGATGTACGAAGTACGAGGTATATGGAATTTTTTAGAATAAATGTTTTCGTACATCGTACATCGTACTTCGTACTTTGTACATATTGCTAGCCTAATTCCAGCTCCTTTCTGTATGTACGCGGGCTCTGGTTCTTTACAATTTTAAAAAACCTATTGAAGTTAGATACATTGTTGAAGCCACATTTATAGGCTATTTGTGTAATGGATTGATTTTTATTGTTCAATAATTTGCACGCATGTCCAATTCTGATTTCATTGATAAACTGGGTAAGGGTTTTTTGGGTGCGGGATTTAAAGAACCTGCAAAATGCATGCGGATTCATAGATGCTATTTCGGCCACTTCTTTTAACGAAATATCCTGTTTAAAGTGTTTGATAAGATAATCGTAAACATTATTCATTCTTTCATTATCACGCCATTGAAAGAGATTGGTATAGGTGCTGCTTGCTAATAATTTGTACTCTTCTGTATTACTCAAAAGATCTATAATCTGAAGAAGTGTGATGATATGCCGGATGCCATGTTGATGTGTTGCTTTTTTTAAAAGACTGATGATCCTTATTTTACTTTTGCCGGATATAAACATTCCCCTCTGTGCCTTTTCAAACAACTGTTCAATTTTATGAATATTTCCGAATGCCGTTAAATGTTCCAGCAGCTGTTTGGGTGATATAAATAATGATAAAGAAATTGAATGCAGGGATTTATTTTCAGCGGCTTTGTTTTCTGTATTATACCACAGGTGAGGAATATTGGAGCCAATAAAAACCAATTCGTTTTCGTCAAAATGATCAATAGAATCGCCAATGATCCTTTTACCCGAACCCTTGATGATATAGGCAAGCTGACATTCTTCATGGAAATGAAATTCGCTGGAAAAAAGGGGCTGGTTAAATTCACGGATTGAAAAAATATTTCCTGGAGTAATCATTGCCGGAACAGGTTTCATATTGCTGGTTTTAGAAAAACTAAATGTACAATAGATATAAAAAATTCAAAAAAATATACATATAATCAGAACCAATTAACAATCTTATGCAAAATTATTATCTAAACTTACCCAGTATCGCTGCCGGCTCCTTATTCTGCCACAACATGGCAAATCATTTTTATGGTCAACAGACTTCGGGAATATCAAAAAGGATATGTTTCAGGTTGTTTATCAATCCTATTATGTGTAATCTATTCAGGTTCTTTGCCATCACTGCAATTTTATTTTGGGGAATAAACGGTGTTCATGCTCAATCTTCTACATCGGCTGAAAAAAACAATTTTGTATTTTCTGCTATTAAGGGTACAATAAGTAAAACTGATTCTCTGATCCTACATTCCACAACAGGATCTATTCAAATAAAATGGATAGATGGAGATACGGCATATTTCAGAACACGTGTTGGTAAGATACCCGGTACCAATCAGGTGAAGATCGTCCTCAGCTTTACACCTAAAGCTGACTTTATAGGAGTTGCAAGAGCTACCATTCAGATCACAAAATCACTAAAAACAGTCGGGGAATTTAAACTCACAGGCCTCAGCAGCGCCGGGCTTGAAGGGGAAAATGAGCCTCCGTTATCGCATATACTTGATGCATTTGGGTATAGAACAGATATAGGATGGAAAAGCCTGGCCAATCATTGCCGGCCGGAATTAACGGGTGACGAATTATCCGCTTCTCTTTTTCAGAAAGCAGGGGTAGGAGAGGTTGAGATGATACCAATTGCAAGGTATTCGCCTGATTTTACATTGCCATTCGGATATTATACTGATGAAAAAGAAGGGCCTTCAAAGCATAAGCTAGGCGTATTGTCAACCGCTTCTAAATACCCTGAGCACCAGACATTATTTCCTTCACTCGCTTCCGGGAAAAGTTCTTTTGATCCGGGAAAGAAAATTTTCGGGTTTTATGCCAGCGGCTCCAGTCATGATGCTTATTCAGAAGATGTGTGGAATATGCTATTGTACCCGGGTAATGCGGTGCATGCAACAAGAATATTTCCGCTCAAAGATGCTAATGGCAATTCAATAAAAAATTCCTTCCTGCTTTGTTTCGAAGAAGCAAAAAATGGTGATTATAACGATTATGTTTTTCTGGTAAAAAATATTTCTCCGGTTGCTGATAATTCTTTCACGGATCTTTTTAATCGGAAAGATTTAAAAGGCTGGAATCTGTTTCTTCAACATATTGGGATCAATAAAGACCCGCATAATAATTTCAGGGTAGAGGGTGGTATCTTACATGTCATAGGAAAAGACCTTGGCTATATAATTACCCAAAAAGAATACCGGAATTTTCATTTTAAGGTGGATTTTAAATGGGGCGTTTCTAAATGGCCCACACGGGAAAATGCTAAACGTGACGCCGGAATTTGTTATAACATTCCGATGAATGAACCAGATTCCATCTGGCCTCAATCGATCGAATGTCAGATACAGGAAGGTGATGTTGGAGATTTCTGGTTGCTTGGTTTTAGTACTATCAGCGTGAGGGACTCCACGAATAAGCCGACAAATCATGCCCGCATGGTCAAGTTTGCTGACGCAGAAAAGCCGTACAGTGAATGGAATACGGTGGAAGTAATATCCTACAATGGAAAATGTGTGCATATAGTTAATGGTGTTGTAGTTAATGTTGGTGAAAATGCCAGTGTAAAGTCTGGCAGGATATTATTACAATCTGAGTTTGCTGAAATTTTTTACAGAAACGTAAAAATAAGGAGTCTTTAATTTACCTGTAAACAGGCTATTTTTTTATTTCGGGGGGTAACAAAGGCCAATCTTTATTATAAACGTGTTCGCGGTTGATCATAGACGCCATCTTTGTTACCACGCCGGGATATTTTTCAGCAATATTGTACTGTTCTGAAGGATCCTCATTGAGATTGTACAGTTCCAGAGGACCATCAGCATTCTTATTGACGTTGAGTTTAACTGCTTTCCAATTCTTCCATCTCACAGCCTGCCTGCCGCTATTCTCATGAAACTCCCAGTACAAAAAATCGTGTTCCTTACTTTTCTTACTCTGGAGAAATGAAACTAATGAAATTCCATCCACCGGTTTTGAATTTTTAACTCCTGCCAGTTCAAGGAATGTTGGGTAAAGATCCCAAAGTGCAGCTAATCGGTCTGTAGTTCCGGGCTTTATCACTCCTTTCCAGTTTGCTATGAATGGAACGCGTATGCCACCTTCGTACAGATCTCTTTTTATGCCGCGAAATATGCCGTTGCTGTTGAAAAAATCCGGATCGCCACCATTTTCACGGTGTGGGCCATTGTCGCTCGTAAAAATGATCAAAGTATTATCGGCGATTCCTTTTTGA
>JACMLY010000098.1 GCA_014379345.1 Chitinophagaceae bacterium
CCTGTATTCATAAATCTATTTCAATGCTTTTTTGAGCTCTGCTGCTGCATATAACAATGCAGATTGAACTTCGGGAATATCTGCCAGTGGATTGAGTAACCCATAGTCATGTATCATTCCCTGGTATCTTACTAAAGATACCTGCACACCTGCTTCATTCATTCATGCCAGGGCATCCATTAGCCCTTTGATATATCCAATGCCAAAAAGATTTCCTTTCATTTCATAACCAACGTGATCATTTGTTTCGCCATACATGGTGGGCACATGATCGGAACGGATTGGACCATCAAATCCCATTTCTTTGTAAGCTTTCATCATTTTAAACATATCAGTTGGGCCGTTGTCATGAAAGGTCTCCCTGAAATTCTGAGGAGTACCAGTAACATCACGGATATGTACAAAAAAGATTTTTTTTGCTTCGCCAAATTCGTGAATCAGGCTCAGCACATCTTCATTCATGGTTGTATAGGTGCCCTGACAAAAGGTAAGTCCATGCGATGAACTCGACGAAAACGACAATGCCTTTCGAACGGCTGCTGCTGATGTAAAAATTCGGGCAATACCATGTAATGAACTAACGGGAGGATCATCCGGGTGCAACGCCATCTGCACGCTATTTGCCTGAGCCACCGGCATTACGGTTTCGATGAACCATTGATAATTTTCCCAAAGCTTATTTTCATTTACCGGAGCATATTTGTCCTTTGGTTGTGCCAGGGATGTTTCATATAAAAAACCACTCACCAATGCTCCTCCTCTTTCCGGCAAATTATGATGCGTCCGATACCATCCGGGGTACATGAAGTTGTAACAAAGAAGTCGGACTCCAAGCTTTCCCATATTCTCCAACATCCTGCAATAGAGTTCGGCATCTTTTTCCCTGCCTTCCAAACCCAGCTTTATTCTGGTCATGTCGATCTGGTCGCCTTCAAGACCTCTTACTGCGAATCCGTGGCTCTCGAATATTTCCAACGAGCGTGAAAATGCCTCCAGATCATAGATGGGAGCCTGGCCTGTTAATTCAGGCGCCAGTTTCACAATCGCATTTTCAACACCCATTTGCCTGCATAGATGCCACTTCTCATCGGGCGTACTACCAAAAAATAAAAAAGATAATTTCATACATCATGTTTCAATAGAACAGCGTCCAACAAAATTTCCACAGGATGCAACGCCTTAAGCCATACCCTATCCTTAATTTTGTGGTGCCGGAAGTACCAGCGGCAGTTATCTAAAATTGATCGGAAATATTTTTTAAATAAAGAAAAAGAATCCACTCACCGACCATTTGAATCTTTCAAAATGTTCGCTTTCATAAGTGGATGCATCGGGGATATATCAGTATTTGCGCCTGGTGATTTGCGGAATGGCCAAAATAAAGTTCGCCTTCGACAGTTGAGTCTAATGTGTCAAGCTGTAAATGCATTCCCCTAAAAATAACCTCCTTTTTCTGTAATTGATTGAACCGAATCCCCGGCCTTTACCCAGTCAAAGATTTTCTTTTCATTTTCCTTTATTTCTTCAGCTCTGACCAAAACGTCATAGGCAATATCTCGCGGAACAACCAGTACCCCATCAATATCTCCCAGGATCACATCACCCGGCTTAATGATCACATCGTCGATCTGTAACACCGTCTGGTAATGTGTGATGAGGCATCTTCCCAAACTACCGTTAGATGTTCTGTATTTATAGAAAACGGGAAAATCAGCCTCAAGGATCTGGTGCGTATCCCTGATTCCCCCATCGACGCAGGCAGCCTTCACTCCTTTTCCCTTTGCAGTAGCGGTCATTACACCGCCCCATAGTGTAGCTTTCTCGTCTTTACTTGAATCCCAGATGACGAACGCATTTTCATGCATGGCATCCAGCATATGCACACGGAATTCCATCTCACCCGTGATCATTGCATTGGGCGCACTTTTAACAGTAAAAGCAAAGCCTGCAACTGTTTTGTATTCCCTCAATGGCATGATCCTGTTCGGTAACGCCTGGTTTAATAAACAAAACTCCCGAAGTACATCGTTTACAGCGCCGGTGTACAACTGTTCGAACCGGTACAATAATTCATTGTCGGGAACAGGAAAAGGCTCATCTGAAATAGTTTCTCTTTCCGCAATAAAATTTTCGAGATTCATCATCCCTACTTCTTTCTTATACTGATCGGAACCTTTGATATTAGCGGTTCCGTTATTTTTAGCCCCTGTACTCATAATAATGATTTTAATAGTTCTGTATTTTATTTCCGAATTTACTATTGAGTTATACACCAGCACTTGATAAAAAACCTCCATCCACAGATACCGTTATACCGGTTACAAACCCTGCAGATTCTTCATTGATCAACCAGTTCATGCAACCGATCAGTTCAGGTGCTTCACCGAATCTTTTCATGGGTGTATGCGCCAACACATTTTTTGCCCTCTCCGTATATGATCCATCTTCACGGAACATGATTTTACGGCTGCGATCATTTAAGAAAAAGCCGGGGGCAATTGCATTGACACGGATATTTGCGGGTGCCAGATAAGCTGCCAGCCATTGTGTAAAATTAACCATGCCCGCTTTTGCAATCGAATAAGCTCCCACTTTGGAGATGGACCGGAAACTGGTCATTGATGCAAAGTTTATGATGACTCCTTTTTTTTGTTTGGCCATGCTTCTCCCAAAAACAAAAGATGGAATCACAGTTCCCATGGTGTTGATATCAATTACGCTTTTAAACACGTCCATATTCAGATTGAAAAACCCTTTTACTGAACCGTCATTCTGTAATTCCTTCTCATCAAACTCCGTGATATTGGTCAGGGCATCATTCTGGTTGCCCCCGGCACCATTGATCAGAAGACTGCAAATACCCAATTCTTTTTCGATGATGTTTTTCGCATCATTCACAGATGATTCGTCTGTTACATCTGTACTTATTGAAATAGCTATTCCGCCCGCGCTTTGAATCTCCGCTTCCACTATCTTCAGCTTGTCTAACCCCCGTCCTAATAAAGCTACTTTGTAGCCCTGCACAGCCAGGCTCCTGGCCATTTCAGAACATAGGGTGCCGCCGGCTCCTGTAACTACAGCAACTTTTATGTTATCAGTTGTACTCATTATTTTTTGATCCAGTTTTTGATGTTGTGATAGGAAATGTTTTCTACTAATGGAGTAAGAAAATTAATGTCAGCGGGTATCTTGCTGTCTTCTGCCCACCCTCCTAACAGATTGCAAAGAATCCGTCGAAAATAATCATGACGCACAAAAGAAAGTATACTTCTGCTATCTGTTGTCATCCCGATGGACGTACCCAGAAGTCCATAACTGCTGAGCGTAATTAGTTGTTGTGTAATACCCTGCTCATGATCATTAAACCACCAGGCCGGACCAAATTGAATTTTACCCTGTACACCATCTTCCGAAAAAGAGCCACTCAGTGACGCAAACACGGCATTATCACCCGGATTTAGATTGTATAGAATTGTTTTTGGTAAATGATTATTAATATCCAGACTGTCCAAGAACCGGCAAAGCGAGGGCACATTAACGGTATTTCCAATGCAGGCATATCCACCAGCCGGACCTGCTACTTCTCTGAGTCGCGAGCTGGTAAACCTGTTGGCTCCGATATGCAATTGCATCTTCCATTTCCGTTTTGCATATTCTACACCCAGGAAATTCAGCATGTATGATTGCAATTGTACCAGTTTGCTTTCTGCAAGGTTTTCATTTTGCAACACCTTCACAAATAGTTCGGCTGCTGTAGTTTCATCAGTTAAAATAAATTGAAATCCTGTATCTAAAGAATGATCACTCAACAAACATCCAACCTCATCAAAAAAATTAAGCCGGAAGGCGACAGCTTCTTTATATAATTCAAGATTTTCAATTTGAATCCCTGTTATTGCCTCCAGCCTTGCTAACCATGATTTGTATTGTGGTTGCTGAAACGCAAGAATACTATCTCCCCGCAGTGATGGCAAACAACTTATAAACTCCTGTTGGTTTTTGAATTGAATATGATGTTCAAGCGAGTCTAATAAATCATCCGACGTGCAAAGCAATTCCACGCCAAATTTTTTTACAATGTTTACAGGACTGAATTCATCCTTCTGTAACAAGGCATTCACATCGTGCCAGATTTGCTCCGCATTTTGGACAGTCAATACTTCATTGATGCGGAACAGTATTTTCAACTCCATGCAACTCCAGTGAAAAATTGGGTTGCCGATGGTATGTTGCAGCGACTGCACCCATGCCATGTACTTTTCATAATCAGAAGAACTGCCTGTAATTAATTTTTCGTGAATACCCAATTGGCGCATCACCCTGTTTTTATACTGGTCGGGTTTGATCCACAGCTGGTAAATATTTTCAAATGGCTTATTTTCTGCCAAAGCAGCAGGGTCAACATGATTGTGCGGATCTATGACCGGCAATCGTTTTGCCACTTCATACAGTTTTTGCGCAGTTGAATTGCCCAACATAAAGTTGTCTTTGATCTTAAACTGCAAGGAAGATCCTTTGATATGGTTTGTATCGTAGTTCATTGCATAATTACCAGCTTTTTCTCCGCTATGATGATTGGTGCATCATAAACAGGTATATTCTTAAACACGCATTTATTTCCTTCCTTCGTCCATTGCGTAGCAGGGATTTCGTAGACTCCACCGGTAATGATATCTACAAATACAGGCTGGTCAAAACTTGCATTTAAAAACGTGAAGTTGATAGCACGTGCCTGGTTATTGTCGGTTGGAATGTACTCATCACTCCAGATTGTAAATAACTGTCTATGGGTTCCTTTTTGCTCGTAACCATATACTGAAACACTGCGGTCGGTACTCTTCGAATACTTCACTTCATTTTTTTCAACCGTTGCGTTGCTGTTGAAAGTTGGGTATACTTCTCTGATTCTTTGCAGAGAATGATCAAATAAAGCAGTAATATTTTGCACAGAATAATATGCCATTTTAACCTTTAGCGCCCGACGCGTTGAGTCGGATTGAATAAGTCCCTTTACATTCAATTGTTTGATAGGAGCATTTCCTCCGTAATTCATATCAATAATTCCTAAAATACTGCATTCGATATCATGTCCTAAATCACCCAACATTCTGCGGGCTATCCATTTTGCCTGCGTCAATTCCGACCAGTGGTAATCTCCGATCGCACCGCGGCCACTGCCGCCAAAGGACGGACAACCATTTTCACCCTGCCTCAACTTTACACCTGGGCCATATTTATCCAGCACCTTTCTCAGGTCTGCGACGTGATGATAGTTTGCATCAGGATTATAGACATAATCATGGTAGGTCATGTTGTCGAATAAATGCATTTTCTTTTGATCATGGATGATCTTGAAAAAAGCATCCGCATATTTAAGATCAATATGCCCCATTGCAAGGCCGGATATCCTGGCTTCGGGTTGAATTTTTTTTATTATCACTGCCGTTCTGATATTGAGTTTTGCAACGCCTTCGGGACTATTGATTTCATTGTCACCAAAATTAGGTTCATTCCATACTTCCCAGTCTTTTACTTTGTCTTTGTACCGCGTCACCAACGCCTCCACCCATTTATCCCAGGCCTTGAGTGCCTCTGCTGAAGTTGGGATTCCGGCACTTAGATTCATTCCCCCTCCCCCCTTGTAAACCGGGTTACCATAAGCAGTTTCGAGCCATACGTCAAAGCCTCTCTTTGCCGCATCGTGTATGATCTTATCCAGCCAATCCCATTCATATTTGCCTTTGAGCTTTTCTGTTTTCGCCCAGCCCGCCTGCATGCGCAATCGTTTTATTCCCAGTGGACCAATGTATTCTTTGTAGTTCTCATAATCTGTCATATCCCGGTCGAGCGTTTCGCAACCCAATATCCAGTTTGAAAATTGAATCTCGCTTGTGCTTCGTGGCTTTATAGTGCCAATACGTTTAAAAGATATATTCAGATCCGTTTTTACCCGCTCCAGTGATGTATCAAGCATTTGCGAAGACCCACTCAAAGTGAAAACCAATATTAAAAATGTAAGTATTATCTGCATTATTGGTTTTTGAATAGCGTTTGATAAACTGCTGCATAGCGTTCTCCTAAAAGCCGGGCCGAGGCGCTGTTAAAATGTGTATCATCTCCCTTGTGATGCAACCCCGATGAATAAACAACAGCCGTATTTGGAACTGAGTTAGGCAACAGTATAATCGCCTCATTGATTATTTTAGCATAAGGGCGCTTAGCAATGTAAAATTCAGGCAACGTTCCAGCCACAAATGGCAAATCTTTTAAATTGAGATCATATCTGAATCTTTCAACCAGCGATTTCAAATTTCCTGCATACAATTTTGCCTTAATCGAATCACTATCAGATTCGCCCTGTTGCCACAAGATACCTTTCAGATTGCCTTTTTGCATAGCAAATTTTGTCCTGGCGATCGCATCATCATACGGATAACTTTTAGTGGGTTCATAAAATTTGGAGGGCTGCCAAAAATTTATTGCAGAGCCGCCAACTGCGCAAGGAATAAGTCCGATTACAATATTGCTATCGATTTCAGTCATTTTTTTAGCAAAGGATAAACCAGGTCCTACTCCTGTGATGTCTGGCTTATCGAAATGAAGCGGTTCCGTTGCTGGCTGCCACTCATTTGCTTTGTTTAATACCAGGATCTGTGGGTATGTAGTTTTATCTTCTGCTTCTATTTCTCCCCGCCCGGCCATATTGGATTGCCCGGCTAACATATACAAATGAAAATTCTTCTTGCCTCCACCAGGCTGCGAAATAACAGGGTGTGCGCTGATAAAGAAAAATATCATTAACAGGGGAAGCTTCATTTCGAATTTATTTTTATTTATATGGTTTCTAATTTCTTCAACGTCTTTTTATTTTCGCTATGGAACTTGGAAATCGATTGCCTGTTTAAAAAATACATTACAGCGGCCAATACCAAACAAATTGCGCCCGCAATCAAAGATGAAAGGCCACTGGTTTGTTTTATTGAAGGAATGCTCATTACAATAAAGAGAACACCGGTAACCAATAAAGCAACTGCATACAATTTATTCATGGCTTTTTGAAAACCCCAATTTTCAACCGGCTTTTCCGCTTCTGTTAATGGTGTAGCAAGCTTTTTAAACAATCCGGCTACATTCTGCTGGTATACACGATTTTTTGTTTGAAACAAACCGGAAAGAAGAAATACGGATATGCAAACAACGATTTCTATCAGTGTACCCAATTCCCAGCTTATTTGCGGCTGGGCATTGAGAACAAGTCCGGTAATGATACCTACAACCACTGTTGCCAGAGCGCCCCATGGTTGTGGTTTCTTAAGAACTATTCCAAGTATCAAAGGAATGGTCATGGGAATAGCGAACAGACCCGTGAATAATTTATTCGCTTCAAATGCACCGCCAAAGCCTCCAACATATAAGGCACCCACCGTGATCATTGCACCTAGAAAGAGTGTCATCAAACGGCCGACCCATAACAATTCTTTATCTTCTGCATTTTTCTTAAATAAGCGTTGATAAATGTCTTTTGTCAATACACCTGCAGTTACGTTATACTCGCCACTCAAGACACTCATTGTAGCGGCAAACATCGCAGCCACCATCAGACCCATAATACCCTGCGGCAATAATTTTAAACTGATGCTTACATATGCCATCTCGGGATTCTCCAAATTTGGAATAATTGCTCTTGCTGCAATAGAAGGGAAAAGAAAAATAATTGGGAAAATGAAAAATAAGGCAGCACTTAATAATGCCTGTTTCTTACCCGCTTTTTCATCCCGCACACTATAGAAACGTTGAATGAATGTCCAGTTACCGCTATACTTTATCAGTATCATCGTATAATAAACGGCTATATAAAGGGGAATTCCTTTTGTACCCTGCGTCCATGTAAAATGATCAGGAATGGTTTGTATTAAGTTCTGAAAACCACCTGCGGCAGTGATGGCCAATGGAACCAGAATTAATGTAGCAACAATTAAGATAATAAACTGAACAACATCCGTAATTACGACAGCCCACAAACCACCCGCAATGGTATATAGCGCCACAATAACACCGCATACCAGGATTGATGTTTCTAAACTGATGCCTGTTGCTGCTTTCAGGAACAACCCAAGCGCATACAACCTTACCATATTATCTAATATTTTGAAAGCCACCCCCGACCAGGAAAATATCTGTCGAACTGCCGGGCTAAACCTGGTTTCCAGGTATTCCATCGGAGTTGTGATACCCGCTCTTCTCCAGCGCTTGGCAAAAACAGCGGCTCCAACCAACGCCGGCAACACAGTACTCCAGATAAGTGTAATCGCAATCATTCCATCGCTGTATGCAATGCCTGCATAGGCCACAAAAATGAAGGTGCTGAACTTAGTCATGAAATTCGAGATCGCTCCCGAAACCCATGGTATGGAATTTCCGCCTTTGAAATAATCGCCAATATTTTTCACAAACCGGCCAAGGAATAAACCGATACCTGCCATCAGAAGCATGTAAACGATTATCGCGGTATAATCTAAAGTTTGTAAAGATTTCATTGCTTACTTATACTTTAATCTATCATTGGACTTTCACACGTTCCTTACCATAAAGGAATCTAATTTTTATTGGCGATTTTTTGATCCTTTTTTCTTGTGTTCTTTGGCTGTATTTTATCTTTTAGGTCAGCAATATAAACACTGCGGGTATTATCAGTAAACCCGTTAAAGATTACATACCGACCACTTCTGTCCCATGCCGGATGTGGATCTATTCTGAATTCACCGTCTGTATTTGATACAAAAACCTCCGCAATATTTTCTTCTTTTCCTTCGTCAGTGTATAATAAACGAATAGGTACCGTTCCGTTTTTTTTGGTAATAGTTTCATTAGGATATGCATCGGTAATAATAAATGGAAAGCCTTTAGGATGAAAAGATGGATGACCTGACCCAGGAGTAAATACAGTTTTCAAATCTGTTCCATCATACTTAACAGATATCAGTTCTAATCCAGGCTTACTGTCTATGTTTAGGTTCATAGAAAGATGTTCTCCGTCGGGCATCCAGTTAATATGGTGCCCGCCTTTTCCCCATTGTTCGGGTGTAATGGCTGTTTTTATATCTGTGCCGTCAGGACGCATTGTTATTACAGAACGCTGCCTCGCTCCACCTTTCAACGGTGCCCATTGCAGTGTGGTTAACAATCGGGTGCCTTGTGGGTTCCATTTAACCTGGAAACAATAGTATTCATAATCCTGGGGATTCGCAATAGCGATCGAAGGTTGTGTTTTTTCATAGATTTCGCGAATGGTTACAACACGTTTAGTAATTCCACTTGCGATCTGAGTAATATAAATGGCGTCATCATCAACCGGACCTATATTCCTTTTAATTAAATGTTCAGGTATAATGACACCATATCCAACCTGGGCATATCTGGAATTAGTAAGATTATAGCTGGCTATTTTTTTTCCGTCATTTGAAGCCATAAATACAGTTCCATTCAGGCGTCGTGACTTACCGGTTAAGGGATCCAGTACCACGCAAAACGCTTTCCATGTTATTGTATCAACATCATTGAAAAGAAGATCGCGATCAGTTTCTCCCCATTGAACATTTGCGCCCAATTGCATTTCCCATCCTCTGGATGTTGCAACCACACCTTCTTTACCTGTTTTTATATCTACTAAAATTACTTCTCCAAAATCGCCAGGCTGCGGAGATTTATTTTCATAAGGCAGTCGAAACAAAGCAAGGTATTTACCGGAAGGGCTCAGGGGCGATGTATCAAAAAATCGATGTATGATTCTTCCCTGACTTGCCTGTTTTATCGTCACTCCTGGCAACGTAGAAATTTCAATGGTCCTGGCGGTTGTTTGTGCCTTAGGCTCCAAAATAGCAACCAGTGCGAAAAGAAATAAAATAAAAATTCTTAAATCTGTCATTTCAATTTGTGTTCATATTATTTATGGTATGGAGTGTCCGTAGAGGCGATTACATTTTCAATAATTTGGCATCTGCAATAAGTACAGGATAATCGGGAACAAGCAATTCTTTGAAAATATATTTCTTTCCTTGCTTTGTCCATGTTGTTTTTGGAAGTTCATAAATTTTACCGGTAATTAAATCAACAAATACAGGGTTTTTGAATTGGCCACCTTCTACTGTAAGCGTTGTTGCTTTTGTATCATAAACATCTGCCGGACGGCCTTCATTTTGCCAGATAGTGATAATCGAAGACCCGTTTGTTTTATGGGCGTAACTAAAATAAGATTGATTTTGTGCACTGGATTCCAGGTGCACCATGCTATCCAATTTCAGGTTATCATCAAATAAGGTAAACACATGCTGCGCCGCTTTGTAAGCGAGTTTAGGCCTTTCAATGGTTTTATCATGATTTGTTTTTAGCAAGCCTTTTGTATTAACTCCTACCATGTGATCACCCGGAGCATAGTGTATATCACTTATGGTAAATAGATTAGTGGCGATACCACGACCATGATCGCCGAGCATGCGGCGAAGGTCCCATTTCGCCTGGGTCAATTCGCTCCAGTCTTTATCACGCAAAGCGCCAATAGTAACTTCTTTTGGCGTAGAAGGTGCTCCATTTTCACCTTGCATAAAAATAATCGAAGGCTTGTAACTCCATACCAATTGGCGCAATATTTCAATCTTCGGATACGATTCATCCGGATTGTGTGAATAGCCATGATACGTAAGGATATCAATATAATCAAGGCCATTGTTTTGTTTCAGGTGTTCCATAAAATCCTTTACAAATTCAAGCTTTGTAACACTTGCCATGCCCAATGCAATTAAACGGGCCTCCGGCTGAATTGATCGAACGATTTTAGCGGTTCGCAAATAAAATTCGCCAATATCTTCTCCCGTGTGTTTTGGGTTTAGATCCGGCTCATTCCATACTTCCCATTCCGGCACCTGATCTTTATAACGGTTTACCATAGCCTTAACCCAATCATCCCACGCGTTTAAGGCCTCAGCCGATGTAGGAATATGACCGGCAAGCTTAGCTTCACCACCCCCTTCGTATATGGGGTTGCCATAAGACAATTCCACCCAGGGATAAACACCTCGCGAAGCTGCATCCGGAATAACGGAGTCTAACCATGCAAATTCATACACTCCTTTTATCTTCTCGCATTTGGACCAACCACCCTGTAGCCGGATACGCTTGGCGCCCAATGGTCCCAAATATTTTTTATATGACTGGTAATCGGTATAATCACGATCGAGTGTTTCTCCACCTATCGACCAGGTACTGGATTTAATATCCTTTGCATCACGCGTTTTCAAACTCCCGATTTCTTTCCATGTCATTTTCGATTGAGCTTTGGCAAGAGTTCCCAGGAAAAGAAAACATTCAAGTATTAGCAAATAATTCTTCATGATCTTTAAACAGGTTTGTTAAGCGAACTATGCATTTTATTAAGACTAATATCCCTGGTTCTGACTCAATGTATTGTTCAAATCAGTTTCACGTTGAGGAATAGGAAACAACTTATGAAAGTCTTTCGTAGCATACCCTTTAGATGTCATTACTTGTAAATATCGCCCGGTTCGAATTAAATCAAACCAACGATGCCCTTCAAAAGCCAACTCTACTCTCCGCTCCTTTTCAATCGCCAATCTTGTTTCTGATTGAGTCATGGTAGTCGGTTTATTCAATAGTCCTGCCCTGGTTCTGATCTGATTCAGGAAAGGTATAGCAGTTGCGGTCTGCCCTTGTTCGTTCAAAGCTTCCGCATACATCAGCAACACATCTGCATATCGTAATACGGGGAAATCAATATCAGCTTCACCGGCAATAGTTCCGGTCTGGCGGTATTTTACAACATGCCTTTCCATAACGGTTGTCGTACCACTTTGATAAGACGCTGCTATACTGGCCGCTTTACGTAAATCACCTGATTCATATTCCGCTTCCATGTCAGCCGTGGGCCGCATGAACCCTCCCCCACTTCCGCCGCTTACTCCAAATGCAGTTCCACCTACATTCCAGGGGAGATTGGACGACCATATTGCGCTGCCTTGCCCGATCTGGCCGGATTTATATTGTACGGCGAGAATCACATCTTTGTTCACAGAAAATGAGGTGGAATTGCTGAAAACTGCGGCATAAGAATTTGCAGTTACATTAAACTGCCCCGAAGTGATTACTTCATTTAATTTTGCAGCCGCTTTCGGATAGTCTTTTTGGGTAAGGTATAATTTACCCAGCAGAGCTTTGGCGGCCCAACGGGAAGCCCTGCCTGCCTCTCCAGTTGGGATAGAGGACGGAAGGCTGGCCTCTGCAACAGTAAGGTCATTTATTATGAGCTCATATATTTGGGCAGTGGATGTCCTGGTGATACCATAACCTTCATTTGGATCGGTAGTTTGCGTTGTCACCAGTTGCACGTCGCCGAACAACCGAACCAGATTAAAATAGAAAAGTGCGCGAAGAAATCTTGCCTCCGCTTCATATCTCGTTTTTAAACCGGCGTCAATAGAAGCCTCAGGCAGCCGCGATAAAATCGTATTAGCCCTGGCTATTCCTACATAGTGCCCGGTCCATGCCGAAGAAAAATAAGTATTGCTCAATGAAAAATTAAAATCTTCCAGTTCAAAAATTGAAACGTTACTTACAGCTCTTGTAGCACCATCGTCACTATTATCTGATACTACTTCGCCCAGCATTAATAATGCTGATGATGAACTACTATTGCCATAAAGTCCGTTATGCTTTAAAGTAGAATAGGCACCGACAACAGCATTATAAAAATCGGAAGCGCTTTTATAAACATTGTCGGTTGTTCTGGAGGTTTCGGGAGTCTGCTCCAGAAAATCTTTGCTACAAGAATTAAATATTATCGCAACAAAAAAAAGAATGTATACAGGAAAGTATTTTTTCATGACTAATTAATTAAGGAATGATTGTTAAAAGCTGATATTAATTCCTAAAGTAGTAGTGCGGGCAATGGGATAAGTGCCGTAGTCTACACCTAAAACAGTTTGATTGTCCCCGGCATTACCGACCTCCGGATCAAAACCCCAGTATTTAGTGAACGTGTGCACGTTATTCATACCAACGTATATTCTTGCGCCCTGCAGTTTCAGTTTGCTGGCAACTGAGTGAGAAAAATGATAGCTTAACGTGATTTGTCTTACACGCCAGTAAGAGGCATCGAATATGAATAAAGAACTGTATTGAAAATTGTTATTTTTTCCGCCTCGGATTGCCCGGCCAAACTGACCGTAATTTCCACCGCCCTGTTTATCAGGAGACTTCCAGCGGGCCCCATCAATAAAAGCAGCATTATTTTGTACGGCTGAATTATTGGCCGTAAAGGTTCCCGAATAGACGCTTTGACCAACCATTGCATTTGTCAAAATATCAAGACTGAAATTCTTGTAGGAGAATGTATTATTAAAGCCAAAGAAATAATCAGGATGGGGAGTTCCGATGATCTCACGGTCGTTGTCATCAATTTTTCCGTCGTTATTAATGTCTTTAAATTTTATATCTCCCGCTCTTGCGAAGGGCTCGGCAGGATATGCTGCTGCTTCTGCATCTGTATTAAATATACCCACTGACCGACGGCCATAAAATACGCCTATAGGATCGCCCACCTGTGTCACGTTGGTATTGCCTTTATCTGAGGTGCTGCCGAAAATTTTATCGTTAGCAGTGCTCATAGAAAGCACTTTGTTGCGGTTAAACGTGATATTAAAATTAGTGTTCCATTTCAGGTTGCCGGTGAGGTTGCGTGTATTCAGCGCAAATTCAAAACCTTTATTCTGCACTTCGCCCAGATTTACAGTGGCGGACGTAAATCCTGTTACCGAAGGCGTTTGCACGTTAAATAACATATCCTTATTCCGCTTATCGTAATAATCCGCTACTATGTTGATACGATTATTAAAAAGAGATACATCAATACCAATGTCCAGCTGGCTTTGCGACTCCCATCCTAAATTTTTGTTTGCCAAAGAACCTGGTACTGTACCTGGCGTTAAAGCATCGCCAATTACATAATTAGAGGTTGCAAGCAAACTAATGGCCCTGTAATTGCCAATAGCATTATTTCCCGTAACGCCATAGCTGGCCCTGACTTTAAACTCTGAAATAAATTTCAACCCTTCCATGAACTTTTCGTCGGATAAACGCCAGCCGATAGCAGCCGAAGGGAAATTGCCCCAACGCCTGTCTTCACCGAACCGGGAAGAACCATCTCTACGTATAGTAGCCGTCAATAAATATTTGCCTGAAAAAACATAGTTGGCTCTGGCAAGGAAGGATATGATGTTGTTGCGATTGATGATCTCACTTCCGGCATTTACAGTTCCCCCGTTTATGTTTTGAAGCAGGTCATCAGCAAAATTAGTAGCACCGACCGTAATAGCATCCACATAGTCGCTCTGGGCAGTAAATCCCGCCACCGCATCAACCTGATGTTTAGCGGCCAACATTTTTTTATAGGAAACTGTTGTCTCACTTAACCAGTTGGTTGCTTCGTTATTCGCCGCATTGGCAAATGCGGGTGCCGTTGGAGCATTGGTAGCCAATGTAGAAGCTTTGAATGAACGCGATTTATAATAATTCAGATCGGTGCCAAATGTGGTTCTCAATTTCAATTCCGGAAGAATAGAATATTCAGCATAGACATTGCTAAACAACCGAAATTGGGATACCTTGGTTTTATATTCATTCGCAATTTTTATTGGATTAGCCATAGGCGCATTCCCGCTTTCTCCTGATATGGAAGAACCGAATGTTTCGTCGGGATTATATACCGGAATAGTCGGATCAGCACCCAACGCAGTAACAATGATCCCATAAGACCCATAATGGCCCTGGATAGGCGGACTGTATTCCTCGGTGTAACTAGGCAATAAACTTATGCCTACACCTAGTTTATTTGATAATTTGGCATCAACATTTGCCTTGAAACTGTATCTTTTAAAATTAGATTGTATGATGATGCCGTCCTGCTTAAAATAACCTCCGGAAAGGGAATAGCGAATACCGTCATTTCCACCAGATACGGAGAGCTGGTAATTGCTGATCATCGCTTTTCTAAAAATTACATCCTGCCAGTCGGTGCCCTCACCAACGGAATCCAGAAAGGCACTGTTTTTATAACGGTCCGAAATATCAAACGAAGCCCCTGGGCGTATAGCATTGTTATCATTTATATTCCCTGAAGGAAAATTATCCAGGTAGCCTGCATTGCGTCCGTCAATTACAAACTCTGCAAATTGTCTCGCGTTCATCAATTCGATTTTATGAGCCACTTCCTGAACACCAACATAAGAATCAAACTCAATTTTAGGCTTTCCCGATTTACCTCTTTTAGTGGTAATAATAATAACTCCGTTAGAACCTCTTGATCCGTAAATAGCCGTTGAAGAAGCATCCTTTAGAACGTCAATTGATTCAATATCGTTTGGGTTGATAGTGGACAACGGATTACTGTAACCAACGCTGGCTACCGGATAACCATCAATGACAAAAAGAGGCTCGACTCCTCCGGTAATAGAACTGATGCCTCTGATTAATATCGTTGTATTTCCACCTGGTGCACCGGAAGTCGTTGAAATTTGCAAACCCGCAACCTGCCCCTGTAATGCTTTATCTATCCCATTTGTTGGAATTTTTTCAATATCCCTGCTGCTAACGGAGGCGATCGCACCTGTTAAATCTTTTTTCCGTTGAGTGCCATATCCAACAACTACTACTTCACCCAAGCTGCCAGTTATGTTATTTAAAACAACATCAACAGCAGTTCGTGAATTGATGGCAATTTCCTGATTTGCATATCCTACATAAGAAAAAACCAATATGCCATCAGATGAACTAACCGTGATGGTATATACACCATCAGATTTGGATGTTATGCCTCCGGATTTTCCCTTTTCTGTAATGCTGACTCCAGACATGGGTTGTCCTCTTTCATCGGTTATTTTTCCTGTGACAGTTTGGGCTGTTAAAGCTGAAGCCATCGTTGATAGAACAACAAGAATAAACAGTCTTAGCCTGGGGCGGGAAAGCAGCAATCGTTTCATTTTTCAGATTTTATACTACAGCAATGTTGAATAATAGTATTACAATATGAAATTATTGCTTTATTTAATAACTTGTGCAATTCGACATAAATATTTTAATTATTATTTTCAAAATCGCGTTAGCATCGATGAGAAGCTTTGCTGTAAAGCATTTCAGACAGTTTCATTTTATTATATATTGCTTATAAAATCAACTTTATTAGTATCGGTAAGTTAAAAACTGATAAATTTACTCTCACAATAGTAAAGTATGGTTTTAGTGGTTATTAAAACTTTCGATATCCTTGAGCTGGTTGCACAGGCAAATGGCCAGGGAATAACGCTGACGGAGATCTCACAACAACTTCAAATTAACCAGGCAACTGCTTCAAACATTATAAAGACGATGGTGACTAAGGGCTACATCGAACATATCGGTAAGAAGAAAGGTTATCGCCTCGGGCCGGCTGCATTCCGCCTGACTAATGAAGTTCCCTACGGACAAGACCTTGTGAATGCGGCCCGTGATGTGATGGAAGATCTGACCGCAAAGCTGAATGAATCGAGTATACTCGGTACCTTAAGAAATAATAAGCGCTATGTTCTGCATATTGTAAAATCAAACCAGGAAATACAGGTGCAGGTTCGCACAGATCGAAATGCATATGAAACTGCAAGCGGCAGGCTTCTAATGGCATATCTTTCAGAAAAAGAACTGGAAAGATTTCTCGTAGCGAATGGATTGCCTGATAAAACACTTTGGAAAGAGGCAAGTACCCTGAAAGGCCTTACCGAATCCCTGGCTAAGATTAAGAAAGAATCGATAGCAATCACCCATTTGGTAAACAGACATGTAAGAGGTTTTGCAGTCCCTATCCTTGCGCACGACCAGGTAGTTGCGGGCCTGAGCGTTTTTTTACCCGATTACCGCTATTCTGTCTCCCGGCAAAAAGAGATTATTCAGTCTCTACGGGAAGCTTCACGAATCATCTGCCAGCGTTTAAATCAATTGTAAAATCTGATCTATAATTTGAAACCCATTTTGTCTTTCGGGTTCATGCTGAAAGTCCTGATGCTATCGTTTGTCTGGATACGGCCACGTCATATTTCCTTGTAATGTGACGTACGGCGTCGTGTGTTAGAGAAAATAATCGGCAGTTATTAAGCCCCTGTAATTATTCTTTCAATTTATAATAACAGAACAAAGGCCACGTATGCGGGTGGGAGCAAAACCCCTGGAACGCTCTTTTCCGATCCTGCGAGGGCACCCAAAATGCATACAGCCCTTCACGGTATAGCGTTGAATTCACTTCGTCCGCCGCCGTCCATTGGCCTACCCAGTACTCAGGATAATGGGTGGTAAAATTTTGAAAAGAGAATTGTAGCAATAGTGACCTGGCTTCTTCTTTATCAAACGTAGCTACGCCGAGCAATACAGGATACTCGAGTGAAAACCAAATGCCGCCATCCTCTCCATCAGGATTGCCGCGCCATAAGGGTTTTTCCCGGGTCCGCATCCCGATCTTTTCCTGTGCCAATAGCTTGCTTTTCACATGATCATAGATCTCTCGTTTTCTTTCGTTTGATAAATCAGGAATTTGAAGCAGGTATCCTTGCGGCTCAATGCAAACATTATCTACGCCAAACCGTAACTTATTATTGAGATAAGCCCTGGCTGCAAATTTGCGGTTTCCCAAATCATTCATAAACACATTGTGGAGAGCGGCCCTGTATTCTTCCAGAGCGGAGATAAATGGAGCTGCTTCCGGATGCTTAGAATCTTTTAACACCTGCACCAGCTTAGGAAAAACGGCCAGCACCATCGCGGAGTTTAGATGAGACTCTGCAGACCGTGAATATTTATTGGGCGAATATTCATGAAAGAAACTATCGCTCCAATCCGAATTTAAGATCTTTACAAGTCCTACCGGCCCAGTGCCAATCTCATCACGCAGATAAATAAAGAATTTTTTCAACATGGTTATCATCGATTCTCTCCTGCCATCTTCAGCAGGATAACAAGCAATTTCTTCATTCAGAAACGAATAATCCTTTGTAATTAAAAGATATTCTGCAAGGGTATTAAAAAAGTACAACTGCTCATCGCTTTCTTTGTAAAGTGAAGGTGGAGTATAACCGAAGCCGGAATTACCTCGTTTGATTTCCCCGTCATTCTCTGCATGTTTGATGACATAGCGGAGAATTGATTTGGCCAATTCAGGATTTGTATAACAGGCCGGCAGCGCTGCCTGCAAATGATCCCTGTTGGAAATATTATCACCGAAATAATAGCTGTAAACAGTTCCCTGCGGGATGATTGTTTCTTTATAATAAGAACTGTACTTTGCCGACGCTTCAACAAAGTGAGCATTCCATAACATTTCGCGGCGGAGGATCTCATTTTTTTCCGAAGACATATCAGGCAATCTGCCCTTCCATTGAGCCATAAACAATCCCCCGGTTGGATTTTTCAGATCCGCACCTGCAAACAGGTCGGCCACTTCATTTCGAGCAGCTGTAAAATTGTTGTCTTCTGTCAACCCGACCGTAATGTTGAACGATATTGCCTCTCCGGGTTTGATGGATGTCGCAGTTTCTGTTAACAACGTGTCTCCATTGGCTTTCACTATTGTTTTATAATTATTACCGGTAGCTTTTGAATACATAAACACCGATGGCGGATCAACGTCGTACATAAATCTTTCCGTCTTTTTTGGCAAGACAAGAAAGCTGTTGTTTTTAAATGATAAATCCGCAATAGCAACTTCCCTGCTGTTATCTATAGAGATCTGTGAACGATATAAAAGCGGTTGCTTTCGCTTGTCAGTGTATTGCGCTCCATTCAAAACGTAGTTCACCAATACGCGCTCATGGTATGACAGCTCCTGTGTTTTAGCACCGTTGTTTTTTAAAATGACAGTAATGACAAATGAAGGATTACCCGTATTGATTTTTGAGGAAGGTTTTGCTGATATAATACGTGTACAAGCTATACCATTATCCAAACCATATCTATAGCGGGCAAAGCCAACGCCAAAATCTTTCTTTACCAATGCAGTATCCGCAGCTATGGATTGCATCCCAGTTAAAGTGACTTTTTTGTCCAGCTTTCCATTTTTAAAAACAAGGCTTGCATCGTTCCAGCCATAATTGGTTTGCTCTGAAGCATTGATTCTGGCCCAAGCTCTTTCTGCCGTTAAAAATTGATAGATGCCGCTGACATGCGTAATCAAGGTCATGCGGTAATTGCCCAGTAGAAAATAGGGGTCTTCCGGCAAATTCGCATCTTTTCCGTCTTTATCAAATGCGGTAACCGGTATTGTTCCTGTATAGTTGTAAACGGGAAATCCGTTGGCTGACATGGACCAATTACCGAATTGGCCATGCGATAGTTGGGCTTGAAAAAAGCAGGACATAATGACCAGAGTGATTACTTTCATGATGTGTTACGATAGTTTTAAGTCGTTTTAAGTTGTTTACCGCTATCTTATTTAACGGTTGGGGTAATTTCCATTTTCCTTGATTGAAAGCCGGCGTTATCAAGTTTTGCACAACGCGTTGCATCAGTTTTTCAATAGTAATTTTTACCATCGGCTGAATGCAGGTCACATCTATAATTTGAAATTCCACGTATTAGCATTTTTGTCTTTCAGATGAATGCTGAACGTGCTAACGCTACCGTCAGTCTTAGTTACGACAACCTGGTACGAGCCGAAAAATCCTCTGAATGATAGTTCACCGTTATTGGTGGATGATAAACGTACATTTTTCGTCATCCACTCTTCTTTTATCAATTTTTTTAACCGGGTATACACTGGCTTGGGATTAAGATTGCGATCTAAGAGACCGCCGCCTTTAAGCCATATAAATCGATCAGATAATCCCCACCAGTGTATGGATGCCATTGAAGGATGGGAAAAAGCCAGGGTATAAAACATTTCTGCAAAATCGGCCTGTGCGTCTTCTGTCCAGGTGCCCTGACGCCAATCACCTGTAATTGTTTTTCCAGATGATTGCGGAATAAATTCCGTTATGTGGATGGGTAGCCCTAATTCTTTGAATTTATCAAAAGTTTTAATGATCTCTATTGGAGAAAACCACATTTCCCGTGGTTCATGCGCCTGAATACCTACTCCGGTAACCGGTGTTTTACGTTTTTGCATTTCGCTTACCAATCGATAAAATTTCTCTCTTACCGCAGGCCGTGCAATAACGTAAAATTCATTCACTATAAAATCTCCTTTGGAGTCGGCTTCATAAGCCCATTGAAAGGATTTTTCGACCCAAGGTAAAGTCTCTTCCAAAGTTATCCCATTAACGCTATACCTGCTGCCTTCATCAATTTTACCCGGGCCAAAGATAGAATCCCGCAAAGCTTTCTCCCAGGGAATGGTAGTTACGGGTTCGTTGACAACATCCCATATTTTAATCTGATCTTTAAACCCGCCGACAAGATTTTGTATGCGCGCTTTGTACAACGCGGTTGCCAATTCATAAGGCAATCGTAAAACCCAGGGGGGCGTACCCGCCATGTTCGTCCAGCCTAACGTGTGGCCTTTGGCTACAATATTGTTTTGCCTGCACCAATCTAATTTTTGTTGCAACTTTTGCCATTGGGGTTTACCCTGTTCCATTTCGTACGGTGTCCATTTTACAGTGAGCTCGGTGAAATTGAAAATTGCCTTAAACATCTCTGTAAACTTTACGAACTCTTCGGATGTAAGTTCTGATCTGAAAACTTCTTCACTTAAATTACCAAACAAAAAATCCTGTGAAACCTGGTTGATCGATACTGACAGATTTCTTAACGGCCTTCCCGTTGAGTCCATTAATAAAATGGTTGCCTCACCTTTACGATATTTTTCAATATTTTTTTTTGCAGCCTGGAGATATTGTTTCTCAATCTGAAAATGTTTTTCCGCCTCTAAAACCGAAGTATCAACACCTGAATCAGTCTTTGTGGTTCGTTCGTTAATTTTTTTCGCCCGTTGTGCTACAATATCATTCCGACACATAGCCAAAAGAATTATAATACTGCCTAATCTAAAAATCTGTGTTAACATCCGTACATATTATAGGTTATCGCCCAAAGTGTTTGTGTACCCAAAGTGTCCAAAACTTTCACCTGTATAGTCGTATCTTATTTTTCATATGCCCCTACATCAACACCAGCACCTGTTGGGCGAACAACGCCCTTTATGTCTTTAGATGAGAAAATACTCTGAGTACCACCATCGACGGCCGGGCTTCCCGATTTTAAAGAGAAGTTTGCCAAAAGGCCATTTAAAGAGATATTCAAGAATTGCGGGTCTGCAATTTTATCATGAGGTCCCTGAACAGCTACCGATCCATTGAAATATATATTGTAGTCGTATGTTACATTGGTATTATTGCTATTAGAATTGCATTTCCCACCGCTGGCTGAATACATAATATTGTTGATGATTTTTACATCGGCACAATTGTTTGAAAAGATGTCGGCATATCCCACAACGGTTCCATTATGATAAGCTGTGTTATTAATAATGTCAACATGGTCAGCCTTATAAGAATGTATTCCGGATCCTCCATTGTTAAAACTAATATTGTTTTCAACAAGTGTTCGACCCAGGTATGGCTGTCCGCTTGTCTGCCCATAGGGATACCTGTTCACATCAATAATAATTCCATTTCCATCCGATAATTTTGGCGGTGTAAGTCCGATCCAGGGAATTGTTGTTTTATTATTATAACAGATATTATTCCTGATAATATTTCTATACGTTGTTACACCATCACTGCTAACAGGTGATAAAATACTAATGCCGCTGCCGCCATACATCATATACCACGCATTATTATACACTGTATTCCCTTCTACAGTGGTATAGTCGGCCTGAATAGAGTTTATGCCACCGCCGGGAAAGTCGTGGACCTTACAATTTCGAATTATTACATGATGAGGAAATTTGGATTCATTGTTTGGCCCCCCTATTGTGATGCCGTTGGTATTGAACTGTGAGTAATAATTAAAATCAGTGCCGCCGGCAAGTTTGTGATTATAGGATGCCAATGCATCGGCATTAGTAATACTTGCATTATTCCCTTCAAGCTCTATTCCTTCCAGAACAATATAAGATCCGTTTATAACAATTGCATTCCAAACATTTCCCGAACAGAACACTTTTGGATTATGGCCCGGGTAAGCTTTAAATGTAATGTACTTGTTGGCTGTCCCTGACTTTGTAATATTTAGCAGTGGACCGGATGTAGAGACGTACACTCCATTCATGATTAGCACAGTATCCCCTTCCACTGCTTTGTCTGCAGCAGTGCTTATCTTTTTAAGTGGAGTTGAGGCGGCTAAACCATTATTTGCATCAGAACCCGATCCATCCGATACATAATAAATTTTCCCAGCGGCTATTACCGGTGGTGGGCCAGGCGGTGCAGTGTTCACTGCAGGAGATTTCTTGCAACCGTCCGCTATAACAATACCACTCACGACCAATAAAAAAGAACGCACCAAATTCATACTATAAATCATTCCCAACTTTTTACTTTTTATTTTTAATTTTCCAATTTCAGGCCAGGGCTGTTAAAAGAAATTTATCCGCTTAATCAAGTACATCTATTAACCCGGTTTTTGTTTCGAGAAACATGGCTTTATTTCTCGTGAATTTTTGATTATCAATTATTACTCCCTGTATCCGGATACCTTTGGCGTTCTCCGCATATATTGCCGGACGTGCATCCTTTTCACGGTAAGACACCGATATATCGCTCAATGTGATTCCTTTCACATGCTTTATGTAAAAAGCACTCGAAGGTAATTTTGTACCGAATGTCAGCCTGTTTTCAGGATACACTCTATTATTTTCCAAAATATCAGCAGGAAAACTTTTCAATGAATCTGCACTTACTGCAATAAGAATATAAATATTTATGTTCGAGAGCTTTATATTTTCAGCCGGGCTTTCTTCTAAACCAGCAATGATAGATGGGATAACACTCCTGCTTTCTGCCCGGACATTATTAATGCTGATATTACGCATCACAGAGGGTTTGTTATCGGGAGAAAGAAAACGTTTGCCGACCCTTATAAAAAAGGGCGAAAGCACATCTGTCATTATAATATCCGAAAACTGAATGTTTTCAACCAACCCACCATCTACACCCAAAATAACTATGCCGGTGTTGTTGCTCTGCAGATCGGGGTTGTAAACAATATCCGGGGTCATTTTCCAATGCCGGTAGCCATTGAATGAGCTCTTTTTTATTACACAATTACTGATCGATATATTTTTAAACCCTGTGCGTGACCCCGTCCCTAATTTAATGCCATTGCAAAGTGATGAAAGCACACAATTAGTTACGGTAATATTCTCACAAAATTTATTTAGATATTCACTTTTAAAACAAAGTGCATCGTCTTCTGAATCGATTGTACAATTGGCGATGGTTACATCTTTTGCATCTACATCCAATCCATCGCAGTTCCAGTTTACTAAACTATTAATATATATTCCTTCGATATTTACCTTTTCGCATCCCGAAATGGAAATGGTCACCTGTGCAGAATTCAATACTGAAATGCCTTTCAATAAAACATTTGAACATCCGATAAAAAAAATGTTTTTTGGCCTGCCGTCTTTGTTCAGGCCCAGTTGAAACGCTTGTCCTTCTCCGGCACCCCTCACTGCACCCTCTCCTTTTATTCCTGTATATTTTGCACCATCTGCAATAACAAGCGCTTTCATATACTTTACATATACTCCATCATGTGTGATGGTGCCAAATTTCTTTGCTGATGAAATGTCATGTTCCGGATAATCAGCCGGATTATAACTTCCCTGTAATACTGCCCCAGGCAACAAATGCAGATAAACACTCGACTTAAGAAAAATGGTTCCGGTAAAATATTTCCCTGCCGGAACAATGACCTCCCCTCCCCCGTTTTTGTAACATTTATCTATTGCTGATTGAATAGACCTTGTATTCATTACGTTGCTATCACTTTTTGCACCAAAATCTATTATGCTGTAGGTTTGGGCATTTGACACTGCACTAACAAAGAGTGATAAAAAAATGAATATTCCGCGTCGTCGCATCATCTAAAATTTAAGGAATTAATTTGCAATTAAATGGTGTAGCTATTTTTTTGCCAATATGATTAAAACAATACCTATTATATACAATAATAACATGAGGTATAAATTACGATAGGTGTTCCGGGAAGCACTGGCAAATTCTTTCCAGATAAAAATGCCCCAGATGGCAGCAATGATTGTTGCTCCCTGCCCAAGCCCATACGAAATGGCGGGACCGGCTTTACCAGAAGCGATGATGTTAAATGACATCCCGATATGCCAGATTACGCCTCCGAGCAAACCGATCAAATGATCTTTTCCTGAACCCTTAAAATAATCACGGATACCCAACCTTTTGCCTGAAAATGGAAACCGCATGAGCAAGCCATTGAATAAAAAATTACTAGCCACAATCCCTATGGCGAAAAATACAAGGGCCGTATATGGTGTGAGTTTGCCCTCTTCGGGCACATCAAAATCTGTCGCCATCGAAGCCGCTACATATTTATAAAAAAAACCCATCAGCACACCTGCCACAATAGCAATCACAAGGCCTTTGGCCGAGAAGGTGGTTTTGCCTCTATTGACTTGCTTGTATGCAGCCGCATTAATCAATATCGCAACGGCAATAAGGGCCACGCCACCAAACAACAACAAAGCATTTCCCTGCGGATTATCTGAGTAATTGACAATAACCCCAAGAATTAATGCAATACCAATACCTACAGGAAAAGCTACCGCCATGCCTGCAAGTGCAATAGCAGAAACCAATAAGATATTGGCCAGATTAAAAACAACTCCCCCAATAAATGCAGAGAATAAATTGACATTATCAGCCTGGTGAAAGTCTTGCAAAAAAGAACGGCCGGATGAACCACTACTACCCAACGTAAAAGCCATTAGGATCGATAAAAGCAAAATGCCAAAAGCATAATCCCAGTAAAACAATTCAAACCTCCAACCAGGTGAGCTGAGCTTTGTGGTATTAGCCCAGGAACCCCAGCACAGCATAGTGATAATACAAAATAATATGGCTGTGGAGTAAGAGTGGATAATGAACATGTTCTTTATTTGTACTTATTTTATAACTATTTTTTGTCAATATACATTTCCGGGCGGGCGATACTTCATTCAGTTCACACATTTATCTGCCATTGTTTTTATTTTCCTTTCTTTTGATAGTAGTTTTAATCGAGCAAGTTCATTTGCAGTAAATAGCATAAAAAGTGTTGTTAAGAGTTGATTTATCATTACTCTAAATAGGTTTAATCACTCAATTCTTTTCGTGTGGGTGCAGATGATTGAGCTCCCATTTTTGTAACAGAAACAGCCGCTGCTCTGCATGCGAATTGTACAGATTCCTTCCAGGATCTTTCCTCCGCCAATGCAACTACCAATGCAGCGTTAAACACATCACCGGCAGCGGTTGTGTCCACAGCTTTCACCTTAATGGATTCAATGATACCTTGAAATTCTTTCGTATCCACATAAGCGCCTCTGCTGCCAAGAGTGATAATTACATTGTACACACCCTTTGTTTTGAAAACAGCAGTGGCTTTTTGGGCACTCCGTTGATCTGCTACCTTAATACCTGTAAGTAATTCGGTTTCACTTTCATTAGGTGTAATTAAAAACAACCCGTCATAAATTGTATCAGGTAATGATGCCGCAGGTGCAGGATTAAGAACAAAATTTACTTTATGTTGCTTTGCATAGTCTGATAAATAATTAACGACCGGCAATGGAGTTTCCAGTTGTGTTATCAGCCATCCGGCATCTGCTAAAATGCCATCGGCTTTTTTTATATCATCAACGGATAGTAAGGCATTCGCTCCGGAAGCAACAATGATTGAATTCTCTCCTTCTTTGTTAATGGTGATTATTGCTACCCCTGTTGGTGCAGTCACATCTTTTATTATTCCTCTTATGTCTATTCCATCATTCCTATATTGGATGATAGCATCGCTTCCAAAAGAATCGCTACCCACTTTACAAATGAAACTAACATTACCACCAAGCCTTGCTGCGGCCACAGCCTGGTTGGCACCTTTGCCACCCTGAAAAACGAAAAAATCTCCGCCTAAAATTGTTTCTCCGGGTTTCGGGAACCTGTCCGTTTTCAAAACCATATCCGTATTGGAACTTCCAATAACAACAATTTTATTTTTCATCGATTGCCTTCATTTTAATCCATGTTGTAATGGCCCCCCCTGTTTGACCCGCATCTGAATAAGGCACAAGAACTACGCCTTTGGGTATGCCGTTCATCGTTGCGGATAACTCTAATACCGGACTTCCTATCCATTGTTTTGGGACCATAGAGCCTGCGTTTCGTAATTGAATATCTTTTGAATTAACTATTACGCCATCTGCAGCAAAGCCATTCATATTTTCATCAAATGCCAACACCTGTGGCCCTCTTTGCAAGGCAATGTGATTGGGATAACTTTTACCACCATCCAAAACAATCGTTGGCATAACAAAGCTGATGGAAACCTTATCACCTGTTTTCCACAACCGTTTAATAGATACCGTTTCTGTATTACTCACCAATTGTTTTTTGCCATTGACTAAGATAGAAAACTTCCTGGCCCAATACGGTTTACGAAATTCAATTGCGAATGGTATCGTTGTGCCTCTATCAACCTTGATGGAAATATTTCCATCAGCAGGAAAATTAGTCAGAGTAGTAAATGTAACGGTTGCATTGTTTGCGACATTGGTAGTGTAAGTGCCCGGCTGATAAAAAAGAAACGTCGGTTTATTTTCAATTTTTCCATTGGCAAAAAGAGGTATCATGGCTATACCCCTTGGCACGCTGCTCATGCAGCATGTAATGGCGCAGCCGAAAGGCTTCACTCCCATCAACGGTGTGTAGTAGCTAACGCAGCCGGTCTGTGGATTTTCGGCGCCTGTTAAATGATTGTATACCGAACGTTCCAGTTCATTCAGGTATTTCATTTCTCCGGTAATGCAAAACAGTTGATAATTATACTGCACCCAGGTGGTGGTTACGCAACCTTCGCCCATATTAGAATTTTTTTCTGCAGGTAAAATGTCGTTATCCTGAAAATGTTCGAAAGAACTGGCTGTACCGGTAATGTACAGCCGGTTGGCAACAATATCATCCCATGCCGCAAGTACAGGCTTTAAAAATTGTTCATCATCCGTAATGCGATATAGTTTTATAATCCCTAAAATATTGGAAAGCATCTCATACGCTTTTGCGTTGGCTACTTTGTCTACCCTTCCCACAGAATCTAAGGTTGTAATGATCCGGGGCCCACCGGGACTATCAAAGATTTTGATAATGAAAAAACAATAATCCAAATATTTTTTTTCTCCTGAAAACCGATACAACTCGGCCATGGATTCAAGTATACAGGTAGCAGCCATCCCCACATGCCCACCCGCCTTTACGATCTCCCTCTGCCCTTGTTCCATACCAAAAGTCTGCATCAATAAATTGCCGATTTTTTTGCTGGCGTTCAATGCAGGTTCAAAGCCAGATAATTCATAATACCGCAACAAACCAATTAAATTATATCTGTGCGACCATACATCCCAGCTTGTCCAATAACTATCCATATCGTAGGTGCCCAAATATCCATCGCTTCGTTGCGCCGCTATAAGCTGCTGGGCGCTGCGGTCTATTTGTATCTTCAAGGCTGTATCCTGACTATTTTCATATGCATTACAGGCGGCCTCCAAAAATTTACCGATATGCTCGCCTATCCACGAATGACTTCCCGGACGGTTAATGAAGCCAGCTAATATTGCATCTTCATCTACTTTATACAAACGCTTTTCAGTATTTGCTCGTAATCTTTCGCCCAACCAACCTCCCATTTTTAGTTTGTCTAAATCAGCAGGGTAATATTTTTGTTCAGCCTTATAAACAACAAGGGGTGTTATTTTCTTATACACGATGTTTTGATAACCAAATTCTCCATTCCATTGATGGTTATATTGGTAGTCAGGGACAGATAAAGAATAAACGATTTTCAAAAATGGAGATGCCGAAGTATAAGGAAATTCAATGGCATTGTTTCCTATCGTGAAGACCACATTTTTTTGAGCAGAATGAATTTTAACTCCCTCGAAATTATAGAAATCAGCTTTTGCAAGGCCATCAACATTTCGTGGCGATTTATTGATAACACTCAATTGATAAATCAAATTCTTCGTAAGAATAGGCGCCTTTGAATCACCATTTTTTAATCCTGAACTGTACGCGAAAAAATGTTCAGGGGATGCAGATACAAATTTTGGAAGTATCGACATTCTAAATGTACCCCAATGACTTACCCTTATTGCAATCCTGTTTTCTTTATCCCATAGAATATCGTCTTTATTTATCAGGTAATTGCGGTAGGTATCGCCCGAACCGGTCGCACCAATCAATTTTCCGTTTAAATAGGTATTATCAGACTGAAGAATTTTTCCCATGCTAAGTGTTAGCAATCCTGTTTTTTCAAATTCGGATTTTAGCGTTGAAGGGATGACGACTGTTTTGCGAATCCATAATACCCTATTTGCAGTTGTTTTCCGGTCATCGCTCCACTTCAATTCAGTAAGCGCTACCCAATTTGAATCATTTTGCTCTGCCTTGCTAAATTCTTTCCTGTCTTCAAAATTTACTTTCCACGGACCCTGAACTACAAATTCCTGTGCATGGATTGCCTGGCATTTTAAGATGATGCAAAAAACGGTTAAAATCTTTTTTAATTGAAGCATATTCTTTCTTTAAATAACTGTAGTATAAATAGGATCTAATAAACATTCCAGCACCAGATTTAATTTCCTTGAAGGCTGATTTCAAGAAGCACCCCATCGTACTCTCTATTCAATAAAATTTCAAAACCCCTATCTTTCAAATCTTTTCCTAATTGTACAGTAATTATTTTGCCCTGCATTTCCTTTACCTGGTATAATTTACCAGGGTCAAGATAATTTACAGTAACCTGTTGCTTTGTTGATACAGCCCCATGCCGGAATACACCGATGATTCCTCCCGTTTTTGTTTCGGTATTGACGCGTTGGAAACCATCCCACATCCCCTGCTTTGGCTCACCGAAGCCGGGCAGATCCTGGCGAAAGCTCATGATCGAGTATTTCTTTTCCATCAGCTGAAGCCAATCGGCATACAATCGATATTTGTTCAGATCCTTCTCATTCAGTTTTCTTGGGTCACCAAGCATAATAGGTAAAGCACCCGCAATAGATTTAATGTGCATTTCCCACCCTGTATCCTGCATTTGTGGATTGCCAATTACAAGAGCAGTTGCAGGAATTGCCGGTGATCGCCACCATGCCATATTGCGAACTCTTAGATCGGTGTTATCACCCGCATCGCCAAAAAAGTTAGAAAGCCAGTTACCTTCTGCATGTTTCAGCATGGCATAGTCAATTAGCTGCAATCCCCCCATCGCTTCAAATGTGCAGTCGATGAATAAATTGGGCTTGGCTGAATGAAGCTCATCGAACAATTTCCACATTTGCTCATAATTAACATACATGGACTCATGATGATCTTTGTGGCTGGGATGATCTTTTGAATAACAGCCGGAATGTTCATTATTGAAACGATACGCGCTGGTAACAACGGCAAAATCTAATTTCATATACTCCAATCCATATTGAAGTGACAGCTTAAGCAAAATATCCTTTATATAATCTTTCCAGCCGGTAGCAAAACAAGCCGAACGTACCTCCATATCGTTTCCGTCGATCTGGAGATTAGCGTAATCTCCCTTTTTATCACGCACAAACCATTCCGGATGCTCTTTGTATACTTTACTTTCGGCTGAGGCACTGCCTACACTTATCCATAACCCTGGTTTCATACCGAGGGATTTTATGTAATCAAAAACAGGCTTCAGCCCGTTGGGAAACTTCGTTTGATCGGTACCCCAATCGCCATAATTATCCTGCCATCCATCATCAATCACAAACTCTTTCATCCCTGCATCAGCAGCGGATTTAGCCAATTCCATAATAAGTTTTTCATTGATATTTGTCTTGAACGGATTCCAGGTATTGTAAACAAATGTTGGTTTTTCCTCAAGCATTGAAAGTCGAATGCCCATGTGTCTGCGAACAAAATCGGGCACATCAGTATTCAGGATTTCTTCGGGAGCTTTATGATTGTTGTAAACGATTGTAAATACCTGAGGCGTTTCAAAAGATTGGTTCGGCTTAATCCATTTACGGAAAGGATAACGGGCGCTTTTATGTGTTAAGCCGGCACAAATTTCAGGCGCATTCCAAAGGAATGAAGTACGTTTTAAAACTCCCGTAGCTTCATTGCCAATGGCAATACCCGCTGACCAATCCATGTTATGCACAATTACCAGGGCATCCTGCATGTTGCCTTCGTAAGGACCGATAGAGCGCCTTCGCCCATAGTCACTGCAAACCCAGCTAAAGGTGGCTGGCAAATAGTCCGCAACATTTAACTTCTCTATATCTACGGATTCAAGTGAGATCTCTTCGTTGCTGGTATTTTTAACAATCAGACTTTTTCGGATCACCGGCAGCTGCGGGTAAAGCAAATACTTTATAGTGACTTCAACTTTTTTATCCCGGCTTAACAAAGTCACTGCTGCACCATTCCCTTGTTGTTCATCTGAAATTGATTTTACCCTGATCAATGTCCAATTAGTCATGCCCGAATAAATAACTTCATTTAATTCAAACTGGAAGTCTGTATTCGAAGGCTTAAAATATTTAAACTCTCCTGAAACAGGCTTATACGATGTAGTGATAAAATTTCCTTCATTCAACGGGAGTTTGACAATTCGTTCGACAACACCATTATTTAATTTCAACTCCTCCTTTGACCAGGAAGCATAAGACTGCGATCTTACAAGTGATGAAGAAATAAATAACCATATTATTAATATGTACGTTTTTAACATTGAGTTGTTTTTAGTTTACCATAAGTTTTCATTTGCGCCTCCATTATCACTACTATGAACAACGTATTTTTCAAACATCCTTATTATTTAGTTGCTTTATTACCCAGTAATTTCCCGAGTTCGGATGTTCTTTTCTTATAGATATCACTAACCTTGTCCATACTTTGTTGAAGTTTGATCTTTGCTTTTCCATAATCCTTCCAAACTTCACGAAGTCTTTCAGTAATCTGTTTTCCTTCTATCTGATCAATCTCGAACGTCCAGTCATTAAAACCAAGGTCATAATACATTTGTCCTTTAATTGTATCTTCCGGCTGGCGAAGATAGAAGCAAGGCGTGCCGTTAGCCGCTGCAATAATTGGCGAATGACATTCGAAACTGATGACGGTATGCGCGTGCGAATACACTGATGCCGCCTCATCCGGTAACCAGTAACCACGTTTCACAATAAATGGTTTAACATCTGCGGGCAATGGATCGATAAGCAATTCATCCATGATATCGATCTGGTAAGTCATCTCAGGGCAAACCAACACTTTGTTTCGGGTTTCACGAACCCACGCTATCATGGTTTCCCGGAGCTTTGCATGATCTTGTTCTTTGTACCTTTCATTTGTTGTCTCAACCTGCTTTATTTTTTCTGCGCTCCACCCATTATTATTTGGGTTGAATTTATGATAAGGCGTAAACCGTAGACGAGGAATTACACAAATGAATTTTTTGTTGTTAAGATTATTTTCTTTTAAGAACTGATAAGCTTTTTCCTTGTTTTGGATATTAATGTAAAATGTTGCGTCAGGCGCAAACTGTATATGCGAACCCTCTATTCCAACTTTTTTTAAATGTTGAATTGAAAGCGTTTCTCTTGTATAAATGAATGCAGCTTTCTTTAGGATGCTTTGGTGGTATTCACTCGGGTTTTCAAGTGTTGTACCAAAAACGCCAAAGGGCTTCTCCGTATGCTTTATCCAGGACGCCAGGTGATCAGCTCCAACCAGCAACGGGCCCGATCCGTGGATCATGAGGTCAGCCTCCCGGAATGCGCTTGTTATCTCGGCATTATCTCCATCTTTATCGGAATTTACATTGCCGTAAATAATTTTTACTTTGGGAAAGTTTTTATGAAGAAGTTTTTGAACTTCTTCACCCCGACTTTTTTTCCAAAGAATTACTTTCGCTTCAGGCATATATTTTTCGAGAATATTTAGCAGCCCGGGCGTGTGACCAATGTCGCCGATGTTAACATCCTGCCATCCTGAGACCAGTAAGAGGGTAAAGTTTTTTTTTCTCGTACCAATCGTAGCCTGAACGAAAGATGTAAGCAGAAATCCGGCGCCTGCACATGTGGATTGTTGTATAAACTGTCTTCTTTTCATACTACTTTTTATCGCAACAGGAGAAATGTATAATACATTATAATTAATATTGACTCAACCAAAGCTGCAACCAGGTCATTATAGAAACCAATATAAATCTTATTTGAGCATCTTCTTCATCACACCTGAGTAATTACAGACTTCAATCACAGCAGGATATCCTTCTCTGTAATTAATACCGGCGAATCATACAACGGAATATCTAAAAAATGAATGCTGCTGCCTGTCTTGGTCCACCGACCTGACGGTATTTCATAAACATTTCCAGTCATTAAATCTACCCAAACAGGATTTTTGAAATTCGCGTTATCAAGCGTTATGGAAACAGGAGTGGTCTCAAATGAATTGGTTGCCATTTTGCCATCGAGCCAAAGGGCTACCAGGTGGTTCTTCGTTTTTTTGTGCTGATATTGGTAAAGAGATAATGATTCTTTACTTGTGGTCGTAAATCCGGAACCGGTGATCAGTTCAAGAGAATTATCAAAAATTGAGGCCAGATTTTGAATCGCGTAATATGCCACCTTAGGTCTGATAGCTGCTTTTGTTACATCCGCCTGAATCAATCCTTTGGTATTCAATACAGACGTCTGAGGATTTCCAAAATCGTAATAAATATCAATGATGGTAAAAACGGAGGTTTCGATATCATGGCCTAAATCACCTAAGAGCCTTCGCATATTGTACTTTGCCTGCGTGTATTCAGTCCAGTAGTATTTATCTAAAGCAAAACCAGGTATGTAGGTTGAAGGCGCTCCATTCTCCCCTTGCCGCAGCAAAATATTTTTAGAATATTTTTCGATGACCTTTCTCAATCCAGGAACCTTGTTATCGGAATATGCATCTTCAGGCCTCATGGTATAGGCATGATATGAGATCCAGTAAAAAAGGTGCAACTTTTTTTCTTCGGCAATTACTTTAAGAAAACGATCGAGATATTCGGTGTTGCTATTTGAAGCAAAGGCCAACCCCGCAATCTTTGCCTCAGGTTGTATTTTCTTTATGATGCTTGCGGTGCGGATATTCAATGTCGCCGTGGTTTCCGGACTTATTTTTTGACCCGGGTGATCAGGTTCATTCCATATTTCCCATTCTTTGACCTTCGACTTGTAGCGGGTAACCAATGCTTCAACCCATCTGTCCCATGCCGACCATGCTTTTTCTGAAGTCATTAGTGAATTTAAGAGACCTGTGCCACCTCCACCTTCGTAAGCGGGATTGCCGTATGAAGTTTCCAGCCAAGGTTCTAAACCGTTCCCAACCGCATAATCGATTATCTCGTCAAGCCACTTCCAATCGTAAAGCCCGGGAACCTTTTCGCATTTTGCCCATCCCGCCTGGAGCCGTATTTTTTTTACGCCTAATGGGAGCAAATAAGCCTTATAATTATCCCATACGGTATAATCCCGATCCAGGGTCTCGCAACCCACAGTGATACGGGATGAACTGATCTGTTTTGCAGTTTTCGGTTTTATTGTACCAATTCTTTTCCATTTGATTGTGAGCGGTGTTTTAACTCTATCCTTGCATGTATCGATAAATTGTGCAGCAGTTTCTGCTCGAATAAAACAAGAAATGATCAACAATGCGATGCTTCGATATATTTTATTCATTTTATGATATTTATGCGGCAGAAAATGAATTTATGGGAAGAGTAACTGCAATAAATATTTAATATGACATTTCATTTTTAAGCAGTGATTGTCTTTTCCATTAGTAACCTATATCTCTACTGCTCGTAAGCGCCTCTATCAATACCGCCACCTTCAAATCTCTTTTTACGGGCAATGTCCATGGATTGTGTTAAGTCATTTGTTCCGCTATTCAGTCCTTTACTTGATTTTTGTAACTGGAAACTGATCTTGGCTAAAAGGCATTCTTGAATATTTTTAAATATCGGGTCAGCCACAATGTCATTCAACCCGTAAAATATTGTTTGCGGTTGTGGATACAGGTTGTAATCCCATCGAATATTCTTATTTTTATTATTAGACGTTACCTTACCACCCGGGCGGGGAACTATGATATTGTTCAAAATGACTATATCCTCAGAACGATTTGGAAAAAGCTCCTGATAGTTTACAACGCTCCCATTCCAGTAAGTAGTGTTATTGATTATGTCTACATGTTTTGTCCGGAATGTATGAATGCCAGAGCCTCCATTAAAAGCGCTGATATTATTTGCAATCAATGCGCGACTGCTCCATTCCGGGCGCAGGGATGGATTGGAAGCCTGCGCAACGGGCGTACGATTGACAACAGTGTCTGCATTGGGATTTGTAGCACCATCTGCTACGTCAGTCACATCCAGAAGTATCCCATTACCATCGCTTAGATTACCTGTTTTCTCCCATGGAACAAGAGTCTTGTTGCTCCACACAACATTTCGTTGTATGATGACATGGTACCCTGACTTATTATCAAATGCCCAATTATTCAAAGTCGTTATCCCCGACCCTGCATATCGCATATACCAGGCATTTTCAAAAACGGTACAATCTTCAACTGTTATGTAATCTGACTGGATCGCTACGATTCCCCCACCCGGGCATTTGCTAACTGAACAGTTCCGGATAATAATATGATGAGGTTTGTTATCGGATGGATTGTTACGACCATTGACAAAAATGCCATTGGTATTAAAGCGGGAATTTGACGTGGTTTTCTTTGCATCTTCCAATGCATCTAAGAGGGTGATCCCATCGTTGCCGCCAACAATATTGATACCGTCAATTACATGATACGATCCGGTGATGAGAATACCGTTCCAGCCAGATGGGCGTATTTCAGGATTTGCGCCAGGAGCAGATTTCCAGGTGATCCAGGCATCAGGCGTCCCCGACTTTGTAATCGATAAAACAGATGCACCTGCCTGATCCTCTGTGTAAATACCATCGTTGATCGTCACAAAGTCTCCGGGCCCCGCCACTGATGCAGCTTTATTTAGAGTACGGAATGCCGTTTTGTTGCTCAATCCATTGTTAGCATCGTTACCGCTCCCTGCAACAAACCAGGTTTGTTGATTGGCTGATATTTGACTACTTGTTATCCCTGTTTTGGACGATGATTGTGCATTGACAGATGGACTGAATAAACCAGTGATAGTGGTGGCTATGAATAATCTTAATAAACGATGGCTCATTATCACTCTAAAATTTTTGTACATGCAGCGAATTAAATTGAATTGCAGATTAGACTAGTGGTTTTACAATCTATGACATTCACCATAAC
>JACMLY010000099.1 GCA_014379345.1 Chitinophagaceae bacterium
CCACTCTCCTTCCTGGCATCCCACTCTCCTTCCTGGCATCCCACTCTCCTTCCTGGCATCCCACTCTCCTTCCTGTCATCCCACTCTCCTTCCTGGCATCCCACTCTCCTTCCTGTCATCCCACTCTCCTTACTGGCATCCCAACCTCCTTCCTGTCATCCCGAGGTACGAGGGATCTGGGAGACTTAATCATTCAGACGTCAACCTATCGGTAGGTTCTCAAAAAGTGTAAGTCTCTCAGATCCCTCGTACCTCGGGATGACAGGAAGGAGGTTGGGATGCCAGTAAGGAGAGTGGGATGACAGGAGCGGCGTGGGATGACAGGAAGGAGAGTGGGATGACAGGAAAAAAACATGATGACACAAGAAAACATGATGACAAAACAAAACATGATGAGAAAAGAAAACAAGATGAGAAAAGAAAACAAGATGACACAAGAAAACATGATGAGAAAAGAAAACAAGATGAGAAAAGAAAACAAGATGACAGACAAAGAATACAAGGATCGATTCATTCAGATTTCCCCGCATTCCCGTCCTTCATCTCACTGATCGCATCTTTCTTGCGGATCATTTTCCAAAACATGAGGATAGCGGTAATGGCGAAAATACTGCCTATTGCATACTGAATAATATGCTGGTTATTGTTCAGGCTATCTACAAGTAAACGCCCGCCGAAGATGAACACGAGGTTACCAATAAAGGTACCCACTCCTATACCGAGAATATAAATGTTGTAATGCGTACTCTTTGGCAGTAAGATCTTTTTTGTGAAAAGGACCGTGCTCCATCCAAACCAGAAAGGGATCTGAACGGGATTCAACGCGCTTAATATAACCCCGAGCCAAAAGCGATGAAATGAATAAGAGAGAATTACATTCTTTTTTTCATCCGGATCCGCAGCAGCTATAAAGCTTGAAACCGCCAGCGCAGAGATGATCAGAACCGTAAACCATTCGAGAAAATGAAATAATTTTTTCCTTTTCCTCACCCAGTCCATCGCCACAAGCGAGATACGCACATAGATCACTTCTATCAACAAGGCGCCCAAAGCAAAATAAATCGCCGGACGTATCCCATCTGAAATGGAGATTTGCAGGGCTGCAATATTCAGTGTGCCCAGCGGCAGCGTACCAAGAAAACTAATGAACAACCCCGTTATGAAAATGCGCGACAACTTCATGATTAAAAGTACGAAATACGAAGTATGAAATACGAAGAGCGAAATACAAACCTGTATAGGACATAGCTGATGATTTGAAGGGAAGTGTCATATTTCAATCTTCGTACTTCAAACTTCGTATCTCGTAATTATTCCGGCATCGCTGCCAGTTTTCTTGAATTGAGCTTGTCTTCCCTGAACATCCTGACACCGTCTTTAAAATTGAGATAGTGGTACCCTCTTTTATGGTTCATCCGGCTGATGCGCCAGAGAATGATCCAATGGCGAATGATCTCTTTCCATGCAAAAAACAATGAATGCTTTGGATCATAGATATGGGTAGGCTCGGAACCTGCACCATTTACTTCTATCACAGAGAAATTTTTGCCTTTTTTCAACTCTTCCCAGGTATGATAACGGATATCCAACCGTCCAAAATAGAAATCTTTCACCTGCATGCACACGGCATCTATGGTTGCAGTAAGCTCCTCATCGATCATTTCGGAAACATCCAGGAACTTGGCACCTCGTGCATGATTGCCATAGGGCACAAGTGTTTTCTTTTCGCCTGTTTCCAATATTTCATTCAGCTCATTGCCGTACATCGTTTCTAGGCTATCCATTTGTAGTATCGCCCTTTTTTCATTTTTCAATAATTCCCGGATGGTGTTTTTCCCATTGCCCGTTACGGACAAAAATTTCTTCTCCACGATACCCGAGATACTTCCCGTTGTTTTGTTGGGATAACGGTAATAAAAAATACCCACCTCATTTTTGAAGGCTACAAATTCCTGGATATGGAAATCAAGGAAAGCATTCTGCACATAGGATCTTACATCATACTCATCTTTTAAAGCCTTCACGCCCCTTCCCCGGCCGCCGATATCGGGTTTGCCGATCAGCGGAAATCTCATTCCCTGGCCATTCAATTGTTCAATGACCCTGTCTGTATTGGCAGGAAGGGAAAAAAAAACTGTTTTTGGGGAAAGGTGGGCTGGAATGATCTTGTGAATATCCTTTTTGGATTCATTCAAAAAACCACCGTTTTCGATTGAAGGATTCGAAGCGGAAAAAAAGAAGAAAGACCGGGCACGTAAACATAAAAGTATCCATACAGGATATAACAAGGCATATACAACACCAAAGCTCCAGTATTCCCAGTTGAATAATTTGATAAAAAAAGGCCGATGCAGGATGCGCTGTATGCTGTTCATTTATTTGTATTTCCCTGCCATTGATTTTTCAAATACCAGCTCCTGCTGAAATGATTGATTGTTTTTTAAATCTAGGTAGCGCATGAGTGCATGTTCCCTTGAAATAGACATAGAGGTAACACTAACCGTGAAAACCTGGCCACGGTTCATCTTTAAATCATTATAGCAATCGCCGTCACCGGTAAATTGATGAAAATGCAATATATCATCCTGTAAAGGAGTCTTCTTTTCCTGCACCCATTCTGCAAACCAGTGGTTTCTCTTCGCAATAACGGCAGGATCGTACAATGTTACGGAAGACCAGATATGCGGGCGGGTCGAATCGAGTTCTGTTACATGTTTTTGCTCACCATCCCACCTGCATTCAAATAAACGGCTGTCGTTCCATATGATCGCCGTAAAGGGCTCAATGTCACTCAAATCTATTGTCAGAAAATGATTGGTTGGTTCCGAATGATCAATCAGATCAATTAGAATAAGTCCCCTGCTTTTGCGGTAAGGGGGCTGGGGACTGTGTGCAAAAAAGCCACCATTCAGAAAAACGATCGCATTTGCATTTTCATGGGCGGCAATCCAGGTTCCACCGGCATCCCCATCCCTCGGAAACAAGATCTTGCCGGATTTACCAGTATATACGGCAGGCAATGAGGCGGGGGAACGCCATTGCTTTTCATCGCGGTTCGATGTTAGAAAAACAGTATGTTCCGAAGGAATAAAAGTTACTGTGCACATTGTTTGCGATACTTAACGGTCGAGGAAGCCACGCCGAAATCATCCGACAATTGGATTCCCGAAACTTCAGTGATACCTACGCGTATCAGCGCCATGTGATGGATAGTATGTTCAAGATTGTATGCAATTTCCCTGTAATAATTTGTTGTAATGGTAATGGATTCGGTTGTATGTTCATCATAGCAGGCTTCCAGCACCAATTCCTTGTTAGGCCTGCTCAATTTTTTAAATATATCCTGCAACAGCCGCGCCGCAAGATCCTTGTCGGTTTCAATAGCAATATCACGGGGCCTTTTTTCATAATTGACCATATTGGAATCATATCCATTTTCAAGGCACTGGAACAATTCTATTATATGACGTACGTGTTGGCCGATGGTATTATTGAACAACGTATTACAGGGCTTGATATATTCCTCGTGAGAAAGTTGTTGAAGGGTATCCGCAAGTTGTACAAAAACATTATTTACAGCTTGTTGTAATTGCATTGTTCTGTTTTAATGGATGCAAAATAATATTATTTTTCTATTAACAATGCGCCCATGTCAATTTTTATAGACCAGTTGTACACGCCTGGTCATTTTCGGGCAAATACCTTCAACATTACTGTCAGGTTATCTCCCACAGAACTGCTCTCTCCCACACCGAAATCGATCCTGTTGATCTTAAATTCCCCGGTAAACAAATAGCCATCCTGCCGGGCTACTGCCGTAAAGGGAAATGAAATTTCACGGCTGACATTCTTAATAGTGAGTTTACCAAACATAAAAAGTGTGCCTGATTTTGAGGAAGGTGTGATCCGAGTCGAAGCAAAGCGCATGACTGGGTAGTTTTTAACATCGAAGTAGTCCTCTTTGCGAAGGTGGTTGTCCCGCATATCGACGCCTGAATTGACCGATTTGGTCTGAACAGTGACATCCATACTGCTTCCCGGCAAGTTATCAGGATTGAACTGAATCGTTCCCTGTAATCCCTTGAACGAACCCGTTACGCTGAATCCAAAATTCTTAATCCTGAATTTAACAGAAGATTCATCATCGACAGGCTTTAAAACCTGTGACAAGGCCGACAACCAAAATCCAAGGCTGGTGATTACCAGCAAATATTTCTTCATATACCTACTTAAACGGCAAATCTATTGCCAAACAAGCGACACAACAATCACCAATATTGTGCATGCGATCTGTTAAAAATTTACGGCATCATTAGTTCTGCCGATCCGAACAGGTGATTATACTGTTCACAATGGATCAGGGCATATTTATATTGCATGAAATCGGGGCTGCCATTGATGTCGTAAACCTGGTTCCCTGTGGTAGATTTCAGATCGCCAAGCTTGATAAAACTCAGAGGCTGTACTTCTTTTGAGAGATATACTTTCAGATCGGGGCCATTGGTAGTTGAGAAATTGGTCAGTTTGAGCTGCCATTTGCCGTTTGTTTGATAGATCATCACAGATCCACTTACTGTGCCGTACGGCCCTTTTTGAAAATTTCCCTGGTATTTGAGAACGGCAGTGGTTGTATCTACCATTTCATTCACCATAGCTGTTGACGTTTTTTTGGTGCAGGAATTGAAGAATAAGCATGCACCCGCAAATAAGATAATTAAAGTATTTTTCATGAGCGTTTACTTTATGAAATGATAGGCGATTCCTAATCCAAAATTATTGGCCTTATTCCTGAAGCGGTCATTCGAAGAACCGTCTGAAAAAGTTTGTTTTCTGTTCACTGTTTCATATTCTACAAAAATGAACTGGTAAACTGCCTTTAAAGCCCAGCGGTCATCAAGCTGATACTTGATAAAAAATTCTGAGTTAAGTGTGCCCTTATCATGATCTCCCGTCAATAGCACATTAAAACTGCTTGGTTTTGCATTCGGTTCATTCGTTGTGGTTCCATTACTGGTGAGAATGCCGCTTCCTTTCCGGCCGAAACTGAAACCAATCAGATCAATATTGAAACCTGCATACCACTTACGGGAAAGATTGTATCCCAGATTGATTGTCAGGTTTAAAGAGTTTGTCAATGGCCGCTGAACAGTTAAAGTATCAAAATTTTGTTCCTGCTGCCCTGCAAAAAAGATAAGAAACGGAGTTGTGGATGTTCTTGTTTTTTCAGCCGGACCAGCAGTAAGGAAATCCTTTTTAGTACCAAGGTAGGTTGTCCATCTGGCTCCAAGGCCTATCTCAATCTTCTGCTGTTTACCGATCTTCCAATTGTATACATAGGAGGCTGCGAAGGTGCCTTGTGAGCTTCCAACAGTACCCGTGATATCTGCAAACCGGTTGGTGGAGTGAAGTTGGGCCTGTGCAATAATCGGTGCTGACGACACCATGAGTAAGACTATTATTTTTATCATGCATTTCATGTAAATTGCCTTTTTTTGATAAGACTTAATAATTGATTGCGGTAAATAATTAATAGAATAAAACAGCAGACAAATGCCGTTACTGCATAAGTGAACAATACATAATCGCCGCCCACCTTTAACCCGAGGATAGTTAAATGGAAGAAAATGGCTCCACTCATCAGCCCCAATCCTAAAGCTGCTCCAAAGCCAGTAGTACGGGGATAAAGAATCAGGATGGAAGCAATGAGTTCAATAACCCCTGTTCCGATTCTTCCCCAGGGTTCCATGCCCAACGTTGTAAATAATTCAACCGATTCCGGCTGTGCGGTAAATTTAAAGTACAGTGTTTGCAACATAATGACCGCAGCCAGCAAACGCAGGATCCAGATGGCAATAACGGAGAATTTCATATTACTTGTTTTAGTTGTCAGGAATTAATGGAATGTTTTCTGCCAGTTTGCATCCGCCTTTTTTTTGAGGTTGGTCTCATCCTTATTCCAGTCTTCAAGTGTATTATTAAAGAATTTATTATAGAACAGGTTTAGTTTGCCATTGACAATCTTAAAGGTCTTTGGATCAATACTGACTTTCTCGCCATCCGAACCCATTGCATAGGCGCACCATCCTCCATATGCAGGCTCATACTTTGAAGGATTTTTCGTAAATTCTTCTTTATTGGCTGCAGAAGAAAAATTGTAAGTGATCCCTTCATGAGCCAGTGAGAAATTCTTATTTCCTTTTACAGCTTTGGATTGATTCAGATAAGAAACGGCATCATATCCGGCAAGGGCCACACCATTATCAAGATTGAAATGCTTTTTACGCAGCGATGGATCCTGTGCAAAAGAAGCAAGGGCAAGTACACTCAAAATACAACCAACGAAGAACTGCTTCATATAAAATTATTTACAGACATACGATTTAAATGGAAAATTGTATTCGTATCATTTACCAAAAGTAGACCCGGTAAATGAATCGTCCTGTCGTCTATGCGACACTAATGCGCTTTTGAAGTTTTTTAACATCGGGAAAACATATTTCCTGCCTGGTGTAGGTAAGAATTCCTTCGGATGATAATTCATTCAGTAAAGTGGTTACGGTTTGGCGGCTGGCACCGATAAGATGAGCGATATCTTCGTGCGTAAGATAATTGGCTATGCGAAAGCCGAGCGGCGTATTTTCACCATGATTCATTTGGATCAGATACCATAAGAAATGCAGCAGTCTTGTGCTCACATCTTTATTCAGAAGGTTTACAAGCCTGTTCTCGATCACCCTTAGCTTATTTCCAATCTGCATGCTGTATTTAAGGGCAAGCTCTGGTTTTTTGCGAAGAAGTTTTTGAAAGTCATCGATAGTAAATGCACAGAGGCTAACGTCCGATTTATAGGCTTTGGCAAACTCCCCGTTAAGATTGTTTTTCTCAAGGGTTATCTGGCCAAAAATTTCTCCTTTCTGAATGATCTCCCTGATAACCTCTATCCCCTCATCGTTGATAAATCCGATCTTAATATATCCGTCTTTAATAAAATAAAGCTTGTTGTGATGAAAGGCCTCAAAATAAACGTAATCGTCTTTCGCCGTTTCAATGAAATTGTGCACGATGTTCAACTCCTCATACTCATCATCGGTAAGATGCGACCATAAATTATAGTTGCGAATGAGTATGGTTTTATCATCAACTGTCATACGATCTTATTACAATACAAAAATAGACGATGGCGAGGTACAATGCCTCTTTTTATTTGCAGGTATATAGAGTGTTTACATTTTTTTTGAAATATATTTGACTCAATATGCCCTTTCTATGTTCCTGCTATGTTTCTATGTTCCTATGTGGTAAATTGACTTTACTTAGGTAATCTTCAAAACTATGCAAGAGCCTTTGCCACATAGGAACATAGACACATAGAAAGAACATAGGCTTTACTTATTTCAACAGTGTTTTAACAGCACAACTTTAAAAAGACAATAATGCAAATAAACACGATGGCCGAAATGGCGGCAAAAGGGGAAGCACCGGAAATATTATTCTGGGTAGGTTGTGCCGGAAGTTTTGACCAGCGTGCCCAAAAGATAACAAAGGCCTTCGCAACAATTCTGGATAAGGTCGGTATCAGTTATGCTATCCTGGGAAAAGAAGAAATGTGTACCGGCGATCCGGTGCGAAGGGCGGGCAACGAATTTATGTTCCAGATGATGGCTTATCAGAATATCCAGATTTTGAATAATTATAATATCAGGAAAATTGTTACTGCTTGTCCCCATTGTTTTAATATCTTAAGAAATGAGTATCCTGAGCTTGGAGGCCAATACGATGTAATTCATCACACCACCTTTCTACAACAACTCATTGATGAAGGGAAAATAAAGTTAAACGATGCGCATTCATTCAAGGGTAAGCGTATTACCTATCACGATAGTTGCTATTTAGGCCGTGCCAATGATATTTATGAAGCTCCGCGAAAGGTTTTGGAAGCATTGGATGCAGAGCTGGTTGAGATGAAACGATGTCGCTCAAAGGGCCTGTGCTGCGGCGCCGGCGGAGCTCAAATGTTCAAGGAAGAAGAAAAAGGAACAAAACGCATTAACGAGGAAAGAACTGATGAAGCGATCGGCACGAGCGCAAACATCATAGCCGCTGCATGCCCTTTTTGCAATACGATGCTTACCGATGGAGTCAAATCAAAAGAAAAAGAAGATGCTGTACAAGTGATGGATGTAGCCGAATTGATAGCTAAGAGCTTGATGTGAATTAGCCGATTAGCTGATTAGCCAATTAGCCGACTAGCGGATTAGCAGATTAGCAAATGTGAAAATAGAATGCAAAATACCATTCATCGAGTGAGGTTTAAGGCAATGCAATAGAAAGACACGTTGTGTTAACCTGCTAATTGGCTTATCGGCTTATCGGCTAATTGGCTTATCTGCTAATTGGCTAATTTGCTACTCTGCTAATCTGTATTTTTGCATCATGAATTGGAATTATCGGCATTTGATACCTGAAGACTTCGCCGCGGACTCCCGGGTATGGATTTACCAGAGCAATCGCCTTTTTTTCATCAAAGAGGCGTTGGAATTGGAAGAGCTTTTAAACGAATTTGTCTTTACCTGGCAATCGCATGGTACGCCTGTCAAAGGATACGCCAATTTATTATTCGGTCAATTCCTTGTACTGATGGCAGATGAAACAGCTGCCGGAGTGAGCGGTTGCAGCACTGATAGTTCTGTGAGGCTAATGAAAAAAATCGAAGAAGTATTTAATGTTCAGCTATTTAACCGGCAGCTGCTGGCCTTTGTGGTAAAAGATAAGGTACAAATACTTCCCCTTCCGCAACTTGCTTACGCTATTGAGAATAATTACATTACCGGCGATACACCTTACTTTAATAACCTTGTTCAAACCAAAGATGAATTATTGAACAAGTGGGTAATTCCGCTGAAAGACAGCTGGCTTAAAAGACGTCTTGAACTAAGCCTTTAGAATATATATTTCTCTTGCTCCCCGTCTGGCTCACTATTTTGGTATTACCGGTTTCTTGCTCCCATTTTGCAATTCCTTCCTGTTAAAATTTTTACTGGTTTTTATATGGGTAACAGGAGGTATTTACACTTAGTTAAGTAAAAAAAATACGGCTTTTGCCCCTGTAAATCTGGGATTTACGTTAGGGAGATTGGTCTTAATCCAATGTCAGTCTGTTAGTCATTTACATCATTCTGAATCACGATAGTGAACAATTGCCATATGAAAAACTTTTGCGCCCTTTTTCTGTTGCTCTTCTGCACAACTACCTTGTTTAGCCAAACCGGTAATATCAGGTTCGATCATCTTGGAACTGCAGACGGGCTTTCCCAAAGTCATGTAAAATGCATTTTACAGGACAGCAGAGGTTTTATGTGGTTTGGAACAAGAGATGGGATAAATAAATACGACGGGTATAAATTCATCGTTTACAAACCCGACACTGCTAAAAACACGATTTCAAACGGTTATATCTGGGATATTGTTGAAGACAAGAAAGGGAATATCTGGATAGCCACAATGGGTGGCGGAGTCAATAAATATGATTATCAGAAAAACACCTTTACCCATTTCAAGCACGATCCTAAAAATCCAAATACCGTTTCAAGTAATTTGATCACTTCCCTGGCAAAAGACAGCAAAGGAAACCTATGGATCGGTACCGAAGACGCCGGATTGTGCATGTACAACGAAGCCTCTGGCAATTTCACAAGGTATCATCCCAAAAATGATGGGAAAAATCTGAGCGATGCTTTGGTGAATAAAATTTTCGAAGATAGCGATGGTGATTTGTGGATCGGAACCGATAAAGGAGGATTGAATTTGTTCAACCCGAAAACAAATACATTTACCATATTCAGACAGGACTCGAAAGATCCGGCATCTTTAAGTCATGACAATGTGCGGGCAATTTTTGAAGATAGCCAGAAAAATTTATGGATTGGCACAAGTGGTGGCGGTTTAAATTTATTGGATAAAAAAACTAGAAAGTTCCGGCATTTTCGCCACGACGCCTTCAATAAAAATAGCCTCGGTAATAACACGGCGCATGCGCTAGGCGAAGACAATGAGGGAAATTTGTGGATCGGGTCCGAAAATGGCGGCCTTACTATTTTCAACTTTAAAACAAACACCTTTCAAAGGTACGAGCAGGATGAGATTGACAATTTAAGCCTCACCAATAATTCTATCCATTCTATTTACAAGGATACCAAAGGGAATATGTGGGTAGGCACGTTTTCAGGTGGGGTTTGCTATCTGAACAGTGATGCAAAGAAATTCACTCATTTTAAACATACCTCATCAAACAGCTTAAGCCACAATAAGGTTCTTTGTATCTATGAAGATTCTGATAAAAACATCTGGGTAGGTACGGATGGCGGAGGGCTCAACATGTTTGACCCATCATCAGGTAACTTTACACACTACAAAAATCAGAAAGGCAACTCAAACTCTATTTGCGGCAACTACGTCTTGAATGTTCGAGAAGACAGCCAGGGTAATCTCTGGATCGGAACCTGGGGTGACGGGATTACAATTTATAACAGAAAGAAAAACACATACAGACATTTTAAAAACATTCCCGGTAAAAATGGCAGCTTAAGTATCAATCATGCATGGACGATTTTTGAAGACAGTAAAAAAAATATCTGGGTAGGAACTTTTGGAGGTGGACTAAATCTATATAATCCCAATACTCAAACTTTTACTTACTACTTACATGATGAGAATAATCCCGCCAGCATCAGTGATGATAAGGTGCAGTCTATCATCGAAGATCATAATGGAAACCTGATTATCGGTACGCACGGCGGAGGCTTAAATATTTTTGATAAGAATACCAAAAAGTTCACTCAATATGCTCATTCCGATAAAAAAAATTCCCTGAGCGATAATAATGTCTCATGCGTATTTCAGGATGAGGACCATAACTTATGGATAGCCACTATGGGTGGCTTAAATTTTTTCGACAGAACAAAAAATGAATTTACAGTATATACAAAAACACACGGCTTACCTAACAATGTGACTTTCGGTATACTCGAGGATGCCGACAAAAATTTGTGGATAAGCACCAATAAAGGTTTAACACGCTATAATCGCAAAACCAGCAAGTTTAAGAATTATGATGTGTCTGACGGCCTGCAATCCGATGAATTTAAGGAAATGGCATATTGTAAAAGCAATTCAGGAGAAATGTATTTTGGGGGTAACAACGGTTTTAATAAATTTTTTCCTTCTCATATCAAAGAACATTCTTTTGAACCTCCACTGGTGTTCACTGATTTTCAGATCTTTAATCAACAGGTGCAGATAGCGCAGGATGAAAACGATCCTTCGCCTCTAAAGAGAAATATCACTGAAACAAATGCGATAACGATCCCCTATAAAAATTCTGTCATTTCTTTTGAGTTTGCAAGTTTAAACTATACCATTGTTGAAAAAAAGAAATATGCTTACAAACTGGAAGGATTTGACGAGCAATGGAACAAAGTTGGAACTAAACGATCGGCTACGTATACTAACCTGGAACCCGGAAATTATACGCTCAAAATACGTGGTTTGAATAATGAAGGAGCGTGGGCTTCAAAAGATTTGTCTTTGCAACTCACTATTACTCCACCTTTCTGGATGACCTGGTGGTTTAGGGGGCTTATTCTATGTTTTGTTGTAGGCGCAACCATTGCATTCATCATGTTTCGTATAAATATCATTAAAGTACAAAAAATAAAACTGGAACAACAGGTCCAGGATCGTACCGAACAACTTGTTATTTTAACGGAACAGGAACGCAGAGCAAGGGAAGAAGCAGAAGCGGCGAACCTTGCTAAAAGCACCTTTCTGGCCACCATGAGTCACGAGATCAGAACTCCTATGAACGGCGTGATCGGGATGTCCTCATTACTTGCAGAAACCAGCCTCACCAGCCAGCAGCGCGAGTTTACGGAAACCATCAGGACCTGTGGGGAAGGACTTCTTACTGTAATCAATGATATACTCGATTTTTCAAAGATAGAATCCGGTAAAATGGAATTGGAATCGCACGATTTTGATCTGCGCAATTGCATTGAAGAAGTGCTGGATGTTTTCGGTCAAAAAGCGGCAGCGATTGGTTTAGACCTGGTGTATCAAATAGATAATAATGTGCCTGTTCAGATAATCGGCGACGGACTAAGACTTCGCCAGATACTGATGAATCTTGTGGGCAATGCAATAAAGTTTACCAGCAAGGGTGAAGTGTTTGTCAGTGTACATGTTTTAAAAAGCTCGCTGGATGGCAAAATTGATTTGTCGTTCGAAGTAAAAGATACAGGTATTGGAATTCCCGAAGATAAAATCAAGCGGCTATTTAAATCCTTTTCACAAGTTGATTCATCCACCACACGAAAGTATGGAGGCACAGGACTGGGATTGGTAATTTCGGAAAAGCTGATACAATTAATGGGTGGAGAAATTAAAGTAACCAGTGCGCCCGGATACGGCTCCACTTTCAGCTTCAACATTGTGACGCGGGCAAGTCTGGAACATCTGAAAACCTATGTATACCAGAATATGTCGGGCCTCGAAGGAAAAAGAATACTTGTTGTGGATGATAACAGAACAAACCGGAATATTTTGAAAGGCCAGTTGGAGCAGTGGAAATTAACGGCCGTGCTGGCAACTTCCGGAGCGGAAGGTTTACAGATATTGTCTCAGTCCGCTTCGTTTGATCTTGTCATCAGTGATATGCAAATGCCGGAAATGGATGGCATCGAGTTTGCAAAATCAGTTCAGGCCAGGTTTCCTAAAATCCCTATTGTCTTATTAAGTTCCGTAGGCGAAGAATACAGCAAAAATCACCGTCATTTGTTCAGGTCAATATTAAATAAGCCAACCAAGCAAAGCGTGCTATGCAAAAATATTCTTGAAGCGCTGCGACCACAGGCTAAAGGTATTGTTGAAGAGAAAAAAATGACCAACGTGCTTTCGGAAGAATTTGCAAAGCAATTCCCGATGAACCTGTTAATTGCCGAAGACAATCTGATAAATCAGAAACTGATCGGCCATATACTTGTTCGCCTTGGATTTACGGCCGTGATGAAAGAAAACGGGCAGGATGCAATAGATGAATTGAATGAAAATGATTATGATATTGTACTCATGGATGTGCAAATGCCCGAGATGGATGGTCTTGAAGCCACGCGGATCATCCGCCAAAGCAATATAAAACAACCCGTAATTATTGCATTAACCGCCAACGCCATGCAGGGCGACCAGGAAGAATGCCTACGCGCCGGTATGGATGATTACCTGAGCAAACCCGTAAAATTGGAAGAACTGGTTAAGATGCTTGAGAAATGGTATGTACAAAAGATAAGCACCGAAAAAAACGATCGGTTGGGGATGGCGATTTGAGATACAAGATACTAGGTACTAGATGCTAGATACTAGATACTTGATGCAAGATACTATGTACATACAGTATCTATTGTATCTAGTATCTAGTATCTAGCATCTAGTATCTAGTATCTGGCAACCAGTTTAGAATTGCAACATAAAAGCCGTCCCCTCCCCTTCAACCGATTGTACGTTGATATGGCCGCGGTGCAGCATCATAATTTGTTTGCACAAACTCAGGCCGATACCACTGCCGCTTTTTTTGGTGCTGAAAAAAGGAATAAAGATCTTATCCAATACTTCTTCGGGCATTCCGGTTCCGTTATCGGCCACTTTTATAACCGTTTTGAAATTTGCGGCTAAATAAGTAGACAAAATAATCCGCGGAAATTCTTTTTCCTTGATAGCTTCAATGGCATTTACCACAAGGTTGATAAGTACCTGCTCAATCAGGTTCGTATCTGCTTCCAGCATCAGGTCGGGATCTTTGAGAATGATTTCCAGCTCAATATTCTTTTGCTCAAGCGTAGGCTGCATCAGCTGGTTCAGGTTTTCGAATAAATCCCTGACGTATATTTTTTTCAGATTGGGTGCCGTGATCTTATTAAGGTTACGATATGTTTCAGCAAATTTCAGTAGTCCTTCACTCCTTCTCTTAATGGTTTCAATTCCGATCTCGAGATCATCAAAAGATCCTGAATCGTTTTTAAGCTCTGCGACGGACTGGTTGAGCCGGTTCTTTAACGTATCTGCGAGAGAAGAAATGGGAGCGATCGAATTCATGATCTCATGGGTCATTACACTGAGAAGTTTTTGCCAGGCTTTTGATTCCGTTTCGTCAAGGGCCTCACTTACATTTTGAAAAGCGATCAGTTTAAATTTTTTGCCATCCGTTTGAAAAGCAGTAGCGGATAACAGCACCTTAAATGCATTTCTTTCGAGATGGGCCGTGGCAATTTTATGATCAGTGGATTTCAGCTCAATTATTTCCTTATATAATCCGGGATCACGTTTTGATAAGGACTCAATTGTTTTCAGATAGGGTAACTGCAACATTTTCTTTAATGACTCATTCATCCATACAACCTCTCCACTATTTATTTCATAGGACAATATTCCCGTATCGACCAGCTCGAGAATTTTTTGCAGGTACTGGTACTGTGTTTCTTTCTCCTTTGAAATAAGCTTAAATGTTGAATTGATCTCATTAAATCCTTTGCGCAACGGTTGCAATTCGAGCGGAGCATGCTTCACATCAAAATAACGCGAGAAATCACGGTAATGAATAGCTTCTACAAACTGATCCAGCTCTACATGAGCTTTATGCTGAAACCGGTAAAATTCAATGACCTGGTAAATGATCACAGGAACAATGAATGCCAGGTACACATACCATGTTTTCACAAGTATGAATGAAGCTATACTCAGCGTAATGAATAAGAGCATTACTCTGAGTAATATACGCCATTCAAATTTTTTTAATGCCATGGGGAGGTTTACAGTTTAAAGTTTAAGGTTTAAGGTTTGTATAGAGACCTGGTGTAATTAATGGCTTGCAAGGTCATTGTTTAAGTTACAAGTGCCACCCAAAAGCTAAACTTTAAACCTTAAACCTTAAAGTTTAAACCTTAAACCTTAATCCTATCAAACACCATCAAATATCGTATTTACTCAACCGTCGGTACAATGCTGTCCTTGTCAATCCCAGTTCTTTGGCAGCGCGGGTTATATTGCCATTGTGTTTTTCAATAACCTGCAGAATGGTGTTCTTTTCCACAGCGCTCAGCTTTGTTTCCCTCGGCTCATCTGCCGCTGCAAGAGCACTTTCAATCGGTGAAAAAATAAGGTCCTTTGGTTCTAATACTTCGCCTTCCGACATGATCACCGCGCGTTCAATCGTGTATTGCAATTCGCGCACATTACCGGGATAGTGGTAACCCAATAATTTATCCATGGCCTTTTCATCAAATGCAAGTCCGGGCTTCAGGTATTTATTGCTATAAAGCCGGCTGAAATGTTTCGCCAGTAATATAATATCATCCTCTCTTTTTCTTAATGGAGGTACTATAATTTCCACAGTATTGATCCGGTAAATAAGGTCCTTTCTGAACCTGGCTTCATTCGCCAGTTCGGCCAGGGGCAGATTGGTTGCACAGATCAGACGGATATTGATCGGGATTGGCTGGTTGGTACCCAGACGCGTTACCTGCCGGTTTTGCAGCACACTCAAAAGTTTAGCCTGCTGATGCAATGAAATATTTCCAATTTCGTCGAGAAACAGCGTGCCGCTTTCGGCGGCTTCAAATCTGCCAACCCTGTCTTCCCTGGCATCTGTAAAAGCCCCTTTTTTATGCCCGAATAATTCACTTTCGAACAATGATTCGGTTAATGCGCCAACATCCACTTTTACATACGGTTTATTACTCCGCAATGAGTGCTGATGGATCGCTTTGGCGATAAGATCTTTCCCGGTTCCATTTTCTCCAAGGATAAGGATATTCGCGTCGGTGGGTGCAATCTTTTCCACTTTGTAAAATATCTCCTGCATTACCTCGGATTGCCCTAATAATTCTTTACCGATAATCGAATCTGCGGTAGCTGAATAAGAAACAGCGGATTTAGGATGCCCCTTTCGCCCGAGTGCCTCTTTAATGGTGGTGATCAGCTTTTCATTATGCCATGGTTTCACCACAAAATCCGTGGCTCCCTCTTTCAAACAACGAACGGCAAGATCAATGTCGCCATAAGCGGTGATCATGATCACAGCCGCCTCCGACTTAAATTCCCTGATCTTCGAGAGCCAGAACAATCCTTCATTGCCTGTATTGATAGAGCTGGTAAAATTCATGTCCAGCAATATCAGGTCGAATGATTGTTTCGATAGCTGCCATCGCAGGTTTTCCGGGTTTTTTTCGGTAACCACTTCCTTCGCTTCGGTCTTTAATAAAAGTCTTACTGCTGTAAGTACATCTATATCGTCATCAATGACTAGTATGCTCGCATTTTTTAAAACCACTGGGATGCTTGGGATTTTTATGATTAATAAGATTGTTGACCCGGAGGGATGATATTCTTGCTAGGGATGACATCCTTGTCCCTGCATGATAAACCCATCATCAAGAGCAAGGATGTCATCCCTCTGTTTTAAATGCAACATTATGAAACTATTATTATACCATATTTACAAAGCTGTGTCAATTAGTTTTTTACGTATAAATAATTGGTTATGGGCACTGTATCAAAACCGGACAGATGGTGTAACAGTAACGAACAGCTTCGTAGATAAATTGATTTTAAAAATTTGAAAATCATAGTAGTTATATTATTGGCATACTGTTCCGAGGATGTGTTCCAGTTGGTTTTGTTATTATGAACATATAGTCACCTGGTTGTGATTGGCCAGGTGGCTTTTTTAAAACTGCAAATAATAAAAGTATAAAAGGTGGATAGAGTAGTCGTTAAAAAGAAATGGTCAACCAAACGGATCCTTAGTATAGCTGGAGTTGCCGGCATTATTTTTTTGATAGCTGGCAGCTATTATTTCACGTCAGGCAAATCCAGGTTGAATGTGGATACCGAACGTATCACGATCACTGAAATTACTAAAGGTCCTTTCCAGGAAAATATTCCTGTGAACGGAATTGTTCTTCCTGTTACCACCATTTACCTCGATGCCATTGAAGGGGGCCGGGTGGAAGAGCTGTATGTTGAAGATGGTGCTATTATGAAAAAAGATCAACCTATCCTCCGCCTTGCAAACACAGATCTCGAACTTAGCCTGTCGAACCAGGAAACCGCCGTTTTCGACGTTTTGACGCAAATGCAAAATACCCGCAATAACGCAGAACAGAATACCATTCGGCAGTTAAACCAGATGGCGGAGGTTGATAATGCAATGGCAGAAGCCGAACGGATATATAAGCTGAATAAAAAGCTTTATGATCAAAAAGTGATCGGCTCCCAGGAATTCAGATCTTCCGAAAATACATACCAGTACCAGGCCCGTAGAAAAAAATTGACAGAAGAAACTTTAAGAAATGATTCTGCCTCAGGCAAACTACAGATCAGCCAGATGGGTCAGTCCTATTCAAGAATGCAGAATGCGTTGGGGCTTATGCGCAGAAAAGTAGGTGACCTTATTGTGAGAGCGCCGGTAGATGGCCAATTAACTTCTCTGGATGCGGAAGTAGGACAGTCAAAAAACAAGGGGCAGACGCTGGGACAACTGGATGTTTTGAGCGGGTACAAAGTGAGAGCGGATATTGATGAACATTATATCTCCCGGATCTTTATCGGCCTCACCGGCAGCTTTGATTTTGCCGGGAAATCGTACAAACTTAAAATCAAGAAAGTATATACACAGGTTTCTAACGGGCGCTTCCAGGTTGATATGGAATTTGTGGGCGATACTCCCCAGGGCATTCGTCGCGGACAAACATTACAGATTCGTTTAGCACTCAGTGATGAAACCCAGGCCATATTACTAGCAAAAGGCGGATTCTACCAGAAAACAGGAGGTAACTGGATCTTTAAAGTCACTGAGTCGGGAAAAACAGCTTACAAAACAGATATCCAGTTAGGCCGTCAAAGCCCGGATTACTATGAAGTATTGCAGGGACTGAACCCGGGAGACAAAGTAGTAACATCGAGCTATGAAAATTACGGAGATATGCAGGAGCTGGTGCTGAAGAAGGAATAATAATGTCGACGGTCAACCGTCAACTGCAAAAAAGAATATCTGTTAATATGGAAAAAAATTCTTCCGGCGGACGGTCGTCGGTCGACCGTCGACGTTTCAAACAACAACCTCAAACATCAAACATACACACTCATGATCAAAATCGCAGAACTCGAAAAAATTTACCGCACTGAAGAAGTGGAAACCGTTGCCTTGAATAAATTATCCTTCGAAGTAAAAGAAGGAGAGTTTGTTGCCGTGATGGGGCCTTCGGGATGCGGGAAATCAACGCTGCTTAATATTGTTGGATTGCTTGACGATCCCGATAAAGGCAGTTTCTTATTCAATGGCATTGAAGTAGCTGATTTTAACGAACGCAAAAGAGCAGATCTCCGCAAAAGAAATATCGGCTTTGTGTTCCAGAGCTTTAACCTGATCGATGAGCTGACTGTGTTTGAAAATGTAGAACTGCCACTCATATACCTGGGAGTGAAGGCTCCGGAAAGAAAAAAAAGGGTGGAAGCTGTGCTTGACAAAATGCAGATCATGCATCGACGCAATCACTACCCGCAACAACTATCCGGCGGTCAGCAACAACGTGTTGCTGTTGCGCGGGCAGTGGTGAATAAACCAAAGCTGATCCTGGCAGATGAGCCCACGGGTAACCTCGATTCTTCCAATGGTAATGAAGTTATGCAACTACTCACCGATCTCAATGAACAAGGTACTACCATCATAATGGTTACACACTCTGAACACGATGCCCGCTACAGCCATCGGATCATCCGTATGCTTGATGGCCAGACGGTGACGGAGAATATTCTTGTATAGTTAATTCATGAGGTTAGGTTTAAAGTGTAAGGTTTAAAGTTAATGACGTTAAACCTTCAACCTTAAACCTTAAACCATAAACCTTCAAAACAGCTATGATCTACAATTATCTGAAAATAGCCATCCGCAACCTGCTGAAGTATAAATTCATTTCATTCATTAATCTGTTTGGATTAACAGCAGGCATTGCCTGCTGCCTGTTGATCCTTACATATATCATCAATGAATTGAGCTACGATAAATATCATCCTGATGCTGATAGAACATATCGCGTTACAAGAAGTTTCAGAAATGCGCAGACGGGAATTGTTTCATTGAATCTCGGTACGGTGGCCCCTCCGTTCGCTCCCCTACTCGTCAATGATTTCAAAGAAATCGAAAAGATTACCCAACTTCTTCCCAATGGTCGCACTCCGGTTCGTTATGGTGAAAAAATGTTCAATGAGGAAAATGTGTATTGGGGCGATGAACATTTTTTTGATTTCTTTAAGGTAAAGGTAGTCAAGGGCAATCCCGCAAAAGCACTCAATGATCCCTATGGCATCATGTTGACAGAGGAGACAGCCAAAAAATATTTTGGCAATGAGGAACCACTCGATAAAATGATCAGACTGGATAACCAGTTGAATTTTAAAGTTACCGGTGTTTATAAAGCTTTCCCCGCTAACTCACATGTACATCCCAACATTCTTATCTCTTTCAATACGTTAAAGGATACGGCCGTTTATGGGGAAGAAAATCTGCGAACCAATTTTGGCAATAATTCCTTTCTGACATATATAAAACTGCCTAAGGATTATGATATCGGAAAAATGGAAAAGCAGTTCCCTGCTTTTCTGAACAGGCACATGCCACAGGGTGGTAAGTTCAAACCCTCCGAGGGAACGGCCCTTGCCTTGCAAAAATTAACTGATATACATCTACACTCACAACTGGACTATGAAGCAGAAGAAAATGGAGACATTAAAAGAGTATATATATTTTCTGCCATTGCGTTATTTATCTTACTGATAGCAGGTATTAATTATATGAATCTCTCAACCGCAAGGTCTGCACTGAGAGCCAGGGAGATCGGTGTCCGCAAAGTTGTGGGTGCACAACGAAAAGAAATCATCGCGCAGTTCTTAAGCGAATCCGTTTTGGTTTCATGGTTAGCCATGATATTGGCCTTGCTACTAACCTGGCTGACATTACCCTGGTTAAACAAGCTATCGGGCCAGCAATTGTCGATTCATATTTTATTAAGATGGGATGTCATCGTTCCAATGGCTTTGGTTCCATTCGTGGTCGGAATTTTATCAGGCATATATCCCGCTCTTTTCATGTCATCGTTCAGGCCTGTACAGGTATTGAAGGGCTTGTTCAAAGTTGGAGGAAGCACAATTTCTTTCCGCAGGATCCTTGTAACTACACAGTTTGCTATTTCCATTGTCCTTATCATAAGTACCATTACTGTTTTTAGACAAATGCACTACATGCAGCAAAAAGAATTGGGATTTGATAAAACACATATTGTTACCCTCCCCTATTCTGCGGGCCTGAATGACGGATTCGATGCATTCAGGACTGAACTTTTATCTAATACATACATTAAAAATGCAGGACGTTCCTCAAGAATTCCAACCGGAAGATTATTGGATGCAATGGGGGCCCGCATTAAAAGATCTGATACCCTTGAACCTGCCAATGCAGATATTAAGTTCGTATCTGCCGATCAGGATTTTATTTCAACCTATGGCATAAAGGTTGTTTCCGGAAGAGGATTCTCGAAAGATTTTAGTACCGATACCGGTGCATTTGTTATCAATGAAGCAGCAGTTCAAGCACTCGGATTAAACTCGGGTGAAGACGCTATCGGAAAAGATTTCGGCTATGGGAACAGAACCGGAAAACTGATTGGGGTATTTAATGATTTTCATTTTGAATCTATGCACCAGAAAATAGTTCCGCTTGTGTTGCTCATTCCCACGTCCGCAAACGCATATGGAAACATCTCCATTAAGATTGCAGGAACCAATATTCCGGCTGCACTTTCACATATTGAAAAAACTTGGAGAAAATATTTACCTGAAACACCTTACCAGTATAATTTTCTCGACGAAAATTTCGAACGGTTGTATCAGTCGGAAGAAAGACAGAAATCCATTTTTACCGTATTTGCATTTATTGCCATTTTTATAGCCTGCCTTGGCTTATTTGGTTTATCAGCCTTCGCAATATCACAACGGATCAAGGAGATCGGGATACGCAAGGTTTTGGGAGCGAGCGTGAATACCATTGTTGCCTTGTTATCGAAAGACTTTCTAAAGCTCATTCTTATTGCAGCCGTCATTGCATTTCCCATAGCATGGTTTGCGATGGACACCTGGCTGCAGGATTTCGCGTATCGCATCAATATACCATGGTGGATTTTTGTAGTAGCGGGAGTAATCGCCGGCATCATTGCCTTTGTAACCATCAGCTTCCAGGCGATCAGGGCTGCTATTGCGAATCCGGTGAAATCGTTACGCTCAGAATGAGGCGAGTGGTGAAAGGTGAATGGTGAATAATTGTTCAATGATCACTTACAATTCGATATTAAATAACTATTCAATTTCCCCTCCCGGGGGCCGGACTTATGACATATTTTAAAACAGCGTGGAGAAACATAACAAAAAGAAAAGCATATTCTTTTATTAATATAGGCGGACTCGCCGTAGGAATTGCTGCGTGTTTACTATTGTTTACTGTTGTGAGATATGAATTGAGCTACGACAGTTTTGAACCAAATTATAAACACATTTACCGGGTAGTAACGCAGGATGATTTTGCAGATGGGGTAGATTATACCCCGGGCATTCCTTTCCCTGCGCATGATGCGGTAAAACTAGCCTTTCCCGGCATTACGACCGGGGCATTGTTTGCGGGCTATGGCAGACAGGTGACGGTTGTAGAATCAAATACGGCCGCCGGCAAAAAATTCATAGAAGAAACCGGCTTCTTTTTTTGCGATCCTCAATTTTTCCAGGTGTTTCACCACAACTGGCTGGCAGGCTCACCCGATGTTTTAAGTCAACCGAATACAACAGTGCTTACTCAAAAGATGGCCGTAAAATATTTTGGCGACTGGAAAAACGCTGTTGGCAGGTTTTTGATGTTAGACAATGATGTTACTGTGAAAGTGGAAGGGATCATACAGGATTCGCCGCTTAATTCTGATTTTCCGCTCGGCATCATAAGCTCCCTTGAAACAGCCAAAGCCAATGCCAGCACTTATGGGTATACAAGCGACTGGGGCAACACAACCAGCAATTTTCAATTATACATGCTGCTGCCTGACCACGTACCTGTTGCCAAAATCAACGCGCAGTTCGAACACCTGAGCAGGGTGTACTACAAGGATGAGAAAACAAGTAAAAAAATAAGTTTTCTTCAACCTCTTTCCGAATTACATTTTGACAATCGCTTCGGCAATTTTGGTGATCACACAATCAACAGGTCTACCCTTTGGACGCTTTCCCTGATAGGTGTGTTCATCGTTATCATGGCTTGTATCAATTTTATCAATCTTTCTACTGCCCAGGCGGTAGGAAGATCAAAAGAAATTGGTATAAGAAAAGTATTGGGTAGCGACCGTTTGCAATTATTAGGTCAGGTAATGGGTGAAACTTTTTTTATTGTATTCATTGCTCTGGTATTAGCAATTTTTGTGGCAGCCTTGGGTATGCCTTATATAAAACATATTGCCTCCATACAGGAACGACTCAGCCTGCTGAATTGGCAAACCATGTACTTCATGCTTGGTTTGATTGTGGTGGTAACTTTATTTGCAGGCTTATACCCTGCCCTGATACTTTCGGGATTTAAGCCTGTACTCGCACTTAAAAATAAAATAACCTCCGCTACTGTTGGCAAAACATCTTTAAGAAAAGGATTGGTAGTAACACAATTCGCTATTTCGCAGGTACTGATCATAGGAACCATCGTTGCAATCAGCCAAATGAATTATGTACACGACGCAGATCTTGGTTTCAATAAGGAAGCCCTGTTCATTATCAATGCAAATGCAGACAGCGTTATGCAATCGAGACAGGGTGCATTCAAACAAAAGCTGTTGCAGATACCGGGTGTACAGTCAGTCAGTTTTAGTTCAGATGTGCCTTCGTCCGATAATAATTGGAGTGGAAATTTTGGATTTGATCATAAGCCAGACGAGAAGTTCAATATTTTTCGCAAAGCCGGAGATGAAGATTATTTCAAGACTTATGGATTGAAAATTGTAGCCGGAAGAGGCTTTACAAAAAGTGATACAGCCAACGAGATCGTTATTAATGAAACGCTGGTACGAAAACTGGGTATTAAAAATCCGAACGATGTTGTTGGAAAAGAAATTCGTTCGGGACGCAGCGGCTGGAAAACAATTGTAGGCGTTGTAAAAGATTTCAATACCAATTCGCTTAGGGAAGAACTAAAGCCATTGATGTTGTTTGCCCGCAAAGACCGCTATTCGGTAACCGGCGTAAAACTAAGATCAGCAAATATCTCTAAAACACAGGCTGCTATTGAAACTGCCTGGAATCAATATTTTCCCGAGTATGCATATACCAGCTCTTACATGGACGAAAATATTGCGAGATTCTATCAGCAGGAAGATCAACTCTCGTTATTGTATAAAATATTTGCAGGTATTGCCATTTTTATTTCCTGCCTGGGATTGTACGGGCTGGTTTCTTTCATGTCCCTGCAACGAACAAAAGAAATCGGCATTCGAAAAGTACTGGGTGGTACGATCGGGCATATTCTCTGGATTTTCGGAAAGGAGTTTTTTATTCTACTCCTGGTTGCATTCCTTATTGCCGCTCCCGTTGCCTGGTGGATAATGAATAACTGGTTGCAGGATTTTCAATTCCGTATTCCGATAAGCCCATGGATATTTATTTTGTCAATACTGATTTCAATAGTTGTTGCGGCATTCACCGTTGGCTATCGGTCTATACGTGCAGCCATTGTGAATCCAATAAAAAGTTTAAGAAATGAATAGGGAATATGTACGAGATACGAAGTACGAGGTACGAGGTACGAAGTACGAGGTAGGATGTACGATTTGGAATGGGTGTCTGGATGTAAGATGTGATTTAATCAATGGACGATAAACCATCAATTATGAATTATCAACAATTTTTATATAACCATTCAAATTCCCCCCACCGGGGAGTAGGAGGCCGGGTCTATGTTAAAAAATTATCTAAAAATCGCATTACGTAACCTGTGGAGGCACAGGGTTTTTTCGTTTATTAATATCATGGGTCTAACTGTGGGGATGACGGCCTGCTTCCTGATCTTTTTATATATCCGGTTTGAGCTGAGCTATGATTCATTTCACTCAAAGGCCGATAGGATCTACAGGATCGTATGTGATATCAAAACACCCACTGAGGTCATCAAGGCAGGCGGTCCTTCCTGGGCTGTGCCACCGAATGTGAAGGATGAATTTCCGGAAATAGAATCTTTTGTTCGCTTAAGTAACACGGGGATACTGGTAAGAAAAGGTGACGCAAAATTCCAGGAAGAACATTCAATGTGGGCCGATTCTTCGATTTTTCATGTATTTGATTTCAGGCTACTGAAAGGAAATCCGAAAACAGCGCTCAGAGATGAGCTTTGCGTTGTGTTTTCCGAAACGGCGGCAAAAAAATATTTTGGCAAAAGCAATCCAATCGGACAAACCTTATTGCTTTTTGGCGAGGGCTTACCTGCCAGAGTAACCGGCATCATGAAAGACATCCCTGAAAACTCCCATATCAAAGCAGATATGCTCCTGTCGATGAGTACCCTCACAAAAAGGTTTAATCCGGACCTGGATGGTCAATGGGGAAATTATGGTGCTTCCGCTTACCTTCTATTAAAGCCGGGTTCAAATCCAAAAGCGTTGCAAGCTAAATTTCCCGCCTTTCTTGAAAAAAGAAACGGCAAGGAAATGAAGCAAAGCCAGATGTATGCCACACTGACGCTAGAACCATTACAGGATGTATACCTGCGCTCAACCAGAGATGGCAAAAACACAGGCAACATCACGAACGTCTATATATTTTCTGTTGTAGCTACATTCATACTAATGATTGCATGTATCAATTTTATTAATCTTACAACAGCCCGTTCATCTGAGCGGGCAAAAGAAGTAGGAATACGCAAAGTGGTGGGTGCTGCCAGAACACAACTCGCGAGGCAATTCATCGGTGAGTCGGTGATCATCTGCATAATTGCCTTCCTACTGGCAGTTATACTTTCATCCTTATTGCTTCCATTGTTCAACCAGTTGGCAGGTAAAACGGTCAGTCAGGGCATTTTTCAGAATGCCAGGTATGTACTCATGTTATTTCTTGCTGCTATTGGGATAGGGTTACTGGCCGGCATCTATCCTGCTCTTGTGTTATCATCTTTTAAACCGGTGGTCGTATTGAAAGGACGATTTGCAACAGGCACCCGCGGAATTATTTTAAGAAAGGGTTTGGTGGTGGCCCAGTTCTCCATATCCGTTGCTTTAATCATCGGAACCATTGTGGTATACGACCAAATGAATTTTATGCGTAACCGGGCGCTTGGTTTTAGAAAAGACCTGATGCTCGTTATGAACACAGACGGTGATCCCGGAACAGAGGCATTTAAACAGGCCATTAAAGGTATCCCTGCAGTTAAATCAACGTCTTTATCCTCCAGTGTTCCAGGTAGTGGGAACCCCGGGGCATATTCTGAAATCGAAAACAAAAAAGGCGATCTGCAAATTGCCAATCTCGACCTTTATTTTGTTGACTTCAATTATATAGATCAATTCAAAATTAAAGTGCTGGCAGGCCGTGGATTTTCCAGGGATTTTTTAACGGATACTACCCAGGCAATGGTACTCAATGAAGCAGCGGTGAAAATGTTCGGATACAGCTCCCCGCAAGAAGCCATTGGCAGGCGGTTCAAACAGTGGGGACGCGAAGGAAAGATCATCGGAGTCATCAAGGATTTTCACTTCCGCGCATTACAGGAACCCATCAAACCTTTAAGTATGCGCATCGAACAGCGCACAAACCTGGTTTCTGCAAACGTATCAGCAGCGAATATGACTGCAACACTTGCATCTATTGAAGCCAAATGGAAAACGCTGATCCCCAACAGGCCGTTCAGTTATTTTTTCCTGGACGAATTTTTTAATAAGCAATACCGCGATGAAGAAAGATTTGGAAAACTATTTTTGAATTTTGCTATACTGGCCATTTTTATATCCTGTCTGGGATTGCTTGGACTGGCTTCCTACAGTACGATGCAGCGTACAAAAGAGATCGGTATCCGGAAAGTCATGGGGGCCTCCGTTCGGGGGATCATCAATTTATTATCAAATGAATTTTTGACGCTGGTGATTCTTTCTTTTTTCATTGCCATGCCGATAGCCTGGTACTTCATGCATGCGTGGTTGCAGGATTTTGCCTACCGCACAGAGATAGGCTGGTGGGTATTTGTTCTTGCCGGTAGCATCGCCGTCTTGATCGCCGTGTTTACAGTTAGCTTCCAGGCAATCAAAGCAGCGATCGCGAACCCTGTGAAATCGTTGAGAACTGAATAGTTTAAGGTTTAAAGTCTAAAGTTTAAAGTTTTTAAACCATTGGCAATTGTTATTGAAGTTTATTGTAATTGAAAAAAGAAAGTTTTAAAACTTAAACCTCTCAATCTCGCAAAAAATAACCTTAAACTTTAAACCTGAAACTTTAAACTTCTCTAGCATGAACCAGATGCATACATTCCTGAAAATATCAGTTCGTCATCTTTGGCATAGCCGGCTTTATTCTGTTATTAATATACTGGGACTGGCTACTGGAATTACATGCATGTTGCTCGCTGTTCTTTACTGGAAATATGAACACGGTTTTGATGGCTTTCACAAGAACAATCCTCACCTGTACCGGATTACCACCACTTTAATTGAAAACAAAGGATCACGTTCCGCAACTGTCGGTGGCACGGGCCAGGTTCAGGGGCCTGCGTTTAAAGAAGCTATCCCGGAAGTAAGATCGTATGTACGGGTTATGGGTGGTGATATTTACAACGATGTTTTTTCGGGAAATAAAACGCTGAATCTGCAACCCCTTTTTGTAGACGATAGCTTTTTTGATGTATTTAATTTTCCCCTGCTTAGCGGTGATCCGAAGACGGTGCTAAAGGATATCAATTCAGTAGTAATTACTGAAAGCACTGCAAAAAAATTCTTCAACAGCAGTGATGTAATAGGGAGAACACTAAATATCGATGCCGATCCTTCTTTTGAAAAACTTGGTAAACCCCTTGTCATTTCAGGTGTGGTAAAAGACCCCCCTGAAAATTCTTCACTTCAGTTTGATGCACTGTTCACATTTAGATTCATGCATCTTTCGTTCGAAGATAGCAATTGGCTAAATGCCTATTTGGGAACTTTTGTCACCCTGCATCCAAATGCAAATATTGGTGCAGTGGAAAAGAAATTCAACAAGGTTTACTCTTTCCATGCAAAACAACAATTGGCAGAAAATATCAAAACGTATGGGTATGATCCTCAAATCAGTTACGGTTTACAACGCATCACTGATATCCATCTTAATCCCCTGATGCGAACAACCGGCAATGCCGAAGCTGGCATCATCAATGGCAGCAGTCCTGTTTATTCCTACATGTTCATGGGCATCGCTTTATTTATATTATTGATGGCAGCAATCAACTTCATAAATATCAGCATTGCTAGTTCATTGAAGAGAAGTAAAGAGGTTGGAGTAAGAAAGGTTGCAGGAGGTAGCAGGACACAGATCATTTTCCAGTTCCTGCATGAATCAGCTATACTTTGCGTGATGGCCTTCTTTTTATCGGTCATATTACTGAATATTTCATTGCCTTTATTCAATAACCTCACGGGCAAACAACTGGTTCTTTCGGAATCCTTCGATGCAAAGCTGCTCATTTATTTTATAACAGTATTAACGGGAATCATTTTACTCACCGGCGTGTATCCTGCCTATGTACTTTCGAACTTTAAGCCTTCTGAAGTATTGTACAACAAGCAGAAATTATCAGGGCGTAACGTATTAGGTCGCGGCCTCGTAGTGATGCAATTCTCGCTAACTGTATTTCTTTTGATAGCAACTATCGTTTACTATAATCAAATGGATTATATACGTACAAAAGATCTTGGCTATAATCCCAACCAGATTATCCGTACTGCTATTGGTGGCGACAGAGATTACAGGCAGATCATCGGTTTATTTAAAAATGAACTTGAGAAAGAACCTTCGATAAAAATGGTTTCTTTTGGAAATGATGGATACGCTGAAGATATGTATGTAAATGGTCGCGTATTTAAAGGAATATTTAAGAATGTAGATGAAAATTTTCTGCCCGCGCTGGAGATCCCTTTAAAAGCAGGCGAGAATTTTTCACCGGTCTGGACTGCAAATGAAAAAAACGGCGCCATTGTTAATGAAGCCTTCGTTAAAGCTGCCGGATTGCAACATCCCATAGGCCAATCCATCAAAATAAACAGGTATTATGATAGTTGCCAGAAAATGATCACCGGGGTTGTAAAGGATTTCCATTTCGGATCGTTGCGCGAGCCGATCAGCCCGATGGTAATGTACATGAATGAATGGCCCGATGGAGGCATTTGGGTAAAGTTCGAAAAATCAAAACAAAAGCATGCGATGGCAGCCATGGAACGGATATACAGGAACGCCATGCCTAATGCTATCTATCACTATAATTTTCTGGACGAGCTGAATGCAAAACAATACCTGCAGGAACAAAGATGGCACCAGGTGATCAGCATTGCAACGATCCTTTCATTTATTATTTGTTGCCTGGGACTTTTTGGTCTGGCACATTTATCAACCAATCAACGCATCAAAGAAATTGGTATCAGGAAAGTTTTAGGTGCTTCTGGTAGCCAGATCGTCGCATTGCTTTCAGCTGATTTTTTAAAACTGGTAGTGATCGCTTTTGCCGTTTCAGCCCCAGTATCCTGGATAGTAATGAACAATTGGCTACAGGATTTCGCATATAGAAAGGAGATCAGTTGGCCGGTATTTGCTTCGGCAGGTGTAATTGCTTTTTTGATCGCACTGGTAACGGTGAGTTTCCAGGCAATCAAAGCGGCCATCGCAAACCCTGTGAAGTCGTTAAGGACGGAATGAGATAATAAGTACGAAGTACGAAATACGATGTACGATGTACGATGTACGATGTGAGGTGTAAGGTGTAGCTCCCTTCAGTCCTGAGCGCGGTCGAATGGAGGAGAAGAGTCGGGGATGAGGTGAATTTGAACGAGAACCATCAACAATTTTATATAACCATTCAAATTCCCCTCACCGGGGATAAGAGGGCCGGGTGTATGATAAAAAACTATTTCAAAACAGCAATGAGAAATCTTTTCAAGCATAAGATATTCTCGATGATCAATATTTTCGGGTTGGCTATCGGGATAGCGGCCTGTCTGTTGATCCTGCAATATGTGCGTTTCGAATTAAGCTATGATAATTTCCACGAAAAAAGTGACCGTATTTTCCGTGTTCAACAGGATCGTTTCAACGAAGGAAAAATTAGCACACAATGGGCGGCAGGGGCGGCAGGCATCGGTCTTGCGGCCAAACAGGAAATTCCGGAGGTGGAATCTTTTGCAAAGCTCACGAAAACAGGAGGTGTTTTAAACTACGACAATAAAAAATTCAGGGAAGAGAAAATGTATTTCGCCAATGATGATTTTCTTCCGATGTTTTCTTATACGGTTGTAAAGGGAAAATCAAGAGGCGCCTTGGCAGAACCCAATACAGCAGCCATTACCGTTTCCGCTGCCAAAAAATATTTTGGTTCTGAAGATCCCCTGGGAAAAACAATCAGCAGGAATAAAAGAGAGGTTTATAAGATCACTGCCGTCGTGAGTGATATGCCTGTCAATACTCATCTGAAATTCGATGTATTGCTGTCGTTCGCCACGTTTGTAAAACTCACCAGTCCGGAAGCAGAAACAAAATTTGATTGGGATGGTTTCTATACTTATTTGCTTTTGAAGCCCGGGTCCGATCCGAAAACCGTGGAGACAAAAATTGCAAAGCTTGTTGAAAAAAGGATCGGAGCCGGAATGAAGCAAACCAACGAAGCTGTTGTATATCACCTTCAACCGGTAAGGGATATTCATCTTTATTCCAATTACATGATGGAGGCCGAAGTAAACGGCAATGGAAAATCTGTCAGCTTTTTGCTGATCATCTCAATCTTTATTATCGTAATCGCCTGGATAAATTATATCAATCTTTCTACCGCCCGTGCACTCGATCGTGCCAGAGAAGTGGGCATTCGTAAAGTGATGGGTTCTTACCGCTTTCAATTGATCCGCCAATTTCTTTTGGAATCATTTTTAATAAATCTTTTCGCAGTGATACTGGCTTTTTTATTGGTGATCATCTCGCTGCCCTTATTCAACTCGTTAACCGGAAAGGAAATCAGCTTTTCATTGTTATCAGATGGAAAATTCTGGCTTGCCCTGTCCGTCATTTTCATAGGTGGAACATTTTTATCGGGCCTCTACCCTGCTTTTGTACTGTCCTCTTTCAAACCGATTGAGGTCTTAAAAGGAAAACTGGTCAAAACAAAACATGGATCTCTCTTAAGACAGTCGCTTGTTATCATTCAGTTTGCTGCATCGGTGGCGTTGATGGTAGGCACCTACAGTGTTTACAGCCAGCTCCAATACATGCAAAAGCAGGATCTGGGTGTACAGATCGATCAAACCCTTGTACTTCGAGGACCGAATGTAACGGATTCAACTTATGAGGATAAATTGAATGCTTTTAAGACTGCCTTGTTGCGGGTACCCTCTATCCGGAAAGTTTCAGCGTCTACCGAAGTACCCGGTCATAAAGTAGGTTGGAATGCAGGTGGAATACGCCTTGTGGGCAGTGACCCGGGAAAATCGAACCAATACCGCATCATTGGCATCGACTATGATTTCATTGAATCTTATGGTTTGAAAATTCTGAAAGGAAGAAATTTTTCTGAACAGTATGGTACTGATCCGAACGCGGTAATTTTTAATGAAGCCGCTGTGAAATTAATGGGATTTACCAGGTTGGAAGATGCGTTGAATAAGCGCATCGAATTTTGGGGAGATACCTATACCATTATCGGCGTTGTCACCAACCACCACCAGGAATCCTTACGGGCAGCTTATGACGCGCATATTTTCAGATTAATTCCCGATAGTGACAATTATTATTCAATCAAGTTACAGCAGGCAGATATTTCGTGGACGGGGATCATTAAAATTGCCGAGATCAACTGGACCAAATTCTTTCCCGGCAATCCATTTGAGTACTTCTTTTTAGATGAGCATTTTCAGGAACAGTATAAGGCCGATCGCCAATTTGGAAAAACATTTGGTCTGTTTGCCGTACTTGCCATTGTAGTTGCCTGTCTCGGATTATTTGGACTGGCCTCCTTCGTAACCACGCAACGCACAAAGGAGATCGGCATCAGGAAAATCTCCGGTGCCAGTATCCCGAATATCTTATTGTTATTGACAAAAGATTTTCTGAATCCTATCCTGATCTCATTCGTCATTGCAACACCGATAACCTATTACTTACTGAGACAATGGCTCGAAAACTATGCCTTTAAGATAAATATCAACCCATGGATGTTTATAATACCGGCCCTGATCATTTTATCTATCGCTCTTATAACAGTCAGCATGAAAGCTATTAAAGCAGCTACTGCGAATCCTGTGAAATCGTTGCGAACGGAATAAGTTTAAGGTTTAAAGTTTAAGGTTTAAAGTTACCAACCTAGAACCTTAAACCTTAAACTTTAAACCTTAAACCTTAAACCCTACATTATGGACTATCACTAAAGGGAAAAAACCATGATCAAAAATTATTTCAAAATTGCATTCCGCAACCTGCTTCGTAACAAAACGTATGCAGCTATCAACATAACAGGCCTGGCCGTTGGAATTGCTGCCTGCTTATTAATCTTTCTAGTGATCCAGTATGAAAGCAGCTTCGATGCCTTTCACAAGAAGAAAGATCGTATATACCGGGTCGTATCCGAATTTAAATCCCCCGATGGGGTATCTTATTCACCAGGCGCTCCTTTCCCGGTAGCTGAAGCGCTACGTATCGATTTTCCACAGTTAAAAAAAGTGGCTGCCATATTTAACAGCAACAGGTTGGTTACTATTCCGCAGGATGGCACAGATCAGCCTGCAAAAAAGTTCAGGGGGACAGGAATTTTTTTTGCTGAACCTCAGTTTTTTGAAATGTTCGATTTTGCCTGGCTGGGAGGTGATGCAAAACAGACATTGACCGATCCCAATAACGTGGTACTTACCAGGGAGACGGCAGAGCTGTATTTTGGCGACTGGAAAACGGCGATTGGTAAATCCATCAAATTTGACAACAAGAATATTTTCAAAATAACAGGTATCCTGCAAAATACTCCTTCAAATACGGATTTTCCGTTAAGGATGGTGGTTTCTTATGCTTCACTGAAAAATATGAATACTGCCAGAAATCTCAATGATTGGGTAAGTACTTTCAGCCAGGCATATTGTTTTGTTGAATTACCGGAGAACCTTTCGAAAGCACAATTCAATACAATGCTGGCAGGATTTAATAAAAAACACAAACCGGCCGATTATGCCAAAGATGGTCTAATTGTTCAACCTCTTACCGAAATGCATTTTGATGACCGTTTTGGGAATTTCAATGATCGTGTTTTCGGAAAAGACCTGATCACCGCATTATTTTTGATATCGGTATTTGTGGTGGTAATAGCCTGTGTCAATTTTATTAACCTGGCTACTGCCCAGGCCGTAAACCGGTCAAGGGAAGTAGGCGTTAGGAAAGTATTGGGCAGCAACCGCACGCAACTCGCTATCCAGTTTCTCAGTGAAACATTTTTAATCACCCTGTTTGCTATCATCATTGCTGTGGGCATAGCCACCATCGCCTTGCCTTTTTTAAATAAACTCCTACAGATCAAAGTAAAAATAAATTTTACGGAAAATCCTTTGCTGATGGCAGTTCTCGTCACTGTTACGGCATTGGTCACTGTACTATCCGGGTTATATCCTTCCATTGTGCTTTCAGGTTTTAATCCGATCACCGCATTAAAAAGTAAAGTATCGTCAACAATGATCGGTGGCATTTCTCTTCGAAGAGGGTTAGTGGTTTTACAATTTGCCATTTCACAGGTTTTGATCATTGGAACACTGATCGTAGTAAGCCAGATGGATTATTTCAGGAACGCCTCTCTTGGATTTACCAAAGAAGCTATTCTCACTGTTCCGGTTCCACGGGATAGTATCAGCAATAGTAAAGTTGATTATCTACGCAACCAGCTTTTACTGAATCCCGGCATCCAGCAGGCAAGTTTTAGTTACGCGAGCCCTTCCGATGATGGCAACTGGCATAGTGATTTTAAATTCAACAAATCAACCAAGAGCACCCAATTCGGTGCGAACCTTAAATGGGCAGATACCTCCTATTTTAATATTTACGATCTGGAATTTATTGCCGGCAGGCCATATATACAGGCTGATACAGTGCGTGAATTCGTGGTAAATGAAACATTGGTCAGAAAGTTAGGGATACGGAATACACAGGATGCCATCGGCAAGCAGATTGAATTCTGGGACGGAGAAGTAACCGCACCAATTGTAGGAGTGATAAAGGATTTCCATTCGAATTCATTACGCGATCCCTTGTCACCCGTGGTATTGGGTTCATGGAAAGCACTTTACCAGAATATCAACATTAAAATAAAACCTGTCAATGTAAAAACCACGCTTGCTTCTATCCAAAAACTATGGAGTGAAACATTTCCCGATTATGTATATGAACAGGAGTTCTTAGATGAAAAAATAAATAATTTTTACCGCCAGGAAAACCAGCTTTCTCAATTGTATAAAATTTTTGCCGGCATCGCTATATTTATTTCATGCCTCGGCTTATACGGACTCATCTCCTTTATGGCAGTACAGCGCACAAAGGAAGTTGGTATCCGTAAAGTATTGGGCGCAAGTGTTGGCAAAATCGTTTTTCTTTTTTCCAAAGAATTCATGCTTTTAATCATCATCGCCTTTGCATTAGCGGCTCCTGTCTCCTATTACATTATGCACGAATGGCTCAAGGATTACACATTCAGAATAAAGCTCGGAGCAGGGTTTTTCGTACTCGCCATCCTGATCTCTGTTACGATTGCCTGGATCACGGTCGGTTACCGTGCCGTGAGAGCAGCATTGGCAAATCCTGTGAAATCGCTGCGGACGGAATGAGGGAATATGTACGATGTATGAAGTTAGATGTACGAAGGTGGATGTACGAAGTTGGATGTACGAAGTTAGATGTACGAAGTTTGATGTACGGAGTTGGATGTACGAAGTTGGATGTACGAAGTTAGATGTACGAAGTGCAATGTGGGGGTGTATGATGTTGATACGCGTTGTGGGTTGCGTGTTAAAGACCTTGATTAGAAATAAATTGACGAAATAGTAGTTCAAGAGATGATAAATATTCAATGCCTGGTCCCCTTCTCCTTGGGAGAAGGGCTGGGATGAGGTGAGCGGTGAATTAATTATTTAACCAAAAACAATGAACTATGAACATCATACATAAAATATTAACTATGAAAATTTCCCCTTTCCCCCGGGGGATTAAGGAGGGCTCATGATAAAAAATTATTTTAAAACAGCATGGCGGAACCTTTGGAGAAACAAGCTGTACACTTCACTCAATATAGCAGGGCTGACATTTGGAATCAGTTGCTTTTTACTAATTGGTCTTTATCTTTTTGATGAACTTACATTCGACCAACAACATGTCAAAGCAGATAGGATTTACCGGGTAATCGAGCATAAAAATGTAAATGGCGAAACAACTACCGTTGCTGCTGCCAGTTATAAATTGGCGGAGGAATCGAAGAAAACAATCGCGGAGGTAGAAAATACAACACGGGTTCAAAGAATGGGACGGGCTAATCTTATTAATCCTGAAAACCCTGTCAATTTCCAGGAAACCGTAACCGTCGCGGACGAAAATTTTTTACAAATTTTTGATTTCCCCTTGCTTTCGGGAGATAAAAAAACTGTTTTGCAAGAGCCGAATTCGATAATCATTAATGAGGATCTTGCTATGAGACTGTTTAATAAAATCGATGTGTTAGGAAAAACTTTACAGTTCAGTTTTATGGAATCACCTTTAAAAATTACTGGTATTTTAAAAAACCTACCGCGCAATTCAAGTTTTGATTTCAATTCAATAACGTCTGAAGCTTCTTTCAGAAACGGGAACTTTTACAGGACCTTGGCGGCCAGTGATTGGCTATCAAATAATTTTTCAGTGTATGCCCTGCTAAAATCAAATTCAAATCCGGAATCTGTTTCAGGGAAACTCACACGGCTGGTTCATGATAATTTCAAACCGGCCGCTGGCACCAGTTTTTCTTTCAGTCTCCAGTCATTAACAGACATCCATTTGAACTCCAAAAATGTTGTTGATGGTGCCAGAAATTCCAATGTAGAAGCTATTGCCCAGGGAAATCCTTTGTACATTAAAATATTTTCTTTTGTAGCTCTTTTTATTTTGCTAATAGCAGGAATCAATTACATGAACCTGACTACCGCAAGAGCTTCCAGCCGTTTGAAAGAAATTGGTGTTCGCAAGACAATTGGTGCATTTCAAAGCCATCTAATTAAACAATTCTTGTTGGAGTCTCTGATAGTAACAGCAATTTCCTTCATCATTGCTTTAATTGTTGTTAACCTTTTGCTTCCCGCTTTCAATCATTTTACTCATAAACAGCTTTCTCTCGGGCTTTCAACGGATTCACGTATTTGGCTGCTTGCTATTGCTTTTGTAGCAATTAGTAGCCTGCTAGCAGGCAGTTATCCGGCATTATTGCTTTCCCGTTTTAAACCTGTCTTATTATTAAAAGGTTTGCAACGTCAAAATAAGAGTGATTTATCGTTAAGAAAAGGATTGGTTGTTTTCCAATTTACCATTTCCGTCATCATGATTATCGGGACGATGGTTCTCTTTCTGCAGGTTCGCTATTTAAACAATACCAGTTTAGGTTTTAATAAAGAGCACCTGGTGGTGATTGATGTAAATACGCGGAAAGCACGAGAAAATTTCGAAGCTGTAAAAAATGAAATGGCGAAAATTCCGACGGTAAGAAATGTCTCGGTTACATCAAGAGTACCTGGTGAATGGAAATCGTATAGAACCATCAAAATAAAAAATACCGGAAGCCCCGATGAACATAAAGTAGCATATATGTTTGGTGCGGATAAAGATTTCCTACAAACATTTGAGGTTACATTATTGAAAGGCAGAAATTTTGTGAATACAAATGATTCAGCAAATATTATTGTCAATGAAACGGCCGCTCAGATTTTGGGTATTACCGAACCAGCAAATCAGATCGTTGAAATTCCGGCCTCGGCCGAAACAGGAGGAGCTTTTACCCCTCTTAATGAAGCAAATATTCCATTTAAGCCAAGGGTAATTGGAATAGTTAAGGATTTTCATTTTCAGTCGTTGCGGGATAAGATCGAACCCCTCGTTCTCGCGTATAGCTTAAATCCCATCCACGTTATTGATTATTATACCGCAAGAATAAGTTCTACAAATATTCAAGGCACGCTGGATAAATTAAAATCGGTAATGATAAACAATGATGCAAACGACCCTTTCGAGTACCATTTTTTAGACGAACAGCTTGCAAGATTTTATGTTGAAGACCAGCGTCGCCAAACGCTTCTGATTTGGGTGGCACTGGCAACTATTTTCATCGCTTGCTTAGGTCTGTTTGGCCTCGCAACCTATTCAGCGGAGCAAAGAGTAAAAGAAATTGGAGTAAGGAAGGTATTGGGAGCAAGTGTAGTCAATCTTGCTTCATTGTTATCAAAAGATTTTTTGAAACTGGTTTTGATTGCGAATGGCATTGCCTTCCCCATTGCGTGGTGGGCAGCAAACAAGTGGCTACAAGTCTATGCCTATCATATTGATGTAAAATGGTGGGTATTTGGTTTGGCGGGTGCTTCAGCAATCTTTATTTCATTATTGACGGTGAGCTTTCAGGCAGTGAAAGCGGCTATTGCCAATCCTATCAAGAGCTTGAGAACAGAATGATTTGGTGAGAGGTGAGTAGTCAGTGCTCAGTTACAAATTTGGTGTCAAAGAATCGAACTATTTTGTTAAAAGGTAAAATATCCTCTCAAATGAAAATATACAAGAAATTAATTCAGCTATTAGTTGCTGTCCTGCCTTTGTGTATACATACCAATGCTCAAACCATTTCTCCGGATTTGCAGGATAGGGATAAATGGAGACTCGTGAACCGCATTGCCCAACCTGTCACAGAGGAAGGAAAAAAAGGGATCAGGGTAAGCGAAACACCTAATGACGGAGCAATGATCCTCAAAGATTTTGAGTTTGGAGAGGGCATCATCGAACTCGATATCAGAGGTAAAAATGTATTGCAGCAAAGTTTTGTCGGAGTTGCATTTCACGGTCAGGATAGCAGTACATACGATGCAATATATTTTCGTCCATTCAATTTTGTTAATACTGATACTGCCAGACGAAGCAGAGCCGTACAATACATTTCGATGCCAGGTTTCCCATGGGAAAAATTAAGACAGGATCATCCGGGAAAATATGAGAACAAAGTGCACCCGGTTCCAAATCCGGATGCCTGGTTCCATGTAAAGATCACTGTTACGGGCAAACAGATCAAAGTGTTTGTTGACAATGCCGGCAAACCGTGTCTTGAAGTGGAGAAGTTAACCGGTACCACCAAAGGGGACTTTGCTTTATGGGTAGGCAATAATTCAGGGGCTGCCTTTGCGAACCTCAGGATCACACGGCGGTCTACCGGAACAAGTGCTGCAACGATACCATACGGAAACAATCCGGAAACAGGAAAATACTTCAATGCAGGCGATGCCCGATTATATTATGAGGTATATGGCAATGGTGATCCAATTCTGATGTTGCATGGGGGTGTGTATGGGTACATCAGCGAATTCGAACACCTGATCCCAAAATTGGCGGAAAATCACCGGGTGATCTGTTTAGCTACACGGGGACATGGCAAATCAGAAATTGGCAGGCAACCATATACATACAAACAAAGAGCAGAAGATGCTTATTCGCTTTTGAAGCATTTGAACATATCAAAAGCATCCGTGATTGGTTTCAGCGATGGCGCCTACTCCGGGTATAAAATGGCAGCGTTGTACCCGGAAACGGTAATAAAACTAGTTGCGATGGGTGCCGGCGATAAAAAAAACAACGCATCCACGGAGCGGTTTAATTATAATGAGACAGATCTGTTGAAAACAGCGGGGAACTATTTCGCCGGCTTAAGAAAACTAATGCCAGAACCTCAGCGATGGAATGAAACCCTGGCCATGTTGAATAACCTTTATAACAATGATGTGATCAGCAATGAAACATTTGAAAAAATTAAGTGTCCTGTATTGGTAATGGCCGGTGATAAAGACAATTATTCAAATATTGACAAAGTGGTGAGTAGTTACAAACAAATACCCGGGGCAATGCTATCGATTATTCCAGGCTGTGGACATGTTATTTTTTATTGCAATTTCCCGGCAGTATGGGAAGCGATGAAGGGATTTGTGAATAATGAAATAAAGAAGGGATGATGACAGTGAGTAGTGAGTGGTGAATAGTGAATCTTGAATGAGAAATCAAACAACTTTAGCTTTAAAATCCCGCTATGAACTCTCAATTGTGTGTGTATAAGCTACCAACACTGAACTTAAAACAAATTATATAACCATTTCGAATTCCCCTCAACGGGGGTAAGGGGGCCGGGCTTTATGCTTAAAAATTATTTTAAAACCGCATGGCGGAACCTGATCCGCAACAAGGCATTTTCGTTCATTAATATTTGTGGTTTGGCACTGGGGCTTGCCTGCAGCCTGCTGATCATATTATGGGTACAGGACGAACGTAGCGTGGATGGGTTTCATGTAAATAACAAACAATTGTACCAGGTCTATGAACGCTGGCATCAAGACGGAAAAGTAGAAGCCAGTTATCCTACACAGGGCCTGCTGGCGGGGGAACTAAAAAAAGAGATCCCTGAAGTTCAGTATGCCAGCGGATTCGAGTATGCCTCGGCCCCGGGCACCCATAATACTTTTGAAGTGAATGGCAAGATGAATAAAATGCAGGGATATTTCGCCGGTGCAGATTTTTTCAGCATGTTCAGTTACCCATTGTTACATGGGAAAGCTACGACCGCATTAAATTCACCCGGATCGATCTCCATTTCCCGGGAAATGGCGGAACAATTTTTTGGCGCCCCCGCACAGGCCATTGGGAAAATGCTACGGTTTGAAAACAAAGAATCGTTACTGGTGACCGCGGTCTTCGAAAATATTCCCCACCATTCGTCACAACAATTTGATTTTTTAAGATCCTGGATAGATTTTGTTAAGCAGAATCAGTGGGTGAATAACTGGGGAAATACAAGTCCTGCAAGTTTTATAATGTTAAGAAAGGAAGCCGATGCCGTCAAAGTTGAAGCTAAAATCAAAGATTTTATTTACAGATATCAAAAAAAGAGCGAAGGCTTAACCATAGAATTGGCTTTGCAGCGATATAGGGAAAAATATCTCTATTCCTCATTCAAAAATGGATATGTCGATGGTGGCCGCATCGAATATGTCAGACTTTTTACATTGGTTGCAGCGTTCATTCTGATAATCGGTTGTATCAATTTCATGAACCTTGCTACTGCACGTTCAACAAAGCGCGCCAAAGAAGTAGGCGTCAGGAAAGTGATCGGGGCTGTTCGCTCAGCCCTGATTGGCCAATTTATGGGTGAGGCCATGCTCCTGACATTTTTTTCGGTTATTGTTGGGATGATCATTGCAGTCTTGTTTTTACCTGCTTTTAATGATCTTACCGGGAAACAACTTTCTCTTCCTCTTACCCAACCTGGTTTTTGGGGAGCACTGTTTGGATTACTTACAATTACCGGCCTCGTTGCCGGTAGCTACCCTGCCCTATTTTTGTCTTCGCTCAATCCTGTCAGCGTTTTAAAAGGCAGTTTAAAATTCGGTTGGCGAGCCACTTTCTTTCGGCAAGGACTGGTTGTATTTCAATTTACGCTATCCATTGTTCTTATCGTAGGCATGATCGTCATTTATCGCCAGATGAATTATATCCAAACTAAAAATATCGGTTACGACCGGGAAAATCTTTTATACATTCCGATTGAAGGTGAGTTGATCAATAAATATTCTTTATATAAAGAAGAAGCGGGAAAGATAACCGGCATAGAGACAATTTCCAAAATGAGAAATTCACCAACTGTAATCGAACACCATACAGGAAGCATAAACTGGGAAGGAAAGGATCCCAATCTATCGGTGTCCTTTGCTGATGGAGTTGTGGGATATGATTTTGCAAAAACACTGAACCTTCAGTTTAAAGAAGGCCGCGACTTCTCGCCAGCATACGGAACGGATTCGGCAAGTTATATTCTCAACGAAACGGCTGTCAGTAAAATCGGATATAAAAATCCTCTTGGCCAGACGATAACCTGGGGTAACCGAAAGGGCACAATCATAGGAGTTCTCAAAGATTTTCATTTCGCTTCCATACACTCAACAATAGAACCCCTGATCATCAGGCTGGATGAGAACTGGGGCTGGGGCACAATCCTTATTCGCGTGAAAGCGGCTAAAACTAAGGAAGTGATTGCAGGACTGGAAAGATTAAACAAACAATTAAATTCAAAAATCCCATTCACTTATCAGTTCTCCGATCTGGAATACACTAATCTTTATAGGAGTGAACAGGTCGTGAGTAAACTCGCGAACATCTTTGCGTTTTTAGCAATTGCTATTTCCTGTCTCGGCCTTTTCGGCTTAGCAACATTCACTGCCACCCAGCGCACAAAAGAAATTGGCGTTCGAAAAGTATTGGGGGCATCGATGCCGGATATTGCCGCCATGTTATCCGCTAATTTTTTAAAACCGGTTATCCTCGCCACGTTTATTGCATTCCCGATCGCATGGTATACTATGAATGTTTGGCTAAAGGGCTTTGCCTATAAGATCGATATCGAATGGTGGATGTTCGCATTGGCTGGTTTGGCAACTGGTTGCATTGCACTTATCACGGTAAGTTATCAAAGTATCAGGGCTTCGTTGAGTAAGCCTGTGAAGAGTTTGAGAATGGAATGAGGAATATGTACGAAGTACGAAGTACGAAATACGAAGTACGAAGTACGATGTCTTGTGATTTTCTTCAGTCTGAGCGCAGTGGGGGGATGAGGTTATTTGAATGCTGAACATGCACTATGAGCTATAAACAATATTTAATATCATTTAATGCCCCTTAGGGGGCGAAGCGGTTTTTATGCTAAAAAATTATTTCAAGATCGCCTGGCGCAATCTTATTAGAAACAAAGGATATAGCGCGATTAATATCGGTGGCCTGGCAGTGGGTATGGCTGTAGCTATGCTTATCGGGATGTGGATATGGGATGAACTATCTTTTGATAAGTATCATAAAAACTACGACCGCATTGCAAGGGTAATGCAACACCAAACTTACAATGGTGAAATAGAAACCCAGTTTGCTAACCCTGCATTGATGGCTCGGGAGATCAAAAATAAATATGGCAGCGACTTTAAATACGTACTACAATCTTCCTGGAATTTTCAGCATACACTTGCTTACGGCGAAAAGAAACTGCTTAAGTCCGGTTCCTTTTTCGAGCAGGAAGTAGCAGAAATGCTATCGTTAAAAATTGTAAAAGGAATAGGCAATGGGTTGAAAGAGCCCTATTCTATCATGCTTTCTGAATCTCTTGCCAAAGCTTATTTTGGTAGTGAAGAACCAATTAATAAAGTACTCAAATTAGATAATAAAGCAGATGTAAAAGTAACCGCCGTCTATGAAGATTTGCCATACAATACCTCGTTCAGGGATTTGACTTTTATTCTGCCATGGCAACTTTACTTAATCCAAAATCCATGGATTAAAGAAATGGAAAATCCCTGGGGCAGCAACTTTACGCAAACCTTTGCACAAATATCTGACAATGCGGATATGGAAAAAGTTTCTGCAAAAATTAAACATGTAAAGTTGGATGCTGCTAAGGCAGAAGAGAAAAGGTACAAGCCGATAGTTTTTCTGCAGCCAATGAAAAAATGGCATTTGCAGGGAGATTTTAAAAATGGAATCAACGTTGGTGGTCGTATTCAGTACGTATGGCTTTTTGGAATTGTGGGGTTATTTGTATTGATGCTGGCCTGTATCAATTTTATGAATTTAAGCACGGCGCGTAGCGAAAAAAGAGCAAAAGAAGTGGGGGTTCGAAAGGCCATTGGTTCGGCTCGCAGTCAGTTGATATTGCAGTTCTTCAGCGAGTCTTTTTTGGTCGTCGTTTTTTATTTTGTTTTATCCCTGATTTTAGTGGTAATATTTATTCCATTTTTTAATGATGTTGCTGACAAAAAATTATCTCTGTTATGGCTCAACCCGGTTTTTTGGTTGGTAGGAATTGGATTTAGCATTTTTACCGGTTTGATTGCAGGAAGTTACCCTGCATTGTATTTATCCTCTTTTCAGCCGATTAAAGTATTAAAAGGAACATTCAGCGTTGGCCGCTTTGCCTCCGTTCCCAGAAAAGTATTGGTAGTAATACAGTTTTGCGTATCGGTAATTTTAATTATAGGAACCATTGTGGTGTACCGGCAAATACAGCATGCCAAAAGCAGACCGGTTGGTTACAACAGGGAAAGCCTTGTTACGAATGGAATAAATGAAGTACTTCACGCTAAATTCGAAGCCCTGCGAAATGAGTTGAAAAGCAATAGTGTAATTGTGGAGATGACTCAATCAACCAGTCCCACTACAGATGTCTGGAATACGAATGGTGGCTTTAATTGGGAAGGAAAAGATCCGAACCTGGCAATTGATTTTCCTAACTCCGGAGTTACTCCCGAATTTGGTAAAGTAATCGGTTGGAAAATAAAAGAAGGCCGCGATTTTTCCAGAGAATTTGCTACTGACTCCGCTGCATTTATTTTAAATGAGTCCGCTGCTGCATTTATCGGCCTGAAAGATCCTGTCGGTAAAACAATCACATGGGAAGATAAGCCATATAAAATAATAGGAATTGTAAAAGACATGTTGGTTCAATCGCCTTATGAGCCTATCCGTGCATCATTGTATCACTGTACTAATGAAAGGGGTAATATAATTATACTGAAAATAAATCCAAAGCTTTCGCCCAAAGATGCCATTAGTAAAATAGAAAATGTTTTCAAAAAATACGACCCTGCCGCTGCTTTTGAGTTCAAGTTTGTAGATGAGGATTTCACAAGAAAATTCGGTGATGAAGAACGCATTGGGAAATTAGCGAGTGTGTTTGCCATGCTTGCCATTTTTATTTCCTGTTTAGGATTATTCGGCCTGGCATCGTTTGTAGCCGAGCAGCGCACCAAAGAAATTGGCATACGAAAAGTTATAGGTGCTTCTGTTTTCAATCTATGGAAATTATTATCTAAGGATTTCATACTGCTGGTAATTATTGCCTGCCTCATTGCAGTGCCACTGGCATGGTATGGCATGCACCAGTGGCTTCAGAAGTACCATTACCGCACCACTATAGGTTGGTGGATTTTTGGCGCCGCCATTTTTGGGGCACTATGTATTACGCTATTCACCGTAAGTTTCCACGCAATAAAAGCAGCCCTTGCGAATCCGGTGAAGAGCTTGAGAACAGAGTAAAAAGGTTTAAGGTTTAAAGTTTAAGGTTTAAGGTTCTCATCACAAGAAGTTATTACTGATCTGTCAGCTTTAAACCTTAAACTTTAAACCTTAAACCTTCTCGCGAAAGTGTACAATGATCATGGCCGACTACAAGAATTTATTCCTGATCTGTCAACTTTAAACCTTAAACTTTAAACCTTACACCTTCTCGCGAAAGTGTACGATTATGATGACCGACCGTCCGTTTATGAACACTCCGAATTCAAAATCCTGCTTAACTCCCTGATTATAAAATAGTTTTCTATTGGCATAGCGCTGGTATTGATAACTCATACGTAAAGTGTCGTACATTTTAAGTAAAGCAACCGGGGGCGATAAATTTTACAGCATATATACCAGCGGTGGATGATCCCTGCGATAGTTCATTAAATGATTTTCTATGCTCAAAAACTTTTTTCTAATAGCATATCGCAATCTTGTAAGGAACAAGATGAATACATTCCTCAATGTTTCCGGCCTGGCTATTGGTGTTGTCGTTTGTCTCCTGATTGGCGTATGGCTTCAAAGAGAATTGAGCTTTGACAATTTTCATCCGAATGGCCATCAGATTTTCCGTTTAACCAATACATTTAAAAGCGAAAGCGAATCATTTTCGCAGGCGCCCTCCGGCCCCGCATTCGGAGCGCAATTACCGAAACAATTGCCCGCTATAACTTCGGCTTGTCGCTTGTTTGAAGAAGAATACAAGATTAAAGCCGGCAACAATGAATTTTTCGAATCGAATATTTTGGTGGTTGATTCAAATTTCTTTCAATTTTTTGGCTTTGACCTGGTACAGGGAAATGGATTGCAGGTATTGCAATCTATTGATCGCATAGTATTAACCGAAGCCATGGCTACAAAATATTTCGGAAAGGAAAATCCCATTGGCAAAACGATCATGGTAGAAGGAGAATACCCGATGATTGTTAGTGGCATTGCTGCAAACAGCCCGGTTAATTCACAGATCCGGTTCGACTTTCTGATCCCTTTTTCTTTCATGAGAAGAATGGCTCACGAACAATGGAAGTTTGATATTGATAACTTTTGGGTAGGTGGATGGCCACTGACGTATGTTCAAATAAAAGATCCGAAAGAATCAAAAAGGGTCGAAACAGAAATCAATAAAATTGCTGCACGGTTTTCCGAGAAAGAATGGAAGGAAAATAAAATGTCGTACAAATATCATTTACAACCGATCCTCGATGTTCACTTAAGATCGAACCTGCGTTATGATGCCGACAATAATGGTAGCCTTGCAAGGGTAAGGGTATTTTCAATTGTGGGAATTATTGTACTGTTACTGGCTTGTATCAACTACATCAATCTCACTACCGCCGGAGCTATCAAAAGGGCAAAGGAAACAGCGGTTCGAAAAGTAATCGGAGCTATCAAAATACAATTGCTCAGGCAATTTTTCATTGAAACTTTTATCACCTGCACCATTGCCGTTCTTCTTGGATTAATATTATTCAAAATGGTGCTGTCCTCCTTTTCGCAATGGATCGGCCAACCCTATCAATTCTCTTTGACCGGCATCAACCTATTACTGCTTGCAGGATTGATACTTTTCATTTCCATCATTGCCGGAATATACCCGGCAGCGATTTTATCGTCTTTTAACCCCGCCACTACCCTGAAAGGAAATTTCTTGCAAAGCACACGGGGTAACCTGATCAGGAAAACACTGGTTGTATTTCAATTTACGATGACCATTGCGTTGATCGCTTCTATATTGATAATCAACCAGCAGATGAGATATATTAAAAGCAAGTCCCTTGGCTTTAATGACGATGCCATTCTTGAAATACGTTTCCACGGTCAATCAGCCGTTATTGATCAATACAATGTTATCCGAAATGATTTTCTTCGAAATCCGCATATACTAAATGTAAGTAAGCACAATCAGAATGTTGTTGGCGGACTGGGCAATGGATGGACAACAACAGAAAATCTTAAAGGCGACGAAATTTCGACGAGTCTGTACAACCTATATGTTGACACGACTTATTTCAATACTTACAATATGCAGCTGGCAGCAGGTCGGTTTTTTTCCAATCAAATGCCTACAGATACTACTAAATCAGTTTTGGTAAACGAGGCCGCTGTGAGAACCTTCGGCTGGCAAAAACCTGAAAATGCTATCGGGAGAAAATTTGGCAAAGGAGATGACACGCGATACGTGATCGGGGTAGTGAAGGATTTTAATTTCGAAAGCCTGCATAAACCAGTTGAGGCGCTGTTGATTGGATATTCAACGCGCGGAAGCAGACTTTCCGTAAAAATCGACATGGCTTATGCCGGCAATGTTATTGAGCATATTGAAAAAACCTGGGAATCCAGGGTGCAGAATGTTCCACTACAATATTCCTTTGTTGATGAAAGCATTGCAAAGCAATACGGACATGAAAAGAAGATGGAGGGAATCTTCTATGGATTTTCCGGTTTGTCTCTCCTGATCGCCTGCCTGGGTCTTTTCGGGCTTTCCATTTTTGTTGTAGAAAGAAAGATAAAAGAAATCGGTGTACGAAAAGTTTTGGGAGCAAGTGTTTCGGGCATCGTTACACTTCTTTCGAAGGATTTTGCAAAACTTATCCTAATCGCATTTTTAATCGCCACTCCCCTGTGCTGGATTTTTATGAATAAATGGCTGGAAGATTTCGCATATAGGATCAGCATCAACGGGTGGGTATTCGCAATAGCCGGAGCCATCGCTTTACTGATCGCACTATTAACAGTGAGTTTCCAGGCAATTAGAGCAGCGATCTCAAGCCCGGTGAAAAGCTTGAGAACAGAATAAATTGGAAACCCACAAAAAATATTTATGAAACACATTCGCTTTTTATACACGATGCTCATATTAGCCCAGTCATTTGCAATGGCACAAGAAAGCGGTGACAAGCAAAAAGCTGAACAAATAGCCAAAGAAGACTTCAGCAAATCAAAATATTTAAAAAAGGAAAAATACGGTGTTGTAAAAGAGCTCAACAGAGTAATAATTTCTCAACCTGTCATCAAACAAAACAAATACGAGTATGCAGGCGTGTACACAGTACAGGATTTGGGAAACACAATAGAACTTATCATAACACAAAATACGATTGAAGCCATACTAATAAAAGGTAATAACGATGGCATCAACGACCTTTTTTACAAGTTGAAGAATATAGTGATAACTGATGCCTTGTTCAAGGCGGCCATGATTAATAAAAACGGAAACGAAGAAATGGTCGAAGGTGTTTTTATAAACAAAAACGATAACGGCGCCATTGATTTTGGTCTCGGCATCAAGCTGCCACAAAGTATCACCATTAATGGGCTGCATATAAACAAACTCTTCTTCAAAAAGATGTGATCCAGCTGACCGAAACAACAGCAAAAAGCATTGTATGATACAAAATTATCTGAAGATCGCCTGGCGGAATATCTGGAAAAACAAAGTCTTTTCAACGATTAATATTTTAGGATTGTCAATCGGTTTGGCTTGCTGCATCCTGATGCTTCTATTTATCCAAAATGAATTAAGTTTCGACAAATTTCACCTGAAAGCAAAAAGCATTTATAGAATAACTTCAGTACCACAGGTTGGGGAAGAAAAAAAGCAACTTGCTGTAACCCCTGCGCCCTGGGGGCCATTAATGAAAAATGACTACCCGGAGATAAAGCAATTCGTTCGTTTATTGAAAGATGAAAGAACTCTTGTGGGTGAGAAAGGAAAGGAACATACTTTTATAAAAGACGTACTATTTGTTGACTCAGGTTTCTTTGAGGTCTTTTCTTTCAAGCTAATAAAAGGCAATCCTGCTAATGTTTTAGCACAGCCAAATTCCATCGTACTTACGAAAGACGTCGCAACAAAATACTTCGGCAACATTGATCCGATTGGTAAAACCTTACAAGCCACCACAGCATTTACTTCTACAATCGATGTGCAGGTAACGGGAGTTATTAACGAGGCCCCAGCTAATTCTCATATTAAGTTTGGGTGCCTCATTTCCATGTCAACGCTGGGAGATATGAGCGGTTTATGGTCTTATCACATGCATAACACCTATGTTGTTTTAGCAGATGGCGGATCAAAAGAAATGATGGATAATAAACTCAAATCTTTTTCAGCAAAATATATAGACAACAATCCGAATGCGGATGGCAAACAACAAATTAATCTTCAGCCATTAGCTGATATACACCTCCATTCTCAAATGGTTGGCGAACTGGAGGCTAATGGTGACATAACATACGTTTACATTTTTTCAGGAATTGCATTATTTGTTTTGTTAATAGCCTGTCTAAACTTCATGAACCTATCAACTGTACGCTCACTTAAAAGAGCAAAGGAAATAGGTATGAGAAAAGTAGTAGGCGCAGAGCACAACCAACTTGTGAAACAATTTTTAACGGAGTCAATTTTAATTGCTTTTTTTTCTCTTATAATTTCAATTGGTATAGTTGCTCTTGCACTGCCTGTTTTTGAAATGCTTTCAGAACGCAAGCTTGAAGTAAATTTCTCAGGCAATTCTCCATTTCTACTAATGCTCATAATCTTAACAGCTGTAGTGGGCCTGCTTTCCGGCATATACCCGGCATCTGTTTTATCTTCTTTCAAACCGGTTGAAGTTCTAAAAGGCACATTTCAAAAAAGCAGTAAGGGAAGTTCATTAAGAAAAGTTCTGGTGACGATGCAGTTCGTTATTTCTATTGCCCTTATAGCCAGTACCGCACTCATTTACAGGCAACTTGATTTTATTCAAAATAAAAAATTAGGGTTTGATAAAGAGAAAGTCATTGTTGCCACTATCCAGAAAAATGCTGATACTGAAAAACTGAAATCCCTGAAAACTTCACTTCTCAATACCACCGGAGTGATCTCCGTGTCAGCAGCCTCCACAATACCCAGTACAAAAATTCCTGTCAATTTGATCCACGAGGAAAATGCAGCTGACAAACAAAACCGTTCGATGCAAATGCTATTTGTAGATCATGATTTTGTAAAAACAATGAAAATGGAATTGGTGGAAGGCAGGGATTTTTCTGCAACATATGCTACTGATGAAGACGAAGGGTTTATTATTAACCAGGAAGCAGTTAAACAATTAGGCTGGCAATCTGCCAAGAATGCCGTGGGGAAGTCTTTTCAATGGGTACTGCCTAATTCGGTGCTTAAGAGCGGCAAGATTATAGGTGTTGTGCAAGACTTTAATATCACGCCGCTTAAAACTATTGTTCAGCCTCTTGTAATGCATATTCTACCTCGCAGGTTTCAATATTTGTATATCCGGGTCAATGCAAACAACACGCTAAGCGCAGTTGAAAATAAATTCAAAGAATTTAATGCGGACCAGCCCTTCGAATATATTTTTTTGGATGATGTTGTCAATTCCATGTATGCAAGCGAAAAAAAACTTGGAAAGATTTTCGGGTACTTTTCATTTCTTGCCATATTAATTGCATGTATGGGAATTTTTGGTCTCTCGATTTACTCCGCCCAACAACGGACAAAGGAAATAGGAATAAGAAAAGTTTTGGGTGCCAGCATCATCAGCATTATCGGAGAATTATCAAAAGAATTTTTCAAACCCGTACTTATCGCTGCTCTAATAGCGTCACCGATCGCGTGGTGGATAATGAATAAATGGTTGCAGGATTTTGCGTATCGGATAGGTATTAGCTGGTGGATATTTCTGGTTGCCGGCATTGTAGCAGTATGCGTTGCATTAATAACCGTTAGCTTCCAGGTGATAAAAGCAGCAATTGCCAACCCGGTGAAAAGTTTGAGAACAGAATGAGAAATATGCACGATGTGGGGTGTGCGAAGTTGGATGTACGAAGTTGAGTGTACGAAGTTGGGTGCACGAAGTTGGGTGTACGAAGTTAGTGAGATGTTGATGTCTTCATGTGGGGTGTGCTTTAATAGATGAACGATGAACCAGCGGGTATGAATCATTAACAATTTTATATAACCATTCAAATTCCCCCACCGGGGGTGAGGGGGCAGGGTTTATGCTAAAAAACTATTTTATAACTGCACTTCGAAATCTTTGGCGCAGCAAAGTGTTTTCGTTTATCAATATTCTGCGCTTAAGTGTTGGGCTGGCATGCTGCATGCTGATATTCCTGTATAGCAAAGATGAAGTGAGCTATGATCGTTTCCACAAGAAAAAGGATAATATTTATAGGATTACTGCAACCATTGCGAGAGCGGATGGGAATGTAGACAAAATAGGCAGCACAGGCATGATGCCCGGACCAACTTTCAAAGGGGCTGTACCTGAAGTGGAAGATTATGTTCGGGTACAGAGCGCTTTCTTCAATATAAAACATGCAAATGAGATCTTTCGCGAGGAAGCATTGTATGTAGATTCTAATTTTTTCTCTGTTTTTTCTTTTCCGCTTGTGGCTGGAAACTCAAAAACAGCTCTTAATGATATCCACGGTATCGTTCTTTCACAGGAGATCGCAGAAAAATATTTTGGTAAAAAAAATGCAGTTGGGCAAATATTGGAATTGCATACGGGTGAGAAATTTGAACCCTTTGTGGTTACAGCAATAGCCAAAAGATCGCCGCAGAATTCATCTATCAAGATTAAAATGCTGGTACCGTTTAAGTTTCAGCTGACCCAGTTTGAAGACAAAAACTGGGTGAATTTTTTTCTCAACACATTTGTTATTTTAAAACCGGGCGCGGATATAGAAGCAGTCGAAGCAAAATTCGCCGGCGTATTTCGTACTGAGGCCGCAGACGAACTGAAGGATATGTCGGAAAAATACGGATTCAAAGATAAAGTCAGTTTTAATCTGCAGTCCTTTCAAAAAATGCATTTGAGTACTGATTTCCCTTCCGACAACGGCTTAACCGATGCCAGTAATCCCGTATATTCTTACATTCTAACAGGAATTGCTTTATTCATACTCCTGATAGCCTGTATCAATTTTATCAATCTCTCTGTTGCACATTCCCTGAAAAGAGCAAAGGAAATCGGAATCCGCAAGGTTGTTGGCGGACAAAGAAAACAATTGATCGCACAATTTCTGGGAGAGTCATTTATATTAAGTCTTTTTGCATTTTTGTTTGCCATCCTGCTGGTGCAGATCGTACTTCCCTATTTTAATACACTTGCCAATAAGGCTTTGGCATTCTCATATCTATTCGATTTAAAACTGATAGCAGGTTATATTTTCTTATTCCTGCTAACCGGATTGATGGCGGGCTTTTATCCGGCACTTGTGTTATCACGATTTAACCCAGTACAAACCTTGTATGGAAGATTCAGGTTAGCCGGAAAGAATTATCTATCGAAGGGCCTGGTTGTGTTCCAGTTTGCGCTGGCCACTTTCCTTATTGTTGCCACCATGATCATCTATTCACAGTTCAGTTACCTCATGAATTTTGATATTGGTTATAATGATAAAAATATAGCCATCGTGAATACGGGAAACATTCTTCAGGAAAAATTGGATATTTTCAGAAATGAATTACTAAAGAATCCTTCCATCGAAAAGATAAGCGCCGACCAGGGTGGCAGATGGGGTACCATCGCCCATATCAATGAAGGAAAAGAAATATCATTTGACTTTAAGCATGTCGATGAAAATTATCTTTCTCTGTTCGAAATTCCGATTGTAAAAGGAAGAAATTTTTCGAATAATTTCATATCAGATACTGCTGAATCGGTGGTCATCAATGAATCTTTTGCACGCGCTGCCGGATGGAAAGATCCTGTAGGGAAACAGGTAGATTTCTTTTACTATAATAAAAAATACAACGTGGTTGGTGTTATCAGGGACTACCACTATCGGTCACTTGCTGAAAAAATAGAACCGCAGCTTTTCACCATGAGCCCGCGGTATTCATTCGGCGATGTGTTCATAAAAATAAAAGATGGCAATACTTCACAGGCCCTGGCTCAAATAGAAAAAACTTTCAAAAATCTTTTTCCTTTTCAACCATATAAGCACAATTTTAAAGATGCCCAGAATGCAGAACAATACGAACGTGAAGCAAAATGGAAACAAATACTCACATTTGGTGCTGTATTGACCATCTTTATTTCAAGCATTGGATTGTTTGGACTGGCAACACTTTCAGCGGAGAAACGAACCAAGGAGATTGGTATCAGAAAAGTCCTCGGCGCTTCAGTTGCGGTAATAGCAGGAAAGCTCACCGGTGATTTTCTAAGGCTGATTGTACTGGCCGCCGTAATTGCTTCGCCTCTGGCCTGGTGGGTGATGAACAAATGGCTGGAAAATTACCCATACCGCATTAGTATCAGCTGGTGGATGTTTGGCTTAACTACCGTGGCGGTATTACTGATCGCTTTACTAACTGTAAGCTTCCAGTCAATAAAAGCCGCAGTTGCCAACCCGGTGAAGAGTTTAAGGGCGGAATGAGGTTTAAGGTTTAAGGTTTTTTATGGGTCCGTACGTTGGTTTTCATCTTGATATGTGCTGCGGGGATAAGAGATGAATGGTTGAAAGGGGGCAGATAGATGAAGATGAAATTGTAATTATAATGAGTTTGGCACAATCGATCAATGAACATATTCGTGAACCTTAAACCGCCCTACTGTAAAATAACAAAACATGTTTAGGAATTAGTTGAAAGCCGCCTTTAGGCAATTGCGAAAACAAAAAATGTATTCAGCTATACAGATTGGCGGTTTTGCGCTTGGTATTGCGGCTTGCCTATTGATTTCGTTATTTAGCAGGAATGAACTTAGCTATCGGAGCAGGAGTTTTTGTAATGGCAGCAGTTGTTGCGATCGTAATTACGCTTATAACAATCAGTTTCCAATCTGTTAAAGCAGCTTTGATGAACCCCGTAAGATCATTACGATCAGAATAAATTAACTGAGGAGTATGTTAGAATGAATATCTATTTATGAGGACACAATACATGCTGATATCAATTTTCACAGTGTTGGGCTGCGGACAGATCGACAGCAGCATTAAATCAAAAGATAGTACGGCAACAATCCCTGTTACCATTTCCTATTCGATGAAAGATCTTCATAAACTAAAATGGATAGAGGGGAAATGGAGAGGTACCCATCATACCAAACCTTTCTACGAGATCTACAGGTTTGCGAATGACAGCACCCTGGAAATAATCAGCTATGACTGGAATGGAAAAGACAGTAGCCATTCTTCAAAAAGCAGGGTGTATTGGAAAGATGGCGCTTATTACCTGGGAGATCATTTAAATTGGAAAGTAACGGAGATCACCGATTCATCCATCATGATGCTGCCGAATAACAAGGCCTCCAATGATATTCTTTGGAAATATAGTGATAGTACCAGTTGGGATGCAATACTCAACGATAAAAAAGAAACATCTGAATATCACATGCAGGCTTATGACCCGTTTTTAAAATAATTATCAAAGCCATGTACAAATACATGCTATTTTATAAATTATTAATTCCCCCGTTCAGGGGGGCTATGTTTAAAAATTATTTTAAAGTAGCATTCCGGAACCTGGCCCGCCACAAATTGTTTGCATTTATAAACATTTTCGGGTTGGCATTAAGTATGTCTGTATGTTTGATTGTATTGGTCGCACTGAAGGACCAGATCAGTTATGATAAGTTTCATCCCCATCCTGGCAGAACATATCGCATCATCACGCAACTCACTAATAGGCAAGGAAGAGAATATCGACTAGCGACATCGCCACTCCCTTTAGCAAGTAGCCTTTCAAAAGACTATGATTTTCTGAATGGATCCGTCCGAATTTATCCAATCGGATCAAGAACTGCCAGTGCTGAAACCAAAGAATTGGCAATTACCGCTGCTTTCACTGACCCGGATTTCTTTAAAGTGTTCGGTTTCCCGCTAAAATCGGGAAATGCTTCTTCTGCATTGATAAATCCCAATAGCATTGTATTAACCGAGGAAACTGCCGTAAAATATTTCGGAAATGCCGACCCGCTAGGAAAAATCCTCTTATTGGGGGAGTTGGGAAAATTCGAGGTAAAAGGTGTTCTGGCTAAAGCAAAAGATAAATCGCATATAAATTTTGAATGCCTGGTCTCGATATCCTCACTACCATACCTTGAAAGATCAGGAAAGCTCTCTCCTATTTCTGAACTATGGAACAATGGCCCTTCCACATATACTTATGTTTCTTTAAAGGAAGGCAGTTCAAAAAAACAATTATCCCAGGCGGTCTCCGAGATCTCTTCCCGATTGATGAAAAATGCAACTGTAGTAGGCAGGGAAAACGTTGAGTTTGATGTACAACCGCTGAATGATATTATTCTTGGCGAAGAGTTAGGAAACAATCTGGGTAATACCGGTTCGCGAGAAAAAGTGATCGCTACCATAGTGATCGGCTTTATTATTTTATTATCCGCTTGTTTCAATTACACAAACCTCTCTCTTGCTCGTGCTTTGAAGCGAGGGAAGGAAGTGGGTGTGCGCAAAGTGGCCGGCGCATTTCGATCTCAGATATTTTATCAGTTTATCATTGAATCCGTTGTAATAGCCCTGTTATCATTGGGCGTTGCTGTATTTTTTTTCAAAATATTAGACGACTATGCTCCATTCGGTGGAGAGCTGATTCCGCAAGATGCAACATTTAACCTGGGTCTTGTGGGATGGCTATTGATTTTCGCGCTGTTTACAGGGCTACTTGCCGGTGCATTGCCTGCGTGGGCTCTCTCTTCTTTTAAGCCCGTTGAAGTTTTAAAGAATTTATCGACCATAAAATTGTTTGGAAGCAATGGCTTGCGAAAAGGATTGATTGTCATTCAATTTGCACTCTCTCTTGTAATTATCGTTTTCACCTTAACCTTTTATAAGCAATTTAAATACATGGCGAATGGTGATCCCGGATACAATGTTAAAAATATTGTCAATATTCAATTAAAGGGCGCAGACTATAAACTACTTGTCAGCAATCTTACACAGCTTAAGGGAGTTGAATCCATCTCAGCTACTTCAACCAATCTTGGCAGAAGTGCTGCCGGCTCAGTTGTTGTAAAGCAGGCAAAGGATAAGGATCCGATCGGCATGGAATTTTATGATGTTGATCCCAACTTTATAAAAAATATGGGACTTACTTTGCTAGCCGGGACGAGTTTCGATTACAAGACCACAGATAAAGAGACAAGCATTATTATTTCAGATTTAGCGAGGAAAATTCTGCAATTCAAATCGTCCGCTGATGCTATCGGGCAGATAATATGGATCAATGATACTACCGAAGTTCAGATCGCAGGAGTGTTGAAGGATTTTTATTACCGGGGACTTGAAACCCAGTTTGGACCAATGGTTCTACGCTATCGTCCACAGGAATTTAAATATTTACATGTTAAAACAGCCGCGGCCGGTAACAAGGCTATGATGGCGTCTATCGAAAGAATATGGAATCAAACCCGTTCCCTGAAATCATTCGAAGCAACCTGGCTTTATGATGAAATATCTGAAAGAAAGGGGGCATGGGGCACCGTCTCCATGCTGGGCTTTCTCGCTATCATCACTATCACTCTTGCATGTATGGGTTTATTGGGAATGATTGTATACAATACGGAAACACGAAAAAAAGAAATTGGCATACGCAAGGTGATGGGTGCCAGTGTTACTGCAATCATGACTTTGCTTTCAAAAAACTTCATGCGGTTGGTCATCATCGCAGGGCTGATAGCATTGCCTATAAGTTATGGGCTTAGCTATTTCTTCTTACACATGTTCGCCAACAGGATTAATATCGGATTTGGAATTCTCTTTTTCAGTTTTATAATCATGCTATTACTCAGTTTACTGACCATCGGCTTACAGATCTATAAAGTTGCCGTGGCCAACCCGGTAAATGCTTTGAGGGCGGAGTAATGTGGTGAGTAGTGAGTGGTGAGTGGTGAATAAAATAATCAGTACTCAACGCTCCATTTTCAATTTTAAAATTCCCTGTTTTTCATGACTTCCCGTGTACCTCCTTCCCTTACCTAGGTAAGTCACGGAGGTACACGGGAAGTCGCAAAATATTTTTATATTATTCTTCAGGCCATTAATAAGACCAGCATCCATCGATTACTCCCACAAAAGGTTTTTAAGAAATGATGCAGTTTAAATTATCGACTGTACGATTATGAAAAATGACCGTCCGTTTCCGTACACCCGTCTTTAGTCAGACATTACAACCAATTGATTGTAAGCTTGTTTACTCTTGGCATAGCGCTGGTATGAAGTATTCATACGTAATGTGTCGTAGACCAGGAACTCCTTTCCAACGAGGACAGATTATAATGAACAGCGGCGGTTTTCCAAACTATTTTAAGAACTGAAAAATTTTTCCATGCTGAAAAATTACATCAAGATCGCTGTCCGGCATTTCCGCAAGAATAAAATCTTTTCGCTGTTAAATATCATTGGACTTGCAATCGGCATGGCAGCCTGTTTACTGATACTGCAATACACCAGCTTTAAGTTGAGCTACGACCAATTTCACAGGAACGCTGATCAACTATACCGTGTAGTGAACGACCGTTATCAGAACGGAAACCTGATACAGCATGGAACAATTACATATTCGGGCGTCGGCAAAGCCATGAATGATGATTTTGAAGAAGTAATACAGAACACCCGTATAGTTCCCGGCGGTGAAAAAATAATCTTCCATAACGATAAAAAAATAAGCGAAGAAAAAACGCTTTATGCAGATAATGATTTTTTTTCGATGTTCTCCTTTCCTCTTCTGACAGGAAATGAAATATCGGTATTGAACGACCCTTATGCTTTAATACTTTCGGAAGAGCTTATAAAAAAGACTTTTGATTATAGTGGAACAGATTATGATCAATTTATCGGCAAATCGTTAAGATTGTCTACTGATTCAATGCCCTATAAAATTGAGGGCGTTTTTAAAAACGTTCCTGAAAATTCACATCTTCAATTTGATCTGCTGATCTCGTATAAAACACTGGTAAGCCAGGGTTGGAAAGAAGCAGACTATGACTTCACAAATTCCGATTTCTGGCACTACGTAAAATTAAAGCCGGGTGCAGATTATCAGGCTATAGATGCAAGGCTCCCCGCTTTTTCCAAACGCCATTTCCAGGGAAATAAGATTTCACGGAGCGATGAAACATTTTATTTACAACCACTTTCAAAGGCGCATCTCTATTCCGACTTTGAATATGAGATCGGCACAACAGGTAATGCTTCGGTGGTTTGGGGATTATTATTGATCGCTTTATTCATTATCGTAATAGCCTGGGTAAATTATATTAACCTGGCTACTGCAAGAGCAACAGAAAGGGCAAAAGAAGTTGGGATTAGGAAAGTGGTGGGTGGGTTGAAAAGGCAATTGATCAACCAGTTCCTGATCGAATCCGCTATTGTCAATTTTCTTGGAATAGCCCTGGCGTTTGGATTGGTTTTTCTCATACAACCCGCATTTAACAACCTGTTACAGCATCAATTGTCGTTGTCTTATCTTCTTGCGAAAGGATTAAACGGATATAGTATTTTGTTCGGCCTCATTCTTATTATCGTAACAGGAATTTTCGTATCAGGCTTCTATCCTGCATTTGTTCTCTCTTCCTTCAAACCCATTACTGTTCTTAAAGGAAAAATAAGCGCCTCCAAAAAAGGAATTCAATTCCGGAAGATGCTGGTTATTGGTCAGTTTACAGCAACCGTTGCACTCATTATTGGATCCGCCGTGGTTACGCAGCAGATCAGATACATGAATAAAAAGGAATTGGGATTTAATATGGATCAAATGCTGATCATCAAACCACCGGTATTAACAGGATGGGACTCCACATTCATCGATCGTACCACGAGTTTTAAAGAAGAGCTCAAATCGTTACCTGGAGTGAAGGGAACAACAACTTCTTGGCGTGTGCCAGGCGTTGAGTTGGGAAGAACTTTTAATATACGCCGTGCAGGAGCGGGTGATGCGGAAAAATTTACAATGCGCCATGTCGGTGTGGATTACGAATTCATGAATGTGTATGGAATCAAAGTATTGGCGGGCAGGAATTTTATATCCACGGACCATAATCCCGACTTTGGCAAACTTCGGAATACCATCATCAATCATTCAGCAGCAAAATTACTTGGCTTCAAATCGCCGGATGACGCAATCGGAAAATCGATCATGAGAGGCAGCAGGCAATGGGATGTGATAGGAGTGGTTGCAGACTATCACCAGAAATCACTGCACTATCCACTGGAACCCATCTTGTTTATGCCCGCCTACAGCTCTAACAGCAGCATTTCAGTAAAAGTAAGTGCGAAAGATCTTGCTGGTACAGTGTACTCATTGAAACAAAAGTACACAGCCTTTTTTCCAGGGAACCTTTTCGATTATTACTTCCTCGATGAAAAATTTAACCGGCAATACAGCAATGAACAGTTATTCGAAAAAGTATTCGGCATTTTTACTGCGTTCGCCATTTTCGTAGCATGTCTTGGTTTATTTGGCCTCACCATGTTCTCAACAATTCAGCGCACAAAAGAGATCGGCGTACGAAAAGTATTGGGAGCGTCTGTTTCAAATATTATTGTATTGCTCTCAAAAGATTTTATTAAACTGGTCGGAATTGCCTGTCTTATCGCTTTTCCGATCTCCTGGTGGGTGATGAACAATTGGCTACATGATTTTTCCTATCGTACACCAATAAATGGATGGGTGTTTTTGATAGCAGGCGGTTTTGCTTTGGTGATTGCTTTAGTAACAATAAGCTTCCAGGCAATAAAGGCAGCCGTAAGAAATCCTGTGAAGAGTTTGAGAACGGAATAGGGAATATGTACGATGTGGATGTACGAAGTACGAGGTACGAAGTTGGAAGTACGAAGGGGTGTTCGATGTATTGAAGTTTTTTAAATGCTCATTGAAGAATTATTGCTTATATGTTATGACAAAAGATGATAAACATTCATGACGGCCCGTTCAGTCTTGAGCGCAATCGATGGAGGAGAAGGGCTGTGGATGAGGTGAATGTAATAAACTAATCCGTATAACATCAATCATGAGCCGAGACTATAAACAATCGATATCAATAACGAATTTAATTCACCCCTTCGAGGGGGCTGGAGGGGTTTTCTATGCTTAAAAACGATCTCAAGATCGCCTGGCGAAATCTTTTAAAGAATAAAACTTTTTCAATCATCAATATTGCGGGTCTTGCCATCGGCCTTTCATGCTTTATCTTGATCGCGTTGTGGGTATTAGATGAAATAGGCTATGACAGGTTTCATGAAAAAGCGGATCGTATTTACCGTATCAATTCTCATATCCGGATGGGTGGATCAGATCTGAAATTGGCCGTTGCGAGCGATCCGATGGGCGCTACTTTGAAAAAAGACTATCCCCAGGTGGAAGATTATACCCGTTTGTACGCTTCCGGCGGATCAAAACTTATTAAGAAGGGAAATGAATACATCAATGAATCGAATGTAATTCATGCCGATTCAACAATATTCAATGTATTTACATTACCGGTTCTGTCTGGCAATGCTGCAACTGCGCTCAATGAACCAAATACCGTTGTAATAACCAGATCTGCTGCAATAAAATATTTTGGCAATGACGATGCGATTGGAAAAACGCTTGAAACGGACGACAATAACAGTACTCTCTATAAAGTGACCGGTGTTATTGAAGATATTCCGGAGAATTCTCATTTTCATTTCGACTTTATTTTTTCGATGGACAATGTGTCCTATGATTTCGGCAATTATCTCAGTCACAACTTTCACACTTATATATTATTAAAGCCAGGCACCGATTACAAAGCATTCGAAAAAAACTTCAGCCAGTACATCAATAATTATATTCTGCCTCAGGCACAACACCTGATGCAGATAAAAAGCATGGATGATTTTGAAAAAAGTGGAAACACACTGGCTTACACGCTGATGCCTTTAACCAAGATCCATTTATACGCCGACTCATTTCCTGAACTGAGTGCCAACGGCAATGTTCAGTACGTGTATATTTTTTCTGCTGTGGCCATCTTTATTTTGTTGATAGCCTGTATCAACTTCATGAATTTGTCAACAGCACGATCAGCCAACAGAGCAAAAGAAGTGGGTATTCGCAAAGTTTTGGGAACCGGGAAAAGAAACCTGATCCAGCAGTTCCTGACTGAATCAACATTAATGGCCATCTTTTCGTTACTGGCCGCCACACTTATTGCGTGGATGGTGATTCCCTTTTTTAATGATATCTCTAACAAAACACTTACGATCAAAAGTCTTTTGAGCTACCGGATCTTGCCGGTATTGATCGCTTTACCGATCGTTGTTGGCATACTGGCAGGAAGTTACCCGGCATTTTTTTTATCCTCTTTCCAACCCATCCAGGTGTTAAAAGGAAAGATCAATGCAGGGTTTAAACGAAATATTTTACGAAGCTCACTAGTGGTCTTCCAGTTCGCAATCTCGATTTTCCTGATCATCGGAACAATCGTCGTATATAAACAACTCAATTACATTCAGACAACAAAACTGGGGTTTAATAAAGACCAGGTGCTGATCATCAATGGAACCGGCGCGTTAGGAAAGAATGCGAGTGCTTTCAAAAATGAAGTATTGAATATGCCGGGTGTTGTCAGCGGTTCTTTAAGCGGTTATCTGCCTGTTTCAGAATCGTCAAGGAGCGACAGAACATATTCGAAGGAAGCAGTAATGGATGGGAAGAATGGTTTTAACATGCAAACCTGGTATGTGGATTACGATTACGTGAAAACGCTGGGTATGGAGATCATCGCGGGTAGAAATTTTTCTCCGGAATTTGGCAGCGACTCATCTGCGGTAGTTATCAATGAAACCACCGCAAAGATCTTAGGATACTCTGACCCGGTAGGTCAGAAACTCTATGCTCCGGATGAGAAAGGAGGGCAACCTTCGGTATTTAATATTATCGGAGTGGTTAAGAACTTTCATTACGAATCATTGAGGCAAAGTATAGGTCCATTATGTCTGGCTTTAGGAAAAAGCACATGGCTCTCCTCCTTTAAAGTAAAAACTGCAAATATTCAGTCGCTTGTGAAGCAGATAGAAGATAAATACAAGACAATGGCTCCCTCCCTACCCTTTAGTTATCGCTTCCTTGATGACTCATTCGATAATATGTACCGCACAGAGCAGCGTGTTGGTAAAATAGCATTGACGTTTGCAGTGTTAACAATTTTGATCGCATGCCTGGGTTTATTCGGGCTGGCAACGTATATGTCGGAGCAACGTACCAAAGAGATCGGTGTACGAAAAGTTCTTGGGGCCACGGTAAGCAATATCGTGCACATGCTATCGAAAGATTTTTTAAAGCTTGTCATTATTTCTGGAGTATTCGCAGTGCCGCTTGGATGGTGGGTAATGAATATCTGGCTTCGTGATTTTGCGTACCGTATTGATATAAGCTGGTGGGTATTTGGAGCTGCTATCGGGGTTGCGGTTCTTATTGCATTGTGCACAGTGAGTTTCCAGGCAATCAAAGCAGCCATTGCAAATCCGATTAAGAGTTTGAGAACGGAATGAGGAAATAGGTACGATGTACGAAGTACGAAGTACGATGTACGAAGTACGAAGTACGATGTACGAAGTACGAAGTACGATGTACGATGTATGAAGTACGATGTACGATGCTTCCTTCAGTCTTGAGCGTAGTCGAATGGCTGTCGATGAGGTGCAACCATGAACTAGAAACAATTTTATATAACAATTCAAATTCCTTCGTTCGGGGAGTGGAACTTATGCTTACAAACTATCTTAAAATCGCCTGGCGTAATCTACTGAAGAGCAAATGGTATTCTTCTATCAATATCATCGGGCTTGCAACCGGTATGGCGGTCGCATTACTGATCGGGTTGTGGATATGGGATGAGTTATCATTTGATAAATATCACCGCAATTATGATAAGATCGCCCAGTTAATGACAACCCAGACTTTCAATGACCAAACAGGAACCGGACCTGCTGTTTCGATGGCAATGGGAATGGAATTGCGTTCAAAGAATACCAGTGATTTTAAATATGTAACTCTTGCATCCTGGAACTTTGAACATATAATTATGGTGGGTGAAAAAAAATTGACACATTCAGGCATGTGGGCCCAGCCAGAATTTCCTTTATTACTTTCTTTAAAAATAATAAAAGGCAGCATCCGTTGTTGATGCTATCGCCAACAACGGCTATACTTAAACTTTAAATAAAAACAATCAATATGAAAAAGTATTTACTGTTTTTGATCCTGATAGCCTCCGTGTTCTTAGTACAGGCACAATCGAAAGAAGAACCCTATCAAACAAAATCATTGGCCAATGAGTCGATCAAAAATGTAAAAGTAGAAACATCCGGAGGAAGCATTTCCGTTATGGGCGTAAGCAGTTCGGAGTCGCGGATAGAAGTATATGTAAGGCCAAACAATGGCAAAGAGAACAGCCTGACAAAAGAAGAGATTCAGAAAAGGCTTAGCGAAGATTATGACCTGAACATTTCAGTAAGCAATAATAAACTCACTGCTATTGCCAGGCCAAAAGAAAGAAATATGAACTGGAAAAGAGCCCTGAATATTTCTTTTAAGATCTATTCTCCACAAACAATTACTACAGATCTTTCCACAAGCGGAGGCAGCATTCATCTGAGCAATGTAACCGGCTTGCAAGACTTCACCACAAGTGGCGGCAGCCTGCATATTGACAAGGTGGGTGGAGAAATAAATGGAAGAACTTCCGGTGGCAGTATTCATCTAAAAGATTCTAAAGACAAAATTGATCTCTCGACAAGTGGCGGAAGCATACACGCCGATAACTGCAGTGGTGAGATCAAGCTTACAACTTCCGGAGGTTCATTAAAATTGCAAGATCTGAAAGGACAAATAAAGGCAAGTACAAGTGGAGGCAGTGTTATTGGCAATACGATACAAGGTGAATTATCGGCACATACCTCTGGTGGTAATATCAGGCTGGAAGATCTTTCCTGCAGCCTGGAAACTTCTACAAGCGGCGGACACATTGATGTGGCCATTAAAGAATTTGGAAAATATGTTACCATCACCAATTCAGGAGGCAATATCAATCTGCAGATCCCAAATAATAAAGGGATCGATCTGAAACTCAGAGGAGATAAAATCAATACGACCACGCTAACCAATTTCAGCGGCAGCGTGGAGGACGATGAAATAGACGGCAAATTAAATGGCGGTGGGATACCGGTTACAGTACGCGCAGGAAGTGGAAGAATACAGCTGGCAATGAAATAGTGAATAACCAATGGTGAATAGTGAATATCGATTAGGCATAAAGTTTATCAACTACAAAAAGCTCTCCGTCCCCTCTGTGCCTACCCTCCGATACCTCTGTGGTAAAATTGGTCTTGACCGTAGGAAGTCTTCGAATGCGAAGAGATTTAACCACAGAGGCACAGGAGGGAAAGCACAGAGATACACAGAGTGATGATATTGTTCCACAACGGCAAATTGTTAAATAAAAAAATCTATGCTCAAAAATTATTTCAAAGTTGCACTCCGCAATCTTTCTAAAAATAAAAGCTCAACGATCATCAATGTGATTGGTCTTAGTACGGGATTGATCTGTTTTATTTTGATCTTTCTATTTGTGAAAGATGAATTGAGCTATGACCGCTTTAATAAAGAGCCTGAGCAGGTATACCGTATCGTAAAAGATTTTGTAAATGACGATAAATCGCGTATCCCCGATGCTACTACCCCACCCGCACTGGCACCTGCAATGCAGAAAGATTTACCCGAAGTGGCCCAGGTAACCAGGCTATTTCCTTCCTGGGGAAGAAGGTATATATTACAGGTCGGGGACAAAAAAATGAACGAGCAGGGATTGATGCGCGTCGACAGTAATTTTTTCGAAGTATTTAATTTCCCTTTCTTAAAAGGCAACCAACAATCGGCCTTTAAACAATCCAGGTCGATCATTCTTACTGAATCATCAGCAAAAAAATATTTTGGTGAGCAGGATCCTATTGGCAAAACCATTAAGCTGGATATAGACAATGGCACCGACTATGCAGTAACTGCCGTATTAAGAGATGTTCCTTCCACTTCGCATTTCAGATTCGATTTCCTGATACCATTGAAATTTGGCAACACAGATCTCAGTACTGAATGGGGATGGTATAATTTCTATACCTACGCAAGGCTTAAACCTGGCGTAAATCCGGAAATTTTTGAAAGCAAGCTGCAGCCATTATTTAAAAAGTACCAGCCGGATAATACCAATATTTTTTACTCTCAGGCTTTAACCGATATACACCTCGATTCAAGATTGAAATGGGAACTTGGAAATAATGGAGATCGCTCCTATGTACATATCATGCTGGCTATCGCCATTTTCGTGATCATTATTGCCGGAATTAATTATATCAATCTTGCTACAGCCCGCTCGTCAAAAAGAGCCAAGGAAGTTGGAATACGTAAAGTGGCGGGCGCACACCGGTCAATACTGGTCGGCCAGTTTTTGAGCGAATCAGTACTTATCGTTTTCTTTTCGCTCATCGTGTCTGTGGCTTTATCTGCCTTGATATTGCCATTCTTCAACCAACTAATGGAAAAAAATCTTTCCCTGTTTTCATCGGGTAACGCCAATACCTGGTTGATCATTGGGGCAGTTGCTTTGCTGGTGGGGTTTGGCGCCGGCCTGTACCCTGCTTTTTACCTGGCCCGCTTTCAACCGATTCAGGTTTTAAAAAGCAATATCATGAGTATTACGAAGGGTGCATTCCTGAGGAAAGGACTTGTTACTTTTCAATTCGTGATCTCGATGGTGATGATCACTTCCATCATTGTCATTTCAACCCAACTCAGTTATATGCGCAATAAGAAACTGGGATTTGATAAGGATAACATGCTGCTCATACACAATATCGGCCGGCTGCAAAACAAAACAACTTTAAAAGATGAATTGCTTAAGCTGCCTTCTGTGAAAAGCGTTGGAGCAGCTGACGGGCTATTAGGTGGACAGAACTGGACCAATGGCATACGCGTCAAAGATAAAGAAGATGAAAGCCTGCTGAATTTCCTGAATGTTGATTACGATTTTTTGACAACGATGAATGTTCAGTTAAAGGAAGGAAGAAATTTTTCAAAAGGATTTGGCCGGGATAGTGTAGCCATTATCCTCAGCGAAACCGCAGTGAAAGAAATAGGTTTGAAACGGCCCGTTATCGGGTCGCAAATTGTATGGGGAGAAGAGGATACAACAATCTATTACGCAGACGTAATTGGCGTTGTGAAAGATTTTCACTTTTCAAACTTTCATGAGCCCATTAAACCGTTTGGTTTTGTTCTTGATCTTGAAAGGAACTCGCGTGTCAATACACTATTTGTAAAAACCTTGCCTGAAAATATCGATCAGACACTAAACAGCATCGAGAAAATCTGGAAAACACTGGTTCCAGATCAACCCATAGAATATTCTTTCCAGGACGACCAGATCTCAACGATGCACCGTCAGGAAACAAAATTTCAGCAAATGTTCTCCTACCTGACTATAGTGGCAATAGTTATTGCATGCCTCGGCTTATTTGGATTGGCTTCTTTTACGGCCGAGCAACGTACGAAGGAAATAGGAATACGAAAAGTATTGGGAGCTTCGATACACGGGCTCGTTTCTTTACTCTCAAAAGACTTTTTGAAACTTATTGTACTTGCAATTTTTATTGCCATTCCTGTTGCCTGGTATTTCATGAATTATTGGCTGCAGGATTTTGTATACCGGGTGAGCATAAGCTGGTGGGTATTTGTAATAGCAGGGATCAGCGCTCTGTTGATCGCCGTACTTACAGTAAGCTTCCAGGCTATTAAAGCTGCAATTGCAAATCCTGTAAAATCGTTAAGGACAGAATGAAGTGGTGAGTGGTGAATTTCAATAACCTTAAACCTTAAACCTTAAACTTTAAACTTTAAACATAACCCCAGGATGATCAAAAGTTTCTTCAAAATAGTACTACGCAATTTATTGAGGTATAAATCCTATACGTTTATTAATATTATCGGCCTGGGTATTGGTATTGCGGCGATGGTATGGGGCTATCAAACCTATCAATTTGCATTCAGCTTCGATAATTTTCATCCTGACCGAAACAATACCTACAGGGCGCTGGTTGACAAAGATGGCACGGATGCAATTGCAAATCCTGTAAAATCGTTAAGGACAGAATGAAGTGGTGAGTGGTGAATTTCAATAACCTTAAACCTTAAACCTTAAACTTTAAACTTTAAACATAACCCCAGGATGATCA
>JACMLY010000100.1 GCA_014379345.1 Chitinophagaceae bacterium
AAACCTTCTTCCAAGCCGGGCAGATGAAGAACTTACCCTCAAAATAAAGGAAGCAGCCAAATATTTCGATATAAAGGTATTGGACCATATCATCGTCAGCGAGGAAGGGTATTATAGTTTTGCGGATCAGGGGAGGCTTTAAATACAGGATACTGGATACAGGATACTGGATGCTGGATTATATCAACTTAATAATATTTTTATGAGTTATAAGAAATTACAGATTTGGGTACTGGCTAGGGAGATTGTCATTGAAGTTCACGAGATGTCTTTGAAATTGCCAAAGTTCGAGATGTTTGAAGAAGGATCCCAAATTAGAAAATCAAGCAAAACAACTAAATCTGCTATTGTGGAGGGATACGGAAGAAGAAAATACAAGCAAGACTGGATAAAATTTCTTGTCTATGCACTTTCATCTAATGATGAAACTGTAGATCATTTAGATAATCTTTGGGATACTAAATCCCTTATCGAGGAAACAGTATACAAAACTCTGAAAGCTAAGATTGAAAGTCTCGGCCGGATGTTAAATGGATTTCTAAAAACTGTTGAGCAAGAACACCAATCTCCAAAATAAAAACCATTGTAGCCACCTGGCATCCATATCCTGGATGCTGGATTATGAACAACTTAATAATACTTTATGAGTTATAAGAAATTACAGATTTGGGTGTTGGCTAGGACGATCGTTTTTGAGTTTCACGAATGTCATTGAATTTCCAAAGTTCGAAACGTTTGAAGAAGATCCCAGTATCAAAATAAAACCATTATAGCCATCTGGCATCCAGTATCTTGCATCTAGCATCCAGTCAAGCCTGCGCCGTCGGTCCTCCGAAATTCATGGGCAGCTGGACGTCTTCGAGGTCCTGGATCTTTCCGTTCATTGATTCAAACCGGGTAATGTTTTCGGTCAGCGCCTTCATGAAACGTTTAGCGTGTTGGGGAGTGAGTATAATACGTGATTTCACCTTGCTTTTGGGGGTACCGGGCATTACGTTTACAAAATCGATGACAAATTCAGCATGTGAATGAGTAATGATGGCCAGGTTTGCATAATCACCTTCCGCTACTTCTTCTGATATCTCAATATTCAATTGGTTCGGCTGCTGATTTTGCTGTTCCATGGTAATTTTTTCCAAAAATAAGTATTACTGAACCCTAAAATAAAAAAAGACCGATCGAATATTCGACCGGCCTTTGAATTGTTCAAAAACTAAAAACTGAGAACTAATCTACATCCCAGAAGATGCGGGTATTGAAAACATCGATGGTTCCCTGAGATTTTATATTTTCTCCGTTGCTTGTACCTTCAGACTGCGGATAAAATAAACGAAGAGGTAATTTTGCACCAACGGGCGCGGTAGCCGACGCAGGTATTACGGGATAATTTGTTCTCCGGAATTCACTCCAGGCTTCCAGGCCTGAGTAATGCAATAACGCGATCCATTTCTGACTCCAAATGGCTTTCAGCTTATCAGGCGAAGCAGTCCAGTCTGCCAGATCCTTTCCACTCGTAATTAAGGTTGTTGCAGTGGCCGCGCTTGTACCTGTGATCCGAAAAGATTCTTTAACTCCCTGCTCATAATATTGCTGTGCCGTCATAGGCAATGTAACTGCCGCTCCGTAACGTTGTTTTGCCTCTGCCAGCAGTAGGAAGCTCTCGGCAGCCGTCATTAATACCATTGGTCTGTTAAACTGATTTCTGACGATGATCGCCGGTCCAATAGGTGAGGTATTTTGAGAAAGAAAGCCGGAAGCGGCGCCGTACGGAACTGCCACGTAGTTACTTACAACCTCTACCTTGGTACTGACCCCAGGGTTACTTCCATTCTCTCCTCCCGATGCATAAAATAATCGTTTGAGACGAAACGTATCATCGGTCGCCTTCAGGGTATTAAATAAGAATACGGTAGGTCGGGGGTATCTTGCCAAGGCACGGATAGCACCACTTGGATCATAACCCCAGCTATCATAAAAAGGATTTGTTTTTCCTGTACTCGCCAGATAGCCGGGATTGGTGGTAACATCCAGTCCCACGGATAAAAATCCTTCGGTAATCGCCGTTGCTTTATTGATCTCGGCAATAAGGTAGGCATCTCTGCCCGTGATCCGGCTCTGCCTGATCAGGAGCCGCAATTTTAGACTATTTGCGAACCGGATCCAATTTGGAACGTTACCGCCAAACACCTTGTCCGAACTTGAGCCGATCGGTAAAAATGCGTTTGCTTTTAAGTCAGCCACCGCAGTATCCAGGGTTTTGACCAAATCCTCATAAATCGCCTTCTGATCATCAAATTTAGGCGCCAGGCTTCCCAATCCCCTTAAAGCATCTGAATACGGAGCATTGCCATACAGGTCTACAACCTGCTGAAATACATAGGCTCTTAACACCCTAGCAGGGCCTTTCATAAAAGGCTGCGATCTGTCACTCGCGTTATTGATCACGTACTGGAGATCCTGTAGTATATCATACCATCCATCCCAGTAGTTAAAATTGGTGTTGTTAAAATTATACCCAAAAATTGTACTGCTGATAATATAGGTATTTGATTGCGTCATCTGGCCACTCCAATAAGAACCCAATTCATTAGGACCAAGATTAGCAACAAGACGATTCGTAGCGGCCGTAAAAACATTATTGGGAGAAGTACTGGGAAGTTCGTTCGGATTCGTATTGATATCGAGCCATTGTTTTTTACATCCCGAAAAAATAATTGCCGCCAGAAATAAAGCGAAAAGGGATAAAATATTTTTGAATTTCATAATTTTCTTTTTTCTGTTATTTAAAAGAAATGTTCAGGTTAATACCAAGCTGACGTACCGGCGGTGTTTGATTGGTATTGCTGATTCCCAATCCATTTCCATTGGTAAAGCTGAATTCCGGGTCTACGAAATCATTTTTCGAATCAACGATCGTGAAGAGATTTCTTCCGTAAACACCAATACTGACAGTGGAAAGAAATTTGGCTTTGGAGATCAATTTTTCCGGTAAGTTGTAAGAAAGATTAACATCCCTCATCTTAATAAACCAGGCAGGTACGGTGAAATTTTCAGCAATATTGCGATAAAAATCTACCCATAACGCATACTCTGCTTCCCGCACATTTACGCTGGTATTCTCTACAAATTTTCCGGAACCATCATCATATGAAGAATTTGGAAACACATGAGGCGCCCTGTTTTCTGTCCATCCACCCGATCCTGTAAAAGTCATCTGTCTTCCGAGATCACTGTATAGAACATTGCCACCACGGTATTCGAAATTAGCAGTGAGTGTAATGTCGCCGTAAGCAAGCTTTGTTCCCCATCCCATGATCTTGTTGGGAAGTGCGCGGCCCAGATCTTTGAGCGGTCCTGTCGTCAACGGGTAACCGGTGGTTTTACTGACGATAGCTCTGTTGGTGGCAGGGTCACGTACGTAGCTGATGGATTTTATTCTCGGAAATGATGATTCATCAATGACGTAAGCCCCGGCATAAGAATAACCACTCAACTGAAACTCTGCTACGCCCGGATAAAGATCAATAACCTTGTTATCGTTGTAAGAATAGCGGAAACTCAGATCCCATGTAAACTTACGCCCACGTATAACCTGTGCTCTCAGGTCGGCCTCATAACCCCAGTTCTTTGATTCGCCCACATTCAATCTAAGATTAGAATAGCCGGTTGTACTCGGAACTCTTACCGTGATAACCTGGTCTGTGCTGTTTTGCGTATAGTACGTGAAATCGAGATTCAACCTGTTATTAAGCAATTGAAATTCGCCACCTACTTCGTAAGATTTGACAACTTCAGGTCTTAGGCTCACGTCGGGCAAAACATCTCCTACAGTGATACCAACGGTGCCTCCATATGGAAAACCTGCTGCGCTCGGGTAAATTAGATCCAACCCATATATCGGGATATTATCAGCAACATTCTTATTAAACCCTGCCCGAAGTTTAGCATAATCGAGAACTTTATTCTTAATACCTGGAACCAGTTCTGTCAGATTCACTGAAAGATCAACTCCATAGTAGGGATAGGTATAGTTGTCTTTTGGACGACCCGGTTTGTAAAATTTCGAAGTTCCATCCAGACGGAAAGTACCGTGAATAAAAATCATGTCTTTCCAACCAGTTAATAAGTCGGCATAGTACCCGTATTTTCTGTATTCCGCGAATCCCTCACCTCCACCCAATTCACCGGTGCGGTTCGATACGTTGTTAATACCCGGTTCGGCAATGGCCCCTGAGCTTACTTCAACATTTTTCAGTTTACGGTCATACAAACTAAACCCCAAAACGCCCTTTGTGGAAAAATCTCCAAAATCCTTATTGAGCTGAAGTTGTAATTCATTATTAAGGATATTTTCTACAGCATTCCCATCATAAACATTTCCCACAAGATCGGTCAGTGCACGGGTTATTCCGGATCCGTCGCCCTGATCGTAGGGATCCGGCACCTTTGCCTGCGTTTTAGCATACACGCTATGGGTGAATTTGTTAACTACGTTCTTCCGGGAACGTGTATTATTAAGAATACCGAGTTTGTTATATACACTCAACCAATCAAAAATTTTATAAGTCAATTCAACATTTCCAAGAATGTTTGCATCACCATATTTCTGCCGGTCATTGTCAAGACGAAAAAATGGATTGGTGAAATAGTCATTATAGTAAGCATTTGGATGTGCAAACTTGTTGTTTCTCCAATCTCTTAATTCCGATAAAGGAATATGAGCCGCCTGGTTGATCGTTTCATTATAAAAATCAAATGTGGTGCGGTTATATTGTGCCTGAACATAAGCCAGGTTAAATCCCGCCTTCAGGCGGCCTGATTCTGTTGTTGCGGACAACCGCACACCTGTACGCCTGCTTTCATCTTCGGGAACGATACCCTGCGCCAGGTTATTTTCAATAGACATATAAAACGTACTATTGTCGGAGCCACCGCTTATTGCTAGCTGATTATTTGTAGTAATCCCTGTATTCCATATTTTTTTGCGTACGTCAGGAATGGCAGAATAAGGTAAAGAGTAAACACTTCCATCCTCGAGTGTACGCCCGGCGGGACGCAGGGATCCATCATACGCATCTCCGAACTGCTGGTTTTCGTAAGAACGCCAGTTATCTTTCATTCGATCCAGGTAATTGGGTTTCCAGCTTGCCGTTCCGAAACCGGCGGCATAATGTGAACCGCTTCCAAACTTATCCTGGTAGTCGGCCAAAAAACTAATTTTTTCAACATTGGTGGCATTATTAAAGGTTACCCTGGCTTTTCCTTTCTGACCTTTTTTGGTTGTTATCACAATGGCGCCATTGACACCATCAGATCCATACAAAGTGGCCGCCTGTCCTCCTTTGAGCACGGTCACACTTTCGATATCATTTGGATTTATGAGGTTTAGAACGGTTGAGGAACCGGGAGGCATCATCAAACCATCAATGACTATCAAGGCATCGTTATTACCTGTCAGTGAGCGGTAGCCACGCAGAACGATCTTTACAGATGGATCAACGGAATTATCGACATTAAAAATGGCAAGTCCTGAAACTTTTCCCGATAAACTTTGGGCAAGCTGGGGTGAATGACCATTGGTAATATCCTGATTGCTCACTTTTGCCACCGAATAACCCAGCTCACGCGGACGACGGCGTATGCCCTGGGCAGTAACAATGACTTCATCGATCAGTCCTTCTCCCTTGCTTAAAGCAACAGAAAGATTTTCACCCGTTCCGGCAGGGATTTCTTTGGTTGAATAGTTGATCGCAGAAATAATTAAGACAGACCCTGCGCTAACATTGATTTTGAAATTCCCCTGCGCATCCGCAGATGTTCCCGAACCTGCGCCTTTAAGTTTGATGGTGGCAAATGGGACAGGTGATCCAGCATCGTCAGTGATCCGCCCGCTGAGCAGCCGGGTTTGAGCAGATGCTGTCAGGCAAAATAGCAGCGTTGCCTGGACCAGACATAGAATTTTTCTCATGTGTGACTAGTTTTAAAGTTTTGGTCGACTAAGAATGGGATGGGAAGCAGTAATCGTAGAGATTTGTTAAATAGGATGAATGGTTACTAAATATAAAACTTTATCAAATAATAACATCAAAGTTATCTTGATTGTGAATAATTTTTTTATGAATGAACTATTCTAGATAAGTTAAGGCTACGCGTGATTCCTAGTTGGGCAAAAAAAAAGCTGCTTCTTTCGAAGCAGCTTTGTAAAAACAAACAGTTGGTTTATGGTCGTGGACTAACAAATGTCAAGGTGTCCCTTGACAACCTCGCTGCGGGTCCTGCTCCCCAAGTAAATGAAATGAAGAATGTTCTTGTAGCTGGGTCATAGCGACTATCGTATCCAGGGGCATTCATCGCTCCTCCCGGACTTGTTATAGTTACTTTGTTGGTGGTAGGATTGACAGCAAATTCAGGCTCTCCTATTCCTATACCTGACACGCCATCGCCCCAAACCGCTAAATCATCCCATATAACTGAATTAGGTCCTGTTGTTATCAATCCTCTACTTGCCCCGGTAAAATTTCCTGTTAATGCAGCATCCCCGGCCCTTAACGAGTATCCTTTTAAAGAATAAACGCCATCATATTTATTTCGTACCCCAACAATAACTATTGCATTGTTGAAATTTCCGCTTACAAGGTATTTGGAATTGGAAACGCTTTTAATTCTGAAAGCAAATCCATAATCGGCGCCTTCAAGATCGGATGGTCTGGCGGTTAAGGATAAGAAACCTTCCCGCGAGCCCTTTGGAATGGTTACGGTCAATCCATTTCCGAATTTGTATAGATTTGCGGCCGGCTGAATAAGATGTGAGCCCGTAGAATCATTATATGCGCTTAATAAAGCGGGGGCAAATTCAAGTTCTACCTGAATGTCTTCCGTTGCAGGCTGGTCAGAAGCCAACCGGACAGGAACCATGTCAAAAGTAGTGTCTTTTGTACTTGAGATCAGACTCACAGCATAGGAGGTGCGATAAGAATTCGTAACCCTAAGCGGGCCTGGAAGTTCAACTACACTGGGTGAACCCGGAATATCAGGATTCGTCTGCTCGTCATCAGACAGTTTATCCTTTAAACAACCGCTACCGGTCATTAAGAGCGCAACACAGGCGCTAAACAAAATAGAAACTTTTGATATTTTTTGCATAAAATCTTAGTTAAGTGATTATTTGTCCCAGAATAATTTTGACTGACCGGTTATTGTGCCCTGAGCCTGAACATTGGTAGCATTCACTGCATATTCCGCAGCAGGGTAAATCAATCTTACGGGTATTGTTCTTGTTCCTCTTCCAGGATTTACAGAAAGTGGGATATTTGCAGGAATTCCCAATCTTCTGAAATCGTTCCATGCTTCCAAGGAATTGATTCCAGTAAGCGCAATGTATTTCTGAGCCACAACGAATTTTGCTTTGCTATCTGCAGTTGCACCGGCATTCGCCCAATTGGCACTTGCATTATTGATCTGATAAGCATTGGCCGCTGAGTCTGCCTTCGGAACCCCCAACCATATAAAAGACTCTGTTACAGCTGCATCATAAGCAGTCAACGCATTACCTGCCAACCAGCCTCTGGCAATCGCCTCAGCTTCAAGAAACAAGCTTTCTACTGAAGTAACAATCCATTGATCTTGGTCAAAAGACCTGACAAGACCTAGACCAATATTGGAAGTTCGGTCTCCGTTAAAAACAACATCCGGATCAGAACCATACACTGTTCCAACAAATGGGTTCGCCGGGTTGGACGGAGTAGCTGCAGGTTTAAAGAACAGACCCAGGCGGGGATCATTATTTGCTTTGAGAACGTTGACGATATAATTGTTTGCCCTGAAGTACTCATTGGCCTGGTTACCACTAGGCGTTAATCCATAAGTAGCGTAAAAAGGACTTTGTTTGTCTTCATCATTCAAATAGCCCGGATTGGCCGAAGCTGTCTGGCCTGATTTCAACACACCCCCCTTGGCAACGATCTTGGCTAGTTCTGCTGTAGGATTAGCATTCACCTCGGAAAGTCTTATCAACAATCTTAATTTGATTGTATTTGCCAGTTTTGTCCATAAGGTTTTATCACCTCCAAAAACGATATCAACCCTTTCTTCAGCATCACCAACAGCAGCAGTTGCTAACAAATTAATAGCTGTATCCAATTTGAGGTGTAAATCAGCATAAATATCTTCTGCTTTGTCGTATACGGGAGAAGGAAATTCAAGCGATCTGAAAGCCTGTTTGTAAGGCACATTACCATAAAGGTCTACCAGGTTCTGGAACAAATGTGCCTTCATGATCATTACAACACCCTGGTAAAATGTTTCTTTGTTAGCTGCTGATTTTTGTTCTATTACATCCAGGTCGAACAGTGCGTTGTACACATTCGCCCATTTTGTTTCCTGGAAGGAGCTGGTAATATTATAAGTAGATTCTTCCGTATTTGGGTTGTATGATCCGGATGGCGACCAATGTCCTATCCAGTTAGACAACCAGCCATATGCCAAAGTTGTTTGAGCACCTACATTGTGCAGCGCATTCGGTAAAATAAGTGCAGGTGTAATATTCGATTCTGTTACGGTATTTGGATTTCGGTTAATATCCAGTTCCCGTTTGCAGGCTGCCAACGAGACCGTAAGCGCAGATGCAAAAAATATAATTTTAAATGTCTTTTTTTTCATTGTAATATTTTTTTCTTTTAGAATGTCACAGTCAATGATCCACCAAATATTCTTGCAGGAGGTGTTGCAAATACGCTATTAATACCAAATGTATTTCCAGCTGCTGTATAGTTAAACTCAGGGTCAGCATACCTGTTTGATTTCGGAAGGAATGTAAACAGGTTTCTTCCTACTGCAGCAACTACAACACGCTTAACGATTTTTTCGTCACCGATCCATGAAAAAGGAAGTGTATAGGAAATAGCCAATTCTCTTAATTTCCAGAAAGAGGCACTGGTAAAGTAATTGGTACCAATTGAGGTGTTGGTAGCGCCTACTGCCCAGAAGCTTCTGCCTCCGCTTGAAACCTGAAGATTTGTATTCTCAACCATTTTACCTGTACCATCATCATATACTGAATTAGGAAATACGAATCTCTGACGGCCAAATTCTGCACTGCGTGCTGAAATACCGGTAAAATCCATATCGGAGCCAATACCATGGTAGGCATAGTGGCCTCCTCTATAATCCCAGGTCATAGCGATAGTAAATCCTTTGATAGAGAATGAAGGATTGAACCCGATGTTCCAAAGAGGTAATGATCTTCCCCTTGTAACAAGGCTGTCTTCCAGTCTTGGATCACCGGTGATTGCATCTACAATTACTTTTCCCTGATCATCTCTGGCATAATCACTTAATTTGAATACAAAGGCAGGCTTCCCAACAATTGCATAGTTGTATGCATCAGGTGAGCTGGCAGCTATTTGCGTAAATTCATTTACACCACCAATAGCCAGTTCATTAATACCGGGAAACAGGGAAGTGATCTTGTTATCATTATAAGTAACATTCACTCCAAGATTGATTTTTCCTGAACCTATTTTAACGAGTGGCGACAAGCTCAGATCAAGCTCGATGCCATAATTTTCAAAATCGGCCGTGTTTGTGAAATACGCAGGGTATCCTGTAGCTGCAGATTGTTGCACCTGTAGAATCTGGTTGGTATTGTTCTGGAAGAAATAAGTTGCATCGAGAGCGATCCTGTTGTTCAGGAAACCGAGTTCAACACCAAACTCTTTCGAATTTACAAATTCAGGCTCTATTAATGGATTGGTAACAGCATTACCGGCACTAAAGCCACCCAGATTTCCGTAAGGGAAACCGTTTGTCTGGTTGTAAGTAGCTTCCAGCTGGTAAGGACCAATATTCACATTCGCAGATTTGGAAACCGATCCTCTTAATTTAAGGTAAGAAAGAATACGGCTATCATTCAATGCAGGGATCGCGTCTGTCAACACCAATGAAGCACTGACGCCTGGATAGAAGTAAGAATTCTGATCAATATTTAACCTGCTATCCCAATCATTGGCAGCAGAGAATTCCAGGTTAGCCCAGCCCTTGTAACTCGCACTCAGTTGTCCAAAAACGGAAACCAGTCTGGTACGGAAGTTATTTTCAAAACCTACGGCTTCTCCCGATCTGTTTGCCAGATTATATAAATAAGGAACCACGAGGTTGTTACCGGTAACATTCAGATTTTTTGCACTGTTCTGTCTGTAGCGGCCTCCAACGAGGTAATTAATAGCAAAATCACTTATTTCCTGTCTTCCGTTTAAAAAGAACTCATGCGTTACGCGGCTGGCAAAGTTCTCGCCATCATCAACACCACCTGGTTGGGCATCGAAGCCCTGTCCGCGATGATCCTGTGCGTACTGAGTAGTAACCAATGGGGCTGTTTCATTTTTAAAAGTGCCATAAGAAAGCGAGGTACCCACACGGTATGTAGCATGCAGCCACTGTGCGAAATCATAGTTAAGTTCGAGGCTGCCTAATAAATTATCGTTTCTTCCTTTTGAACGATGGTTATCGATTACCCAATAAGGATTTGCGAAATACTCGTTGTAGTAATTTGAATATTGCGCGTATTTGTTGGTACTTGTATTTGGATTTTTATAGCTAAGTAAAGGAACGTGTGCAGGTGTATTCATTACTGTAAAATAAACACTGCCATTGTAGCTGCTTGCAAACCTGTTGGCATAAGCAGCATTATTAACTACATCGTAATTGTTCTGAACGTAGTTCAGATTGATACCCGCTTTGAATTTGCCATATTCCTTACTTGAATTGATCCTTAGAGATCTACGGATATTTTTATCATCCGGCATCAAGCCTTTCAAATCAGCATTCTGAAAAGAAACATAGAAATCTTTAGCACCGAAAGAAACATCTGTTTGAAGGGTCAGTCCGTTCTCATTCCAGAATTTCTTTCTGTCGTTATTGGGACTGTATCTTACCATTTGAATATCTCCATCTTCCAGTTCAGGGCCGACCTCTATCATCGAACCATCAAATTCAGGACCGAACTGCTGGTTTTCAATTGGATCGTAGAGTGCTCTTCCGAAAGCATCTTCACTGGTACCACCACCAAAACGTTTTTGAACATCCGGAAGGAATGAAACACGTGCCAGCTGAACTGTTTGGCCTATGGTTACGAAGGGTTTTCCGCTGGAACCTCTCCTGGTAGCGATCAAAATAACACCATTCACCCCATCTGGTCCGTACAGCGCTGCTGCGGATGCACCTTTTAAGATGTTGACGCTCTCCACATCATTCGGATTCAGAGAAGAGATATACGTTAAAGGTGTGGGAATGTTATCAATAACCAATAGAGGCTGATTATTACCAGTCAAGGACCTCAAACCTCTTAAATTGATTTTTGTTTCTTCGAAAACGCCACTGTTAACAGTGGTAATATTTAATCCGGATACCTTACCCGTTAAGCCATTCTGCAGATTTACTGTTTTGGCCTGGTTTAATTCGGTATTGCGGATTCTGGAAGTTGCATAGCCCAATTCCTTAGCCTGGCGTCTTACACCCAGTGCTGTAACAACAACTTCCTGTAGATCGCCTGTTTTTGTTAAAGTAACAACCATTACATCTTCCGCACCCACGGCAGATTCGCTGACTTGTGTACCAACGGCAGTAAAAACAAGAACATCTCCTGTTTTTGCCTCGATACGATAATTTCCATTTGCATCTGAAGTAGTTCCCCTTTGGGTGCCCTTGACACTGACTGAAGTGAAAGGAATGGGTTCACCCTGATTGTCCCGAACCTGACCGGTTATAAATCGGGTTTGCCCAAATGCCAATACTGTACACAGTACTAGCACTGCTAGCAGTGATAGAATTTTTCTCATGTGACTTAAGAATTTTTAGTTTTTGAACGCGTAAATATAGGAACTTTTGAAATTCCTCAAAAAATTGTTAAAAAGGGTGGCCGGAATTAATAATTATCCAAAAGACAAGCGTAAATCTAAAAGCGCTGCAAAATAATAAAAAAAGTTATCTAGAAAAAAGTAATTGCAATTTAATCTCAGATCGCCTTTTTCCTTGAATTTCATCTAATTCGGTCCCTATCTTATCTAGTTCAAAATACTGTAAAAAGGCATATTTCATGTGTAATTCCAGTTGCCAATCTTTCTTGAGAAGGGCCCATTTACTAACATCTGTTCTGATATTTATGTATAAACGGAAGCCTTTATCAAAAAAAGCCGGCGTGCTGTAACTGAAAGGCAGATCATTTTCATAGGTATACACGCGTGACTCAAATCCGTCAGTCTCGAAATATCCCAGCCGCATATTTCCGGAAAAAGGTCTTGCGTACGATTTATAATGGATATCTGTAAAACACATGTACCCATTTTGCCGGTTTTCCGAATCTTTTTCGTACCATAAAACTTCAATACGATTCTTTACAGAAATCTCCCGGCTGATGCTATATGAAACCTGATATCTTATATTCTTGCGGATGGTATATATTAATGGAGACATAAAAACATCTGAGCTGCCATTAGATTGCTTTGCTTTTCTTTTATACCGTATGTACACTTCTATCTTCCTGGTGGGATTGTATGTCAACTGCAGTAAATAATCGGATCCATAAGCCGGGGCATCAGTTTGATATTGTAGCCAGGCAAATTTGTAGAAGTCAGCATATACATCAACTTTCAGTTCATTTACCGGTCGAATAGTTATACCGGTATACAACCCATTCTCATTACCAGGTAAATTATTTTCAGTGAAGGCATTTCCGTAGATCGATTGGTATCTCTTCCCGATGCTTCTGTATAAAATGGCCAGATCGATCGAACGGTCGATACTTGCAATCATTCCTTTCACAATCGCAGTATTGAAATTTCTGTCGGCAGCAATTTCGCCAAACAGATGAACATTTCGAAAAGTATAACTGTAATCAAAACTGAAATTGGTCCATTTTTTTCCTTCAATCGCATATAAGGCATAAGGCTTGCCCGATCCCTTAAAAGGTTTTGAAAAAAAATATTGCACATAGTTGATGCCGGCATTCCATTTTGAAACGCTGTATTGAATATTCGATCCAACAACGATGGATTGAAGATTATTCCGGTTAGCTAATTCTGTCAGTGAGCGGTGGTATCCTGAATTCAAGAGTGAAGAAACATACCCCTCCTGATTTTGAAGGGTATCGGTTTTTATTGAAGCACTTAACTTTCGAATTGACCCGAATGCAGTTGCCTCCCAGTTTTTATTTGCGACGGTGATACCTGCACCGCGGTGGAAATTATATTCGCCGGAAGAACTATAAGGCCGTAAAACGTCTGTTTGTCTTTTAATAGCGGTAATGGCGCCACTTTTTTTGAACGCCATGCTTTGCCAGTGGATCAGCCCCTGCCCCAGGTTTGCAGTAAAATCTCCTATCGCCAGTGATTTAACAATGCCTGATTTCCTGACAAACAAATGAAAAGAATAAAAATCGAATCCCTGCTTTTGGGAGCCTCTTAAAAATTGCTCGCCGGCATCTTTATCGCCTGTGACACCGTATTGCAACAGATTTTTGTAAACGTATTTATAGCGCGCCAGGATATGCGGTCGGCTTCCATTATAAAAGTTCGAAGATGAATCTCTAAAATATCCTCTGGCCTTTGGAATAATCATGGAGAACCGAAGCAACAGATTTTTATCTCCTCCGCTTAGTCGATCCCTGAAATTTTGAACAATTGTTTTTGACTCCGCTACTATAATATAAGGAATTAATTTTTTAATTGTCAGTATATCCCAGGTAGGAATGGCCTGCAATTCATACTTGTTCACAAACGGCCCTAATAGATTTCTGTAAAGAAAAAAATTTTGGATCTGCAGATCGGAAAGCATTTTAAATTCCCGCAGCTCATTTGGCTCAACCGTATTTAAATTCAGCGGATGCCGTGTGTAGTAAGCTAGTTGCTGCAGGTACGAATCATCTTCCGGTTCAGTTTCGGACATTTCAGCCTGATTTTCTATTTGCTGTTCAATTCCTGAAAGTGGGGATTCATTTTCCTGGGCAAGGGATACTGCAGCCCGGAGTAAAAGAAGAAATATAAACAGTGAATGTTTCACTCTTCAGGGACATTTTTTTTAAAAACAATCATTAAACCCGGGGTCATTCCCAGTTGGGGGTGATAGCTGCCTGTGATATCAAATCGAAAGACATTCCATTTCAGACCAACACCGAAATAGAAATTGGTTGTTTCGGTATACAAACCCAATCGTGCAGAAATTCTTTTTGCAAATACATATTGCAAACCGGCATTTATATTAACCGGTTTGTCTTCTTCTTTTAGGATCTCGGCGCTTATGAATAGTTTTTCGGAAGCTTCATATCCCATTCCTACGCGATAAAGAGAAGGCAGTTTTTCAAGATTATTTTTTCCGAGCCGGCTACGGGTAGGGTTGAATGTATGAAGGCCTGCACGCAACTGTTCTGAAATATGAAGGATTGCCCCCACTTCTATATTGAATAAAGCATCCTTTCCATAGCCATTGATACGAAGCGCGTGGTAGGAAAATTGGACCCCTATATCTACCTTACCCAGGTTTTTGCCATAGGCAAGGCCGAGCTCTGTTTCATTGTATTCACTATACCCGAAATATTTTGTTGAAATACCGAACCCGCCAAATTGAAGCGGCAAACAAAAAGCAAAATGATATAGATTCAATTCCTTTAATAGAAAACGTTTCTCTGTATACACTGCCACACTGATTGATTGTAGGGCGGCCAATACCGCCTGGTTGGAATTGATTGACAACACATCGACAAAATTTTTACTGTAAGCACCCATGCCGGTATATCCCGCAGCAATTGGGTAATGGAGCGATTGAGCGGGGCATGCAATGGTTAGCAAAGCAAATAAGGTAAGGGCAAAGGCTTTTTGCGGCAAAGCAGATAATCTGGAATTATTTATTTTGAAAGGCATTTTCTCAGGGATTTTAGGTAGGCACGTTATTATGTTTTTGCCAGGATTTGTTTTAATTCGCCTGGATTTAAAACTGAAAATTTCTTTTGGATACATGAAAGTAAAAACAACAGTTTTCCAGGTTTTATTCTTTATTTAAAAGGGGTTTACGCAATTGAAATAGGGTTTTATAACCCTACCGGATCACAACAGCCTGGCATTCGAAAGCCAGATTTTTTTTAAAATGGCAGGTTGAAAGAGCAGGAACTTTACCTTTGCGCCATGCAAATTTTAGATGGCCAGCTTGTGGCAGGCGCTGTTAAAGAAGAACTGACAATAAGGGTTGCCCAACTTGTAGCGGAAGGAAGAAAAGTACCGCATCTTGCAGCTATATTGGTTGGTAATAATGGAGCCAGTGAAACCTATATTGGCTCAAAAGTGAAAACATGTCAGGACATCGGATTTAAATCCACTTTGATAAGATTGCCAGAGGATATATCTGAATTCAAATTATTAAACAGTATTCACGACCTGAACAGAGATCCGGATGTGGATGGCATTCTTGTTCAATTGCCTTTGCCCAAAAGTATTTCCGATGAAAATGTGATCAATGCGATCGATCCCTTCAAAGATGTTGATGGATTTCATCCCTCGAATGCCGGAAGAATGCTGCAGGGCCTTCCTACTTTTTTGCCCGCAACTCCTCATGGAATTATGTTGTTATTGGAACATTATAAAATTGACACAAGGGGATTACATGCCGTTGTTATTGGCAGAAGCAATATTGTGGGCCGGCCCATGAGTATTCTTTTAAGTAATAATTCAAATCCTGGCAATTGTACGGTTACCATTTGCCATTCCCATACAAAGAACCTGGACGAAATCTGCAGAAGCGCAGATATTATTGTAGCCGCTCTGGGCAGGGCCGAATTTGTTACAGGCGATATGGTAAAGGAAGGTGCCATTGTGATTGATGTTGGTATAACAAGGGTACCTGATTCTACCAAAAAAAGAGGATATGTGATCAGGGGGGATGTTCAATTTTCAACTGTAGCTACCAAATGCAGTTTCATTACACCCGTGCCGGGCGGTGTAGGCCCCATGACGATCGCCGCCCTGATGAAGAATACATATAAGGCGTGTATTGATAAAAACTAGTTTTTCTAATTAGCCAATGTGCTAATTAGCGCCGATTAACCATTTTCTTTCCCGAACTTTGCGCCGATGTCTGTAATTACAGAAAATAAAATAATCAGCCTGCCTGTCATGGAGGCGTTCTATACAATCCAGGGAGAGGGATTCCATCAGGGAAAAGCTGCCTATTTTATCAGGCTTGCGGGATGTGATGTGGGTTGCGTATGGTGTGATGTAAAAGAAAGTTGGGATCCTTCTAAACATCCCCGGCTCCAGATCAACAAGATAGTTGCCGATGCAAAGAATCACCCCGGAAGAATGGCTGTAGTAACCGGCGGCGAGCCTTTAATGCACCATTGTGGAGCGCTAACGGATGCTCTGCACAAAGCTGGTTTTGAAACAAATATTGAAACATCGGGCGCTTATCCATTAACGGGAACCTGGGACTGGATCTGTCTATCGCCTAAAAAATTCAAACCGCCTCTTCCGGCAATTCTTGAAGTAGCCAACGAATTGAAAGTGGTGATATATAATAAAACCGATTTTGACTGGGCTGAAAAATATGCCTCACTGGTTTCAGCTGATTGCAAATTATACCTGCAACCTGAATGGGATAAGTCTGCTCAGATGACTCCCTTAATTATCGAGTATATTAAAAAAGACCCCCGGTGGGAGTTTTCTTTGCAGCTGCATAAGTACATTGATGTGCCTTAGGGTTTAAAGTTTAAGGTTTAATGTTTAAGGTTTGTTACTGGTTGTGATTAATCAGATCTTTTTATTTTAATGTGTTGCAAACTTTAATGTAACCTTACACTTTAAACTTCAAAAATGCCATCTAACCAAAGTGCAAAGTTTGAAGTTTATAGTTTAAGGTTTGTTGCTGGTTCTAATGAAATCTTTTTACGCTAATGTGTTGCAAACTTTACATTAACCTTACACTTTAAACCTTACACTTTAAACTTCAAAAAAATGTTAGGAAACTAAATTGTAAGTTTATCCTCCATGAAAATAGTGGCAGCCATAATATTCCTGATCTGTAGCGTTTTTGTTGTTCAAGCCCAGTATGATCCTTCTAAAGTAAAGAAGAAAGCCATGGCTCTTTACGACAAAGCGCTGGAGCAGGCGCAGGATGGAAGGTTTAAGGAAGGGATTCAGATATTGGATGAAGCGGTAAAAATCGATCCTCGTTTTCTGGATGCCTTTCTTTCGATAGCAGGCATGTACGGAGAAATGAAAAATTATGAAAATGCCATCGCCAACTATGATAAGGCGAAGGCTATTGATGCAGATTATTTTAAAGACTATAATCTGCCATATTCAATAAATCTTGCCGGTAGAGGGGAATTCGAAAAAGCGCGCGTTGCAGTCAATGAGTTTTTGACAATTCCCAACCTCAATGCATCCAGTCAGAAAGCAGGCGAATACAGGCAAAAAAGTTATTCGTTTGCTATTGAATACGCCAGACAAAAGCCCCTGGGCGATTACAAATTTGATCCTGTTAACCTGGGAGATAATATTAATAGCAAGGTTTCTGAATATTTTCCTACTATCACTATCGACGGAAAACAACTAATTTATACCCGCCGGGTGAACAATTTCAATGAAGATTTTTTTGGCTCCGAATTATCCAACAGCGGTTGGGGTATAAGCAAGGGTTTATTGGGAGATATTAATACCAATCAGAATGAAGGAGCACAGAATATTTCGCAAGATGGCCAATGGTTGATATTTACGGGTTGTAATTTTCCCGAAGGAATGGGAAGCTGTGATTTGTACATCTCTTATCTGACACCCGATGGATGGAGTGTACCCGAAAACTTAGGAAGAAATATTAATAGTGATGCCTGGGAATCGGCTCCCAGTTTATCGCCTGATAAAAGGGATCTGTATTTTAGCAGCAATCGGGAAGGTGGTTATGGAAGCAGCGATATTTATGTTTCGCACAGGTTGTCAAATGGCAGGTGGACTGAACCTGAAAACCTGGGGCCTGAAGTGAATACGGCCGGCAATGAAAGTTGTCCCTTCATTCACTCTGATAACCAAACTTTGTATTTTACCTCAAACGGACATCTGGGCTATGGAGGTGATGATTTGTTAATGGGCAAAAAAGGGCCGAAAAATACCTGGAGCAAAGCGGTCAACCTGGGTTACCCGATCAATACAATCGAAAATGAAGGCAGCCTGGTGGTGGCTGCTGACGGAAAAACGGCCTACTATGCCAGTGACAGAGGTGATAGCAGGGGCGGACTGGATATTTACAGCTTCGAATTGCGTAACGACATCCGTCCTGCAAAAACATTATGGGTGAAAGGAAAGGTGTTCGATAAAAAAACGAACAAGGGCCTGCCATCTGCGGTTGAGTTAACTGATCTGTCGACACTGGAAGTGCTGAGTAAAGTTCAAACCGACGAAACCGGAAGCTACCTGATCACCCTGCCGGTAGGGAAAGATTATGCTTTTAATGTTAACCGCAAAGGCTATTTGTTTTTCTCTGAAAATTTTTCATTGAGTCATAAAACATCTGACTCCACTTATAATATAGACATTCCTCTTCAGCCTCTCGAAGCAAATGCAGCTGTCATTCTAAAAAATATATTCTTCGATATAAACAGGTACGATCTCAAACCGGAATCAACTTCTGAACTCGACAAGGTCGTAATGTTATTAAAAGAGAATCCTACATTGAAAATCCAGATCAATGGTCATACCGATAATGTAGGTAAGCCTGCTGATAACTTAAAATTGTCGAACGATCGTTCTCAGTCTGTCGTAAAATATCTTGTCACCAAAGGCATTGATATAAAACGTCTTTCTTTCCGTGGCTTTGGAGCAAACCAACCAATCGCTTCCAACAATGCCGAAGATGGAAAAGCGCAGAATAGAAGAACGGAATTGATAGTCGTTAGCCAGTGATAAAACCGTCGACGGTTTTCATGCGTTAAAACACCGTTTAATGATGGTCGATAAGCGTTGGGCGATGACTGGTATTGTTTATATTGCGTTCTCCCAAATTATACGGTCGACGGTCGACGGTCGACGGTCGACGGTCGACGGTCGACGGTCGACAGCAACTGCAACGGTAACCAATGCAATCCGATCTATTATATCAACTCGCCTTAACACAGGTGCCCCATGTTGGATATGTACATGCAAAAATCCTGGCTTTGCATTTCGGATCCGCAGCAGCTGTGTTTCAATCAAAGAGGTCCCTGCTGGAAAAAATAGAAGGCATTGGAGAGATCAGGGCAGGCAGCATTAAGGCTTTCAGAGATTTTAAAAAGGCTGAAGACGAAATTGCCTTCATTGAAAAATATGGGATAAAGCCATTCTTCATTACGGACAAAGAATACCCCCAACGCTTATTAAATTGTTATGACCCTCCTACGATGTTGTTTTATAAAGGCAATGCAGATCTGAATGCCTCGCGCGTAATTGCTATTGTGGGCACGCGTACCAATACTGATTACGGAAAACTCTTTACGGAAAAATTGATAAAAGATCTTGCTTCTTCAGGTATATTAATTATTAGCGGTCTTGCTTTCGGCATCGACGCTATTGCGCACAAAGCAGCCTTGAAAAATAAGCTCACGACAATAGGCGTGCTTGGCCACGGATTAGATACAATGTACCCGGCCGAGCATGCAGGGCTTGCAAAAGATATGGCAAAACATGGCGGATTATTAACGGAATTTCGCAGTAAAACAAAACCCGATAAACACAATTTTCCAAGCCGTAACCGTGTTGTTGCAGGTCTCTGCGATGCTACGATTGTGGTGGAAACAGGCATTAAGGGTGGAAGTATGATCACCGCCGAAATAGCCAACGGCTATAACCGCGATGTATTTGCAGTTCCCGGAAGAAACACAGATCCAAAAAGCGGGGGTTGCAATTATTTGATCGGTAATAACAAAGCAATCCTGCTAACGGATGCGCAACAGTTTTTGGAAATCATGGGCTGGGACAATACGACGCTGCGCTCAAAAAAAAATCAGAAAGAGTTATTTATTGAATTAACTAATGAGGAAAAGATCATAACAAACCTCTTGCAGGAAAAAGAAAATGTTTCGATTGACGAGTTGGTATTGAAAAGTGGTTGTAGCAGCAGTACACTTGCGGCAACAATTCTAAATCTGGAATTAAAGAATGTTATTTTATCGTTACCGGGAAAAATGTACAAGTTACTGTAACATGCAGAATTTTGCCACGGATTTCACGGATTACCACAGATTAGAATCCGTGGTAATCCGTGTAATCCGTAGCAAAGTTTCATTGGGAAAAAGTTTTGGAGCATAATTCCTCACTCCCCTATCTTTGCACATGGCATCAATCATCAATGCTCCTCAGGCAAAAATCCCCCAATCAAAAAAATTTTTCGGTGAAGGTTTAACGTTCGATGACGTTTTACTTGTTCCTGCTTATTCACAGGTATTACCGCGTGATGTAGAGATCCGTACAAGGCTTACCAGAGATATTTATATCAATATCCCCATGCTTTCGGCGGCCATGGACACGGTTACAGAAGCTACCCTGGCCATAGCCCTTGCACGCGAAGGTGGTCTTGGTATACTTCACAAGAATATGAGCATTGAAAAACAGGCGGAGCAGGTGCGCAAGGTGAAACGTAGTGAAAGTGGATTGATCATGGACCCGATCACGTTGCACGATGATGCTACCATCGCTGATGCGTTGCAACTAATGCGTGAAAATAAAATAGGAGGCATCCCCATTGTTGATGCCAACCAGAAACTAGTTGGTATCCTCACCAACCGTGATCTTCGTTTTGAAACCTCTCTTTCTAAAAAAGTAAGAGAAGTAATGACCAAAGAAAATCTGATCACTGCGCCCGAAGGAACAGATCTTACAAAAGCAAAAAAGATTTTAAGTCAATATAAAATTGAAAAATTACCGGTTGTGAATAAGGCCGGAAAACTGGTAGGGCTGGTTACTTATCGCGATATTTTGCAGCTGCATAGTTTTCCAAACGCAGTCAAAGATTCGTTTGGCAGATTGCTGGTTGGCGCCGCTCTCGGCATTACAAAAGATATGAAAGACAGGGCAGCCGCGCTGCAACAGATCGGTGTAGATGTGGTCTGTTTGGATAGCGCCCATGGACATAGTAAAGGGGTCATCGATGCACTGATCGTATTGAAAAAGAATTTCAAA
>JACMLY010000101.1 GCA_014379345.1 Chitinophagaceae bacterium
CAGAAACGGTGTCATTGATTCTATCGATGATACGATTGATGTAATGAGGGAATTATTGGCAAAAGGCTACCTCGAAGGCAAAGACATGCAGTATCTTCAATTATCTGATGGGAAACATGATGTTGCTTCATGGGCCAGATCCTTACCTGCATTTCTGGAATGGGGCTGGGGCGCCGAAAAATAAGGCCGTCTTAAAATGGCCTACAAACCGGAAGAATTGTAAAGCTGAAATGCCCGCATGCTATCGCGCTCAGTTTAAATAGTTCCGTTGCAATAAATAAAAAAGAGACTGTTCTTTAAGAATAGTCTCTTTTTTTATTTTCTTAATTGTACCGATTAGTTGAAAGAATACCTGATCCCCAACTGACCCTGGAATCTTGAACCGAAATTCAGGTTCCAGGGAGTTTGACCGGGTGTATAATTGTACCCTTTTCCTCTGGAGGGTACCGGCCCTGTAGTTCTGTTTACGGATGTAAGAATGCTATAGGCCTGGTTGGCTACGCTGTATTGCCTTCCCCATTCTTTATTGATCAGATTAGTAAAATTAAATACATCGAATGTTAGTTGCAGCGTATGTTTGTTTTCACCCACAGTCAGGTAAAAATCCTGCGCCAGACGCATATCAATCACATGCTCCCAGGGAGTATTGCTTTGATTTCTTTCAACATAATTTCCTCTGCGGCTGTTTAAATAATCGTCTTTGCTAACGTAGAGGTCAAATGCTGCTGCCTGGTCTACTGCTGTTACGCGGATCGTATTATCAGAATTCAGAAGATCGACAAATCTAATTTCGGAAAGATTTCTTGGAACATACAACAAATCATTGCCGAATTGGCCATCGCTGTTCAAATCACCATTAACCAAATAAGTGAATTTTTGTCCGGAATTACCAGAGTAAAAAAGTGCCAGTGAGGTCTTAAAATATTTGGCATAAGGAATATTCAGAGCCAAAACGGAGGTGATACGATGCGTTAAGGCATAGTTCGATGTTACCAACCTGGGATCATTTGGATTTCCTACTATCTGAACAAATTCCCAGTTCGATAATGCTGTAGAACTGGCCCCACTATTCAAATCTGTTGCATCATTGTGATTATAAGCAATCGACGCATAAAAACTCTTCCATGTCCGGCTTAACTGAACTGTCAGATTATAGGAGTATCCCTTGCTGGTATTAGACAATAATATAGCGTTGGTAATATTGGGATTTATTCTTCTTCCACCGGCAGCGGTTGAAGAAGAATAAGCAACACGCGTATCGGCTCCATTATTATAAGCAGGATCTACTACTCCAACAGGAGGAGCGAGATTAATATTGCTATAGGCGATATTATTCATCGTTTTGGTGTAGATGCCTTCAAAAGTTGCTAGAATTTTGCCCGGTAAACGAACATCTGTAGCAAGGTTTGCGCGAAAAACCTGCGGGATCTTAAAATCTTTCTCAATCAGGTTAACTTCAAATGTTCTACCTGCAGTACCAACAGTACTTTGCTTGTTAACATCTGGTTCAAGTCCCCTGCCTCCATTTACATTACTTGTAACATTGATGGTGTTCAATAATAAGCCATTGTTTGAAAACTGGTTAGATATCCATACGAAAGGAACCCGGCCGGTGAAAATACCCAGACCTCCTCTCACAATTACGCTCCGGTCTCCTTCCACATCATAATTAAATCCAACCCTGGGTGACCACAAAAGTTGTTTATTTGGAATATTAGATGTTGAGTATAAGCTCTTGTAAGTTGAATCAACTGTTTTATTGAAGAGAGGTTCATCATTCACTACCGGCATATCTACCCGCAAACCTACAGTCAATCTCAATTTTTGGTCTATCTGGATTTCATCCTGGGCGTAGAGGCCTAATTGGGCAGCACTGAATTCAGCACTGGGTTTGGTTTCTCCGGGAACATTGGAATAACTCACTTGAACCTGACGAGGATTATTTGCATTAAACGCGGCAATATCTGCAAAAGTCCACCGGCCATTAAAATTATTGATGAACAGGTTCCTGAAACTGAAAAATTCATTGTGCGTTCCGATTGTAAAAGTATGCTTGCCACTGAAAATGCGAAAATTGTCAGTAATCTCAAAAATATTCTGATCAAGTTCATTGGCTACAGAGCTTCTTTCAGAGCCTAACTGGATACCATTGTTTGCAGAACCCTTTGATATTTCAATAAAGGGAAACAACTGGCCATTTATTTCACGGAAATCTCTGATCCGGTGTAACCCCAGGATCAGGCTATTGGAATGCCTGTTACTGAAACGGCTTCTGATTTCTGCAACTGTTATGTTCTGCTTGTTATTGAACCGGTAAGCATTGTTCCCAAAACGGAATAAGGTTGGTGATCGTGAAATATTATCATCAAAAGCCTTGATATAATTATGACGAATTGTTAAGCGATGTTTTTCATTAATATTCCAGTCTATTCGTCCAAAAAGTTTATCGCTTTGTGTTTGCGCTGGAAACGCGTTGTAAGAACCGGCATCGTACCCATACCTTCTGTTCAATGTATCCGCCAAAGCCTGTGCTTCTGTAGTGGTAAGCAAGGCGCCTGTTTCACCGGCATTAAAAATGGTAGGCTGTTCGATCCTGGAAAGTTCTCCGTTTAAAAAAAAGAACAATTTATTTTTTACGATAGGTCCTCCTATGCGAAGGCCATATTGTTTGTTACTGAAGTTTGCAGTTTTAACACGGCTGATCGGATCTTTTCCCACGGTACTTTCACTGCGCGAAAAGTAATATACGGAACCTGCAAAAGTATTTGTTCCCGAACGTGTAACGGCATTCACTCCGGCTCCGGTAAAATTTCCATAAGTGATATCGTAAGGTGCGAGTACCACCTGCACTTCCTGGATCGCGTCTAATGAGATGGGTGTTGTATTGGCCTGACCGCCGGGACTTCCGGACGCAGCAAGTCCAAATACATCGTTATTAACCGCTCCATCAATAGTGATATTATTGAAACGGTTGTTCATACCACCAAACGAGTTACCATTTGCCTGCGGGGTGATCCGGGTGATATCCTGGAGACTTCTGTTCAACGTGGGTAAACTTTCTATTTGTTGCCTGCTAATACTGGTAGAAGCACCTGTTTTTCGTCTAACTGTAGAAGAGCCGCTTATAATTACCTCGGTAAGGGTGCCGGATGTACCTGTCAATGGCACATCGATTCTCGTGTTTTCACCTAAAGCCAGAAATATGCTGTCTAGTTTATAAGGTTGATACCCAACAAATGTTACTTCAACAATATAGGGTCCCCCGGGGATCAGGTTAACGAGATTGTAAATCCCCTGAGTCAGTGAAACAGTACGAAATACAGTACCTGTTGGTCGATGAATGGCTGAAATTGTGGCACCGGTCAATGATTCATTGGTGCCCCGCACGGTTCCCGTGATACTGCTTGAAGTAACCTGTGCAGTTAAAAAAACGGGTGAAAGTAAAAGGATTGTCATCACAATACCTGCAATTCTCTTAGCTAGCATATAGTTTAGTTTTTACGAGGCAAAGAAACTATTTTTTAAATAAACGGATGGAATCTGATATTAACAAATTATAAAGGCAACATTGCTTGTGAAAGAGCTGCATCACTTGGTGCGATAAGGTTTCAGGGTCTAAAGCTCATCAGATTATTATCGCTAACTTGCACAAAAACTACCCGAATGCTGGATTCTATCGAGAGTGCCATTGAAGATATAAAGAAAGGCAAATTGATCATCGTGGTGGATGATGAAGATCGTGAAAATGAGGGAGATTTCATCGCTGCTGCTGCAACCGTTACACCGGAAATCATCAATTTTATGAGCATGCATGGCAGGGGACTGATCTGCGCTCCCTTAATTGAGGATCGTTGCGACCAGCTCAGGCTCGATCTGATGGTGTATAATAACACTGCTTTGCATGAAACCGCATTTACAGTATCTGTTGATCTTCTTGGTCACGGATGCACTACCGGAATTTCAGCCCATGATCGCTCAAAAACCATACAGGCACTCGTTAATCCCCACACAAAACCGGAAGACCTTGGGAGGCCAGGACATATTTTCCCGTTGCGGGCAAAAAAAGGCGGAGTACTTCGCAGGGCAGGCCATACGGAAGCTACGATAGATATCGCAAGACTTGCAGGATTTGACCAGGCGGGAGTGTTGGTTGAGATCATGAACGAAGATGGCTCGATGGCCCGTTTGCCTGAATTGATACAGATAGCAAAAAAATTTGACCTTAAACTCATTTCGATAAAAGACCTGATCGAGTATCGTTTAAAATCCGATACACTGATCGAAGAGATTGTCCGGGTGGAGATGCCTACGAAATACGGGGATTTCCAATTGGTCGCATTCCTTGAAAAAACCACGCAAAACGAGCATTTGGCATTAATAAAAGGCGAATGGCAAAAAGACGATCCAGTATTGGTAAGGGTTCATTCCTCCTGCTTTACAGGGGATATCCTGGGATCACTGCGTTGCGATTGTGGCGATCAATTGCATGCCGCCATGCAATTGGTGCAAAAGGAGGGAAAAGGCGCTATTTTGTATATGAACCAGGAGGGAAGAGGCATTGGGTTGGTAAATAAATTAAAAGCTTACAAACTCCAGGAAAATGGAATGGATACGGTTGAAGCCAATCTTCATCTCGGGTTTCCGATGGACAAAAGGGATTATGGCATCGGTGCCCAAATACTGAGGTATCTGAACATTACAAAATTGCGGCTGATGAGTAATAATCCTAAAAAGCGTGCAGGCTTATTGGGATACGGTTTACAGATCGTAGAAACCGTGCCCATCGAGATCAAACCCAATCCTCACAACGAAAAATACCTCTTTACAAAACGCGATAAACTCGGTCATGAGATTTTGAAAGATTTGATGTGAATTCGCTGCATATAGTTTTCCGCATTTCCAAATATTTTGTCAGTTTTTTTGCTAAAATATTTATCACAAAAACTGTTAATAAATGCCATTTGTTAAGGCTGTTACAGCATGATGGCTTACCTTTACTCTTCCCCCTTTTAGCAGTTTCTCTGCATCCTGAACCGATAAATGAAACCAAACCAGTACTAACATTTCCGGGAATTTTATTTTTGTAAGATTTTAATTCAAACCAGATCTGCATGAATCAATTAAGTCTTTTAAAAGCAAAAAAATATACATGGTTTTTGATGTTTACTTTTATTATTCTTGTTCAGTTGTCGTTCGTAGCAGCCAAAAATTCATTTGGTCCTGCGAAGGTTACCGTGAATGATTCATTGCTGTTGCAAAATGCTAGTAGTGTTGTTATTGCAGGCTCCACCTCTTTTTTAATAAGAAATCTGGCTGTATACGATAGCCTGCATCTTCAGCAGGAAGGTTTATCAAAAGAGGTGTTTGAAATGGCATTGAAAGGGCTGGAAAAATTATTGGCTGCAGGGATCACTCAGAAGGGTAATATTATCGCAATCGCCGATTTTAATCAACCTTCCACTAATAAGAGATTATATATCATCGATCTGAACACCCAGGAATTGAAGTTCCGAACCTGGGTAGCTCATGGTAATAGGTCCGGGAAGGAAATGGCTGAACGTTTTTCGAACAGGGTTTCCTCTAATCAGAGTAGTCCGGGTTTTTATGTCACAGGCGCTACTTATCAGGGAAAGCACGGCTATTCATTGAGGCTGGAAGGTGTGGAAAGAGGCATCAACGACAATGCAGGCCGCAGGGCGATTGTTATTCATGGCGCAGACTATGTAAATCCGAACACCATCTCGAAATTGGGATATATTGGACGTAGCCAGGGTTGTCCGGCGATACCAATGAACCTGCATCGTCCTGTCATTGATCAATTGAAAGACGGAGCCTGTTTATTCATTTATTCCCCATCTGGTAACTACATCAAAAATTCTGGTTTAATCAGCTGATTTTATTCACATTGCTGCAAAAGCTGGTTATAAAAAACCAACTCCCTCCCAAGCCTATCATATATCTTTGGCGCTAATTAATCATGTATGCTAAAGGTTGGCATTTTTGGTGTTGGGCATCTTGGAAAATTTCATCTTAATAATTGGAAGGAGATCAAAGAAGCAGAACTGGTTGGGTTCTATGATCCGGATGATGTAATTGCACAGGAGGTCTGCGAAAAATACCAGCTGGCCCGGTTTCTGGACCCGGCGATTTTGATGGATGCGGTTGATGCCATAGACGTTGTTGCTCCTACTCATTTTCATTTTTCATTATGCAAGATGGCCCTTCGGAAAGGGAAACATGTATTTGTTGAAAAGCCCCTGGCTAATACGATGGATGAAGCAAGAGAGCTGCTGAAACTTACAAAAGAATCAAATATCAAATTCCAGGTAGGCCATGTGGAAAGGTTTAATCCAGCGTTCTTGTCAATAAAGGACCTGCAGATCAACCCGATGTTCATAGAAGTTCACCGGCTTGCCCAGTTTAATCCAAGGGGTACCGAAGTCAGTGTGATATTAGACCTGATGATACATGACATAGATATCATTCTCAGCATTGTCAAAAGCGAGGTAAAGTCTATTTTTTCAAACGGAGTAGCCGTGATGACCGAAACACCCGATATTGCCAACGTTCGTATAGAATTCAACAATGGTTGCGTGGCTAACCTGACCTCGAGCCGGATCTCGATGAAAAAAATGCGAAAGATGCGGCTGTTTCAGAAAGACGCTTACATAGGGATCGATTTCCTGAATAAAAAGACCGAAGTAATAAAATTGAAAACCTCAAAGGATATTGACGTTTTTTCTTTTGACCTCGAAACTCCCGATGGAGGCAAAAAAACAATTTCCGTTTCAAATCCGCTGGTTCCGGAAGTAAACGCAATCAAGCTGGAATTACAAAAATTCTGCGAGGCAGTTCTTAACAATACGCCCACCATCGTTTCCGAAGTGGATGGTTACCGGGCTATGGATGTAGCACACCAGATCCTGCAAAAAATAAAAAACAATAGTATTATTGCCTGATCCAATGCCATTGTCAAACCGAATTCATAGCGCCTGGTATCTTTTGAGTGATTATATCGCTGCTATATTTTCATGGCTTGCGCTTTATTTTGTACGCCGCTACCTGGCTTTTTTCATTACTGTCAATAATGTAGTTTACCTGGACGGACGGTTCTGGTGGGGTATCAGCTTGATTCCCGTAGCATGGATAATATTTTATGCTATACTCGGTTCTTATCAATCCTTATATAAAAAATCGCGTTTAAATGAGCTTGCGCTCACTTTCATTTGCAGTTTAATAGGGTGTACATTGATTTTCTTTCTTATTGTTATCAATGATCCCCACCCCGGCTATACATACTATTATAAAACATTTTTCAGTTTTTTTATTGCCCATTTTTTGTTCACCTGGATCGGCAGAGCATTTATCCTCGGGATTGTCAGGAAGCAATTAGAAAAGGGGTTTGTTCGTTTTAATACCTTACTGGTAGGTGGTAATCCTTTAGCCTCAAAAATTTTTAAAGAAACCGAAAGTGGTCTTCGATCTGGAGGGTATCATTATTCAGGCTTTATCGCCAATGATCAAAATACAAATGGAATAGCCGAGCATTTGCAGAACTATGGTGACCTCCGCAATATGGAAAAAGTGATCGATGAAAAAAATATCCAGTTGGTGGTTATCGCCCTATCCAAATCAGAAAAGGATGAGGTCGAAAAAATTGTGGATGTGCTGAGTGAAAAAGACGTGGAGATTAAAATTGTCCCGAATATACTCGATATACTTTCCGGCTCTGTAAAAATGAGTAATGTATTCGGGGCCGTGTTATCCGATATCAGAACCGGATTGATGCCCCAGTGGCAACAAAATATCAAACAGGTGATAGATATACTGGTCGCCGTTACAGGATTGATTGTTCTCTGCCCTTTGTTCTTATATTCCATAATCAGGGTCAAACTATCCTCGCCTGGTTCAATTATATATTCTCAGGAAAGAGTTGGTTATAAGGGGAAGAAATTTTTTATCCATAAATTCCGTTCTATGTATCAGGATGCCGAAAAGGATGGCCCACAGCTTTCATCGGAAAATGATGCCCGGATAACGAAATGGGGGCGCATTATGAGGAAATGGCGACTTGATGAATTGCCACAATTGTGGAATGTGGTGAAGGGCGATATGAGCCTTGTGGGGCCACGTCCGGAAAGAGCTTTTTATATTAGGAGTATCCTGAAAAATGCACCTTACTTTAAATACCTTCTGAAAGTGAAACCCGGTATTACTTCATGGGGGATGGTACAATTTGGATATGCCGAAAACGTTGAACAAATGGTTGAACGCATGAAGTATGATTTGATCTATATCGAAAATATTTCATTGGCTCTTGATCTGAAGATCATGGTGCATACCCTCCGCATTATTTTTTTGGGAAAAGGAAGATGATTCGATAATTGATTTATATCATTAGTATGAGGAAATTATTTGTTTTGATAGCTTGTTGTTTCTCTCTAGTTGGGTTTGCGCAAACAAATTATTGGCAACAGGAAGTGAATTATACAATTGCAGTGTCGCTGAACGATAAAAGCCATAGTCTTAATGGTAATGTCTCCATGGAGTATATTAATCATTCCCCGGACACCCTTTCTTTCATTTATTTTCATTTGTGGCCAAATGCCTATAAAAATGAAACCACAGCGCTTGCCACTCAGCTTAATAGCGACAAAGAAAACAAGAAAAAATTGAACAATGCCCAAAGGGGATTTATAGATAGCCTTCACTTTAAGGTGAATGGCCAGGTGGTGTTGGTTGAAAAAGACCCGCAGTACATAGATGTCATAAAGTTGTCTTTGGCATCTCCTCTTTTACCAGGTCAATCCATTAATATTGCCACCCCTTTTTATGTAAAATTGCCTTCTTATTTTTCGCGTTCGGGTTATGATGAGCAACAATACATGGTGTGTCAATGGTATCCAAAACCGGCAGTTTACGACCGTAAAGGGTGGCATGCATTTCCTTACCTCGATCAGGGCGAATTCTATAGTGAATTCGGGACTTTTAAAGTTTCCATTACCGTGCCGTCCGCCTATATAATCGGCGCAACCGGCATATTACGGACAGAATCGGAGCTTGTTCAGTATAAAACCATTGGGGCCGAAAATTATAAAAATAGGAAAGCCGTCAGCAACTATAAACCGGCAGATCCAAAAAGTACAAAAACCCTGGAATACTTTGCTGAAAAGGTGCACGACTTTGCCTGGTTTGCTGATAAGGATTTTGTTATTCAGTATGATACGTTGCAATTGGCTTCTGGGCGAATGGTAGATGTCTTCTCTTATTACCAGCCTAATGGAAATAAAGAATGGAACAACAGCGTCAATTTTATTGAAGATGCAGTAACCCGTTATTCGGACTGGATAGGGGAGTATCCTTACCCCACTGTTGCGGCGGTAGAGGGCCCCAAAAACCTTTCTTCAGGAGGGATGGAATACCCTATGATCACGTTAATCACGAGTCCGGATGCGCAGAAAGAAGGGCTTGATGCGGTCATCACCCATGAGGTAGGGCATAATTGGTTCTATGGGATTCTTGCTAGCAATGAAAGAGAACATCCCTGGATGGATGAAGGCCTGAACACTTATTTTCAATTCCGGTACGAGGCCGAAAAGTATCGCTCAAACAGTGTGTTTGGCAGCAATTTACCGGAAGAAGTAAAAAAATTATCCGCCGACGAGTTCCTCGCCAGAATTATGTTTGCAATGAATTCATTACCGGCCAAACTGCCGATCCAAACACATTCAACTGCTTTCACCAATAAAGATGAGTATGGCATCGTTGTATACCTGAAAACGGCGATATGGATGTCCATACTCGAAGCTTCAATAGGTAAAGAAAACCTGTTGAATGGATTGAAACAATATTTTAAAGACTGGAAATTCAAACATCCTTATCCGGAAGACTTAAAATCGTCTTTAGAGAAAGGGAGCAATCAAAAGCTCGGATCCCTGTTTGATCTTGTTAATAAAGAGGGGAATTTTCAATAACATCCTTGTACAAAACCATCTAATAACTGCGCGTTTGAAAAGTATTTTTCTTTTTTTTGTAGGATTGCTTACCCAGCAGTTAATTTTCTGTCAACAACCATATTGGCAACAACAAACAAATTATACTATTGATGTAAGCCTGAACGATACTGATCATAGTTTGGACGGATTTTTAAAACTCGCGTACATAAATCATTCTCCCGATACCATTTCCTTTATTTGGTTCCATCTTTGGCCGAATGCCTTTAAAAATGACCGCACTGCCTTCAGTGAACAGCTTTTGCAAAATGGAAGGACCGATTTTTATTTTTCGGCAAAAGAACAGAAGGGGTACATCAACCGCCTGGATTTCAGGACAAATAACGTAACCCTCAAAACAGAAGATCATCCGCTGTACATCGAAGTGGTAAAAGTTTTTTTAACACAACCATTAGCGCCACGCGATAGTGTAGTGATCACCACTCCTTTTCATGTAAAACTTCCCGACAATTTCTCAAGAGGAGGACATACCGGCCGTTCATACCAGATCACCCAATGGTATCCTAAACCAGCGGTGTACGACCGCAAGGGCTGGCATGCCATGCCCTACCTGGAACAGGGGGAATTCTATAGTGAGTTTGGAAATTTTGATGTACGGATTACTTTGCCAAAAAGCTATATAGTAGCCGCCACCGGTGAATTGCAAAATGGCGAAGAACCAAACATCCAGCATCCAGTATCCAATATCCCGCATCCAGCATCCAGTATCCAGAACCCAGCAGTGAGCGATAAAAAGCCGAAAAGTAAGACTGGGAAAGAGAAAACTTCAGGAACAAAATCATCTAAGGCAAAAACAAGTTCTCCGGGGACCAAATCTAAAACTTCAAAACCGATATTGCCGACTGCCCAGGGACAACTGCCGACAGAATACAAAACGGTGCAGTATACTCAAAAAAACGCGCATGATTTTGCCTGGTTCGCCGACAGGAAATTTATTTTGAAACAGGATACGGTTCAACTGGCCTCCGGAAGAGTCATCAACGCTTATTCTTACTACACATCAAAAGATAATATCGCCTGGCAGAATAGTATTCAATACATTAAAGATGCTGTACGTTTTCGCTCACACGTGATTGGTGAATATCCTTATAACACCGTAAGTGTTGTGGAAGCAAAAATGGGCTCTAGCGGAGGCATGGAGTACCCAACTATCACGAGTATCTCTGGTATCCGCGATGAAATAAATCTTGAAGAAACAATAGAACATGAAATAGGCCATAACTGGTTCTATGGAATTTTGGCCAGTAATGAACGGGAACATCCTTGGATGGATGAAGGAATGAATAGCTATTATGATTCTCGGTATGAAGAATGGAAATACGGGAGAAAAAGGAAAACCGGCGAAAATGGGATAGCGGGTAAAATACCCGACCACCCCGAAGAGGTGTTGACTCTGGCTTATTCCAAGCACAAGCTGGATCAATCCATCAGTACATCGTCAGAACAATTTACGCGGGTAAATTATTTTTTGATCGGCTATTCCAAAACTGCTGTATGGATGAAGCAATTGGAATCTTTGATGGGCAGGCAAACTTTTGATTCATGCATGCGCGAATATTACCAGCGGTGGAAGTTTCAACATCCATACCCTGAAGACTTTCAAAATCTCGTACAATCGTTTACTCAAAAAGATGTAAGCAGTCATTTCCTGGCCCTGCATCAAAAAGGGCCTGCGGTGCAGCAGGCACGCAAAATAAAGCCGGCTTTTTTATTTTCGCTTAAGAATTCCGATAAATTCAATTATCTGAATATTTTTCCCGCAGCAGGCTACAATAAATACGACGGCTTTATGATAGGAGGCATCGTTCATAACTATAATCTTCCTTCGAATGCATTTCAATTTATCGCCATTCCTTTATTTGCTACGGGTAGTAAACAATTGAATGGGCTGGGATCCGCCGCTTATTCATGGTTTCCCGACAAGAATTTTCAGCGAATTCAACTTGGCCTGAGCGGCGCAGGCTTTTCCACCCTCAAAGGTTTGGACAGTAACAGCAATGAAGTTTTTGGCGGCTTCAGGAAGATCGTTCCGTCATTACGTGTTACTTTTAAAAACAAGTCTGCAAGAAGTACCCTCGAAAAATGGATTGAATGGAAAACATTCCTGATCGGCGAGAAAGGATTTAATTATTTTAAAAAGCAATCCGATTCATTATTCTATCCCGCTGAAACTTCTTATCATAATCGGTACCTTAATCAACTTATATTTAATATCACGGATTACAGAGTGCTATATCCATATGACGTACAGTTACAATTACAGCAGGGCGCAGGCTTTTACAGGACCAATGCGGTTGCGAATTATTTTTATAACTATGCCAAAGGAGGCGGTATGCAGCTGAGGTTTTTTGCAGCGAAATTCGGATATATCGGTTCCAGAACGGCCTCGAAAGAATTTCAAACTTCCGTGTATCACCCGAAACTGACTGGTGTTCGTGGTAATGAAGATTATACCTACAGTAATTATTTCATGGGTCGAAATGAATCTGAATATTTTTTAAGCCAGCAGATCATGATTCGTGATGGTGGTTTAAAACTCAGGACCGATCTTTTTCAGGACCTGCAGGGACGTTCCGATAATTGGGTATCGTCTTTAAACTTCAACACAACGTTACCTGAAAAACTTTTTCCGATTAAGCTACCCGTGCGTGTTTTTTTCGATATTGGAACCTATGCCGAAGCGTGGAAAAAGAATGCGGCTACCAGCAGGTTTCTATATGTGGGAGGTTTGCAGTTATCACTGTTCAAAAATTTGGTAAATATCTATGCTCCGTTGATATACAGCAGTGAATTTCGCGATAATCTTAAAACAGTTCCGGGAGAAAATAAATTCTTTCAGCGTCTTTCCTTTAGTATCGATGTACATCGGTTTGATTGGCGTCGTATTGTTGGATACAAAGTTCCTTTCTGATGCCCGCACATTCGATCCGATATCTGAAAAGGGAACAGGTGGATGTTGCAAAATGGGATATGTGCATTGATAAATCACCGAACGGATTCATCTATGGCTATTCGTATTATCTGGATAGCATGTCAAAAGATTGGCACGCGCTGGTGTTGGGGGATTATGAAGCAATCATGCCGTTAACCTGGAATAAAAAATGGGGTATTCGCTATCTTTTTCAACCCGCATTTATCCAGCAACTCGGCATTTTTTCACCAGTTGATATAAGCCAATCCCTGATCGACGATTTTTTATCAGAATTGTTCATTCATTTCCGTTTCGGCGAGATCACTTTGAACTATAAAAACGAATATCCTCGTTTCCAAATGCGTTCAAATTTTATAATTTTTCTGCATGCATCCTACGATGAGCTTTACTCGAAGTACAGGGGCGATGCAATCAGGAATCTGAACAGGACTCAAAAATTTGATATCAATTATGCAGGAGATATAGATTTGAGGGTGGCGTTGGAGGCCTACCGAAGAGAATACCATAAAAAGATAGCCGGATTTAAGGATTCAGACTACGACCATTTTGAAACACTTTGCAGTATGGCCCAAAAAAATGGTGAAGTTTTGGTCAGAGCAGTGGTTGGGCCGGAAAAAAATGTATTGGCAGTAGCAGTATTATTACAAAAGAAAAAAAGACTCTGCCTTATCCAGTCAACTACGTTTACAGAAGGTAGAAAGGTAGAGGCCAACTATTTCCTGATCGATAGGATTATCAACGAATTTTCAGGAAGGGATATGCTCCTGGATTTTGAAGGGTCTGATATACCGGGCATCGCACATTTTTATAAAAATTTCGGAAGCATCGACCAACCCTATTTCTTTTTCCGTTTCAATCATCTGCCTCTTTCGATCAGGTGGATGAAAAGAACTTGAATGCCCTTCTTTGTGTCTTGGTGCCTTGGTGGCAAAAATCTTTTGCCACCAAGGCACTAAGACACGAAGTAAACAACTTGTACATGAAGAAGGAGACACCCGGTGTGGATAGCCATTAAATTTTGGGAAGACCTGGGTTGTAGATGGGAATTTGTAATCACAAAAGTACTACCCGGTCCCTTAAAAGAGTTGTTGTTGCTGAAATTTATGCAGGCGTTGGCCTGAATGCCCAGTAAATATTTTCATGCTCTGCGATACATTTTTTTAGCTGGAAATGATGGCGCAAAACGGTTTTTTCAAATTGCTTCAGAGTATCATCCGAATGAATTTCTATCAAAATATTTTTAACCCTGCTGAGCCAGGGAGTTTCCCGCGAAAAGAGCAGGCTCTCGGATCCTTCGATATCAATTTTTAGAATATCAATAGTTTTAATCTGGTATTCTTTCAATAGTTGTCCCATATCTATCCCTCTTACCGGAAACTCCGTAACAGTTGGAGAAATACTTGAATTGTAACTTAATTCTGACCGCTGTAAATATATTTCGGTATTCTGGTCGCTTAACGCGGCCTGTATGGGTACTACCGTTTTGTTTTTAATTTCTTCTTCGAGGTTTTTCAGGAGCAGTTCATAATTTTTGCTATCTGGTTCCATGGCATAAACGATGGAGCCAGGGGCACGCAATTTTAAAAACAGAGAAGCCATGCCAATATGTGCTCCTATATCAACGATCGTCTTAACATTTAAAAAATGCTCCCGGGGTATACAATATATGGAACGCCAGAATACATCATAAAATATCTGAAGATCTCCTGCATGTGTTCGCAAATAAAAAGGACGTGAAATATTGTTCGCCGGGTTTAGTGAATAGACGATGGCTTTATCATCAATTTCATTCACGGGTTGAGAATTATTTCTTGACCAGGCAAACCGCTTTGTATTCAGTACAAGCTGTAAGAATGAAGATATTGTTGAAGATATCCTAAAGCAAAAAATGAATTTTTTTAATGCCGTGGTTGTTCTTTGCGCAGGATGTGATAGCATATAAAACAAAATAAATTGAGTGGATTCCAATCTTTTCTTGCGGCGACTTTATTCATTTGTTTTCTTTACGATTGATATAAAGCCTTCATCAGGTTGAATGGCATAATTATGCAGTTCGCCCAACGATTCATAAGGCATATAACCAACCACGAACCCCGCTTTCCTCAACCGATTCATATAGTCATTCAACGAATAGATACGAACGTGATCTTTCTGGCCAAATAGTGCAGATTGCTTATCAGGATCGTCGATACTTATATCTTCTATTGTAAAACCGTTCGTTGCTGAAAAAGGGATTTGGAGAATCGCGAAACCATTATCCCTTAATACTCTGTAAATTTCCCGCATTGCCTTGTGATCATTCGGTATATGTTCCATAATATGATTAGCGATGACCATGTCAAAGCATTGATCAGTGAATGGCAACATCGTTACATCGGCGTATCGAATATGTTTGTCTGCATTTGAGTAAAGGCCGGGCATTAGATCTGCGGATATTACATTGCATTTGCGTTTTAATACATTAAATATTTTTTCTTCAGGCGCAAGGTGCAATATTTCTTTTCCTGAAATATTCATTGTCCCTAACATACCGATAACCAGCCGCTCCCGGCTGGTTGACATACATTCGGGACAAAACACATTTTCTCCATACCCGGCAATTACTTTATTACGGTCAAGAGCCTCGCTATTTTCCGACCTGGCATGCCAGGGAGCAAATTTTGAAAAGGAGTTGCCACAGTAATTGCACTTAAAACCATTTCCTCTGTATGGAGCATATAATCTTCGAAGTTTATTGTTTTGAACCCTCGATAGCATTCGGCGATATCTGCCCTGTAAAGGATGGTAGATGCCAAGGAACTTTAATATGGATGTGATTTTTTTTTTGATATAATTTACAATTGCGGTCAGAGAATTGGTATAAAAGTACCCTCCAATATTTTTTCGGCGATTACCATATCTAAGGGATTAGTGATCTTTATATTCGTTGCTTCGCCTTCCACCAGATGAATTTTTATGCCCAACCTCTCCACAACACTCGCTTCATCGGTAAATGCCTGATCAAACTCCTGTTCGTAACCGGCCTTGATGATATCGCTATAAAATGTTTGAGGAGTTTGTATGATCTTAACTTTGTCGCGGTTAACCGGCTCGTTTCCCTGATCAGTTTCTATCCGGATGGAGTCCACAGCCTGGATGGCGGGAATGGCATTTCCCATTTCGATGGTCATTTCATAACAACGATGAATAAGCTCTCCTGATAGCAGACATCGAACCCCGTCATGCACAAAAACAATTGATTGCCCATGAACATGGATCAAACCATTTTTTACCGAGTGGAAACGGCTTGGCCCGCCTGTTGTCAGGATCACCCGTTCGGAATAACCGGTAGATCGGACGATACCCTCCCCAATTTTCAAATAGTCCTCCGCTACCACCAACACGATCTCCAGGTCAGCATAAGCGTTTAAAAAAGTAGTGAGCGTATACCACAATACGGGCTTTCCATGAAGATTGAGAAACTGCTTTGGCACAGAACTCCCCATCCGGGTACCTGAACCGCCTGCGACTATGACTGCGTATTTTTTCATTTCAAATAGCCGGGTCTTATCCTGTAATCTTGTTAAAGAAATGCGAATGATAGTCGTCCTACACCCATTTATACCGCAATGGCATTGTTCTTTCCTCTTATGACCGTTTGCATCCGAGCGGCCATTTTCAAATTTGCTAATTCGAAAATTCTTCCCCATCCATCAACTCTCTTTCGATTTCTTCCATCTGCACAATATCCCAGGCCTCACTTTCCGTAGGCGTTACATTGATCAGCTCAAGCAGGTTGTCCTTGTCCAATGATTCCTCTACCTGTTTTTGCAATTCACAGATCACGAATGATGCATTGTTTTCATAAAAGATCTGTTGTAATTGAACCAATCGCCCGGCGGCAGCGTTATCTATGTTTTGGATGTCTCTTAAATTCAGCACAACATTTTTAACGTCAGTTTGTAACAAGGGGAGCAAACATTTTTCTAACTTTTCTGTCATATTAGCAGCAATAGAAGCTTCCTGAATGGTAATGGCATGGAATTTTTCTCTGGTATCAATTTTGACCTCCATAAAAACTCTTATTGGTTTAGATCCGTAAGTGTTTCATTCACAACAGAAGTCAAAAATATTCGTTATTATTGTATCACACACAACAAATTACAAAATGGACAATAACTTTTCCGCCCAGGTAAAGGAAATTATTTCGTTCAGCAGGGAAGAAGCTTTACGACTGGGTAATGATTTTATCGGTACGGAACATTTGTTGCTGGGTTTAATACGTGAGGGAGATAATACTGCAGTCCGTATTTTAAAGAGCTTTAACATTGATCTATATGAATTGCGGAAAGAAGTCGAACTCGCTGTAAAAGACAAGACTGGAAAGAACATTGCGAACATCAACAGTTTACCGCTTACCAAGCAGGCAGAGAAAGTGATCAGGGTAACTGTTCTGGAAGCAAAGGCATTGAAAAGTCCTACAGTAGAAACCGAGCACCTGATGCTTTCGATCTTAAAAAATAAAGAAAACATAGCTACTCAAATCTTAAATCAATTTGATGTGGATTACGATTTATTCAGAAACGAACTGGGCGTCGTAAAAAGCAACGATGTCCGCAGCGAATACGCCGAGGAAAATGATGACGATTTTGATGAGGAGAAAAAATATTCTCAACAAAAATCGCGTTCTGCCGGCACTGCTAAAAGCAAAACGCCGGTATTAGACAATTTCGGAAGGGATATTACAAGGCTGGCCGAAAGCGGCGCATTGGACCCCATCGTTGGCCGTGAAGCTGAAATTGAAAGAGTATCGCAGATACTTTCACGTCGTAAAAAGAATAACCCTATTTTAATTGGCGAGCCGGGCGTGGGTAAAACGGCAATTGTAGAAGGGTTAGCATTACGGATAGTACAACGGAAGGTTTCACGTGTTCTTTTCGACAAACGCGTGATCTCTCTGGATCTTGCTGCACTGGTAGCGGGTACTAAATACCGCGGACAATTTGAAGAAAGAATGAAGGCGATCATGAACGAGTTGGAAAAGAATCGTGATGTGATCTTATTCATCGATGAGATTCATACTATCGTAGGCGCAGGAGGGGCGAGCGGCTCACTCGACGCTTCCAATATCTTCAAGCCGGCACTTGCCCGGGGTGAATTGCAGTGTATAGGAGCATCAACTTTGGATGAATACAGAATGTACATCGAAAAAGACGGTGCTCTTGACCGACGTTTTCAGAAGGTAATGGTTGAACCACCTACCGTGGAAGAAACCATCCAGATATTAAACAATATCAAATCAAAGTATGAAGACTATCACAACGTCACTTACTCTGATGAGGCCATCGATGCATGCGTCAAACTGAGTGATCGCTACATTACCGACCGGTTATTGCCTGATAAGGCGATAGATGTACTGGATGAGGTTGGTGCAAGGATACATCTCAAGAACATCAATGTTCCTAAAGAAATCCTTGATCTTGAGAAGAAAATTGAAGATGTAAAAGTCGAAAAGAATAAGGTAGTAAAGAGCCAGAAATTTGAAGAGGCAGCCTCTTTACGCGATACTGAAAAACGTTTGCAGGAAGATCTTGAGAAAGCCAAGAATTCCTGGGAAGAAGAAAGCAAGCACAAGCGTTACCCGATAGATGAAGAGGCGATCGCCGAGGTAGTGAGCATGATGACCGGCATTCCGGTAAAAAGAATGGTGCAGGCAGAAAGTGAGAAACTTCGCAATATGTCGGTTGATATGCGTGAAATGGTAGTGGGGCAGGAAGAAGCCATTCTCAAAGTGGTAAAGGCCATTCAACGTAACCGTGTCGGGTTGAAAGATCCTAAAAAGCCTATCGGCACCTTTATATTCCTTGGGCCGACGGGTGTTGGTAAAACAGAATTGGCACGTTCTCTTGCCAGGTATATGTTCGACTCAGAAGATGCATTGATCCGGATCGATATGAGTGAATACATGGAAAAATTCACAGTAAGCAGATTGATCGGTGCTCCTCCCGGATATGTTGGTTATGAAGAAGGTGGTCAGTTAACTGAAAAGGTTCGTCGCAAGCCTTATTCCGTGATCTTATTGGATGAGATCGAAAAAGCTCATCCTGATATTTATAATATCCTGCTGCAGGTGTTGGATGATGGTCAGTTAACTGATGGTTTGGGTAGAAAGGTTGATTTCAAAAACACTACCATTATCATGACCTCCAATATTGGGGTCCGTCAGTTAAAGGATTTTGGTGAGGGAGTTGGATTTGCAACCCAGGCCCGCCAGCAAAGCTCTGATGAGAATAACAAGGCGGTAATTGAAAAAGCATTGAAGAAGACCTTTTCACCGGAGTTCCTTAACCGCATAGATGATGTAGTGATCTTTAATTCCCTGACAAAAGATCATATCTTCAAGATCATTGATATACTAATGAAAGGAGTTATGAAACGTTTAACAACGCTGGGCTTTTCATTGGAGTTGACAGAAGAGGCGAAGAATTTTATCGCGGAAAAAGGATACGATGTGCAATTCGGCGCTCGCCCGTTGCACAGGGCGATCCAGAAATATCTTGAAGATCCATTGGCAGAAGAAATCCTTAGCCTGAACATCAAACAAGGTGATGTGATGATCGCCGATCTGGACCAGGAAAAAACCAAGATCCAGTTCACACTAAAAGCGCCTACAAAAGAAAAATCAGAAGCATAGTTAGGTACGAAGTACGAAACAGGAAGTACGAAATAAAAGATTTTAAAGTCTGCCGGAATGCAGGCTTTTTTTTTAGGATAATTCGTAATTGTTAACAGATTCGCGATGGAATGCGAGGCCGAGGGAAGTGTAAAATGCAAAGTATTCAGTAGGCTACTGACATAAAGAAACATCTACTTTCTTATCGAAATTTGAGGTGTTCAAAGCATTTTACTACCTCGTACTTCGTCTTCACACTTCGTACTTTGAATTTCGTACTTCGAATTCGTACTTCGTACGTGTTTTTTCCTCATTTTTGCAGTATGATTGCAACAACGGATAAAATTATCATCACCATTGATGGCTGGTCCTCTTGCGGCAAGAGCACATTGGCAAAACACCTGGCTAGGGAACTGGGATATGTGTACATCGATAGTGGCGCCATGTACCGGGCAATCACTTTGTTTTTTTTGCGCAATCATATTGACTGGACCAATCCCGAAGCTGTTCTTGAAGCCCTGCAAAATATCTCTCTTGAATTTGTGTCTAATGAGAAAGCGCAGCAAAGCGAAATGCATCTGAATGGCGAAAATGTTGAATATGTGATCCGTGATCTTGTTATTGCCGAAAAAGTAAGCGATGTCGCCGCCGTAAGAGAAGTGCGTGAATTTGCTGTGGCACAGCAAAAAAAAATGGGAAAGAAAAAAGGGATTGTCATGGATGGAAGAGATATTGGTACAGTTGTTTTTCCAAAGGCGGAACTAAAAATTTTTATGACTGCCGATAATGAGGTGAGAGTAGAACGTCGATTCCAGGAATTGTACGATAAGAATCCCGCTATTACAATAGAAGAAGTTAAGGCCAACCTTGAAATGAGGGATTATATCGATTCACATCGTGCCGTAAGTCCTTTACGTCAGGCCAAAGATGCTCTGTTGCTTGATAACTCGAATTTAAGCATCAGGCAACAACTTGAAATTGCATTGAAATGGGTACACGAGCGATTGCAGTTAAAAAAGCAGGAAGTACATTGACCTGAAAAAGACCGCCGGCTTTTATGCGGATCAGGAAGGAAGTTCGTTTTGTGCAGGGCTGATTTTTGTTCTTCATCATCGCTATCCCAATCTTAAAGGCATAAGCAACCGGAATGCTGTACATATTTCATTTATTTCATCGGTAGTCAGTTGGTTACCTGGCGGTAATTCTGGCTTTCATATGAATGGTCTGATGCTCAACAAATGATTTGGACCATTAATCAATAAATTACGGTCTTTCGCATAATGAATTCTGCTAAATCAAGATAAGAAACTTCTTCGGCTCAACACTATCACCTGGCAATGTCATTGCTGAGGCAAAATGAATGCGGCTGTTTCCATTTATTACAAAAGCCATGGCTCCGGACAATATTTTAAAAAAAGGTTTCGCCATTATAAAAGTTGGTAATAAAATTATCAGCAGCCCACACGATGTAAATGTTGGTGAGGATATTTCAGTTATCTTTTTGAAAACAGAGATCAGGTCCGCTGTCAAGTCAAAAAAAAAATATAATGGAACCGATTTTAACATATGAAACTGCTTATAAAGAGTTAGATCAGATAGCAAAGGAAATTCAGAACGAATCAGTTTCTGTGGATGTTTTGGCAGAGAAGGTCAAAAGAGCCGCTGAATTGATCACCTTTTGCCAGGGAAAACTTCGTTCCACTGAAAAAGAGGTTAACAAAATAATTGCGCAGATGGAACAGGGGAATATGGACAAATGACGGGGATTTGTCGGCAACCCGGACATCAAAAATCAATGGGGTTGAAACTATTTTTTTTCGACATAATATCATTTTGATGATATTGCGTTCTATATCAACTTCCAATTATCTTGAAAAGGTGGCTAATCTTCAACATAAAGGAAATTTGGTGAACTTTTATAAAGGAGAATTTCCAATTGTTGTGTTTTTTATAAAACTACCAAACAAAAAACCCCGGCTTCCCGGGGTTTTTTGTCACAGTATTTTGGTTTCTCTTTATCTCAAAAATAACATCTCTCTGTACTTGGGTAGTAGCCAATACTGATCTCCTACTAAAAGTTCCAGTTTGTCGACATGGTAGCGTATCTGATCGAAATAAGCTTCTTTTACATCGGTGCAGTACGCGATCGCTTTCTCGCGGGTGTCGGTAATGGCGTTGCATTTTTTTCTTGCATCGATCATCTTTTCAACCATGCCACTGGCCTTGTCGATATGCTCGGAAATTTTTTCGAGTATCTGTTTCTGGTTTGCATATGTCGATTCGGCCAAACCGATTTCTTTCAGTCCTGTTATATTTGTGATCAATACATTCTGGTATCTTATGGCAGCCGGCAAAATATGACTGGTTGCCAATTCGCCCATTATTCTTGCTTCGATCTGTACTTTCTTCACATACTTTTCCAGTTCAATTTCATGACGCGCTTCCAACTCAACATGGCTGTAAACATTATTGCTTTCAAACAAATGTTTCGCTTTCTCAGTTACCATGGCGTCAAGCGCCAGGGGTGTTGTAGGTATGTTCGGGAGACCACGTTTCTTAGCTTCGGCATGCCACTCCTCGCTGTATCCATCGCCTTCAAACAACACTTTTTCGCTTTCTACAATATACTCGCGGATAACGTGCATGATGGCAATCTCTTTTTTCTCCCCTTTTTCAATTAAGGAATCCACATCTTTTTTAAACTGGCGAAGGGTATCTGCCAGGATCGTATTCAGGATGGTCATTGGGTTGGCACAATTAGCTGTAGAACCAACTGCACGGAATTCAAATTTATTTCCCGTGAACGCGAATGGGGATGTTCTGTTTCGATCTGTATTATCCAGCAATAATTCCGGAATACTTCTGTGCAGGTCGAGTTTCAAAATAGCTTCGTCCTGTTCATCGAATTTGTCGCCTACCCTTTGTTTAACATCTGCCAGCACCTTGCTCAGGTATTGGCCAATGAATACGGAGATAATGGCCGGAGGCGCTTCGTTTGCACCTAAACGATGATCATTACCGGCCGAAGCAATTGAAGCTCTCAGAATATCCGCGTAATCATGTACCGCTTTGATGGTGTTGACAAAGAAAGTTAAGAACATCAGGTTAGTCTTCGGAGTCTTACCGGGAGCCAGCAGGTTTACTCCCGTATCAGTGGCCATGCTCCAGTTATTGTGCTTTCCACTGCCGTTAATGCCGGCAAATGGTTTTTCGTGCAACAATACTTTTAATTTATGGCGACGTGCAACACGTTCCATCACATCCATCAATAATGTGTTGTGATCCACTGCCACACTTACTTCTTCAAAGATCGGAGCACACTCGAATTGGGCAGGCGCCACTTCATTGTGTCGGGTCCTTAAGGGAATACCCAGCTTGTATGCTTCCTGTTCATAATCCCTCATGAAAGAATAGACCCTTTCAGGGATCGAACCGAAATAATGATCTTCCAGTTGCTGCCCTTTGGCGGGCGGATGTCCAAATACGGTTCTTCCGCTCATCACGAGATCGGGACGGCAATTGAACATGGCCTCATCCATCACAAAATATTCCTGTTCCCAGCCTAATGTGGCTGTAACTTTTGTAACATTTTTATCGAAATAATTACATACGTCTACAGCCGACTTATTTAATGCCTCAAGTGCTTTTAGCAAAGGGGCTTTATAATCGAGCAATTCACCGGTATAAGAGACGAATATCGTAGGGATACAAAGCGTTTTGCCATAACCAATGTCCATAATGAAAGCAGGAGAAGAAGGATCCCATGCAGTATAGCCGCGAGCTTCAAAAGTAGCTCGTAAGCCACCGCTGGGGAACGAAGACGCGTCTGGTTCCTGTTGGATAAGTGTATCGCCATCAAATTGTTCAATAGGAGTACCATCACTTTTTATGGTAAAGAAGGAATCGTGTTTTTCAGCAGAAGCACCTGTTAAAGGTTGAAACCAGTGGGTAAAATGCGTTACGCCTTTGGCTTCCGCCCATTGCCTCAGACCAGCAGAAATCTGGTTGGCAACTGCCCGGTCAATTTTTTTGCCTCCACGTATGGAAGTTAGCAGGCTCTTGTAAGCCTCATCGCTTAAAAATTCACGCGCGGTCTTAAGGGTAAAGACATTTTCGCCAAAAATTCCAGTAATCCTGGTGGCTCCCTCAAAAGGATGGCCATTTGAATTAGTAGTTAGATCATTGATTGCTTTAAAACGTAATGATTCCATTTATGTATGATTTTTTGTGCAAAGCAAATAAACGACAAACAGACCCTTTTAAAAAATTTTTTGAAAAATTTTTGAAGTTTTTGCGGTAATATAAGGACAGAAATCAATTTGTTAAGCAGAATCACTTAAAATATGGCCAAAACAAGGGTCAATTTGTAATATTATTTATTATTTTAATTTCACTACGCCGCTGGAATGTTTTAAGAGAGTTAGCAAAATACTTAATAAGAAGACCTCTCCCATGATCTTATACCTCACTATCGCCCCCGGGAAGGGGATGGTGTAACCAATAAAAAGGTATAAAAAGAAACCCGTAAAAAAGAGGACAAGGATCAATGGATGATTGACGATTTTTTTCCAGTCACGCTCGTGGCGTATAACCACAAATAGTAAGATTCCCCAAAAAAGAATTACTTCTACAACCGCCATCCATTGCAAGACTCCATTCACTTCCCAGGGATAAGGTCTGATAAAAGTATTGACAGCAGCCTGTGGAAATATCGATGCAAAACTTTGTACGCTCGGTTGTAAACTATCAAGGTGGAAAGAGGTTCCTTTTAACTGCATAAATTCCTGTTGCCGCTGCACAACCTGGGCAGGCATATTATAAGTTTGAAATCCTGCACTCACAAAAAAAACAATGGCAGCCAATACATACACCCATAGAAACTGAATGAGGGGTCTTTGAGGAAAGCGGTGGGCAAACCACCAGCTCACTATAGCAGGAATTATTAATGCGGCTATCTGAGGGCGAAAAATCAATATTCCGATAAATCCGAAAATTGATAATATCAGAAATGATAAACGGCGGGTACACAACCATCGATGGAAGTACAGCAGCAGTAAAGCGCAAGACAAAAAGATCAATCCGTCTGAACGTATGCCACTCAACCAGAATGCTGCAGGCGGAAATAAAAACAGCACGATAAAGTAAAACTTTCTCTTCCCCGGAAATTCAGTTGTAAGAAGCGCAAATAGCCAGTAATGACCCCAGAAAATAAAAAAATTCCAGAAAACAACATTTACATAATAATTATCCTGGGTAATCAGATTAATAATTCCCAGCGTTTTTGCCTGGAGACAATATTCAAGATCTACGAGGTAAAACTGAATAATATCTACGAGCCCGTCACCGTTCCTGATAGCCGTGCCCGGAGTAAATTCCCAAAAAAAACGGTATGGATCATTCAGCAACAGTTGTTTTTCCCGAATGGAACTGGCATGCATTGCCCAGGTGTCGTCGCCATTGTAAAAATGCAGAAAAATGTATCCGTATAAACATCCGAATAAAATCTTAGTTCCATATGCCAGCACCACTTCTTTTCGCGTCATCGATGCCGCCTGGTTGCGGATCATTCTATACATCGCGTACGAAAAAAAAATAAACCAGAAAGCCGCAGCGAGCAATGCAAGCATAATAATTGTAGTAGCGTGAACAAAAACCCTTATTTAATCTTCAAATCTATAAATTTGAAGTTAATAATCTTGAATGTCAATAGCTTCAGCAAAAAATAAGGTGATCGCCTTTGTCTCAAACAGTGCCTGGTCGGTATACAATTTCAGGATGGATGTGATCCGACATTTGATGCAAAGAGGATATGATATATTGGTCATTGCCCCCGACGATGAATATTCACCTTACCTTATTGATTCCGGTTGTCATTTCATTCCGATCGATTTCAATAATAAAACAGAAAACCCTTTCCTGGATTATTTTTTCTTTAAAAAGCTGAAGAGACTGTACAAACTCCATCAGCCAGACTTCATTTTCCATTACGTGGCCAAACCCAATATATACGGATCCCTGGCGGCAGCTGCATTGAACATTCCTTCCGTGGCTGTGATCACAGGGCTCGGTTATCCGTTTGCAAAACGGAACTGGTTGTATTGGGTGGTAAAACACCTGTACAAAAAAGCACTCAGAAAAACAACGCAGGTATGGTTCCTCAATAATGAGGATGCAAAAGTATTTGTGAACGAGCGGATCGTCAATATCGAGAAAATGAAGGTGTTGCCGGGAGAGGGGATCAACACCGATTTTTTTTCGCCTGATTACAATTCCAGGAAGAAAACAAATGGGAGATTCACATTCCTGATGAGCACCAGGTTATTAAAAAGTAAAGGGGTGCGTTTATATGCGGATGCGGCCCGGATCCTAAAAAAGAAAAATTACGACGCGCAGTTTTTATTGATCGGTTTTTTTGAGAAAAATCACCCTGATTCAATATCTCAGGACGAAATAGTCAGATGGGAAAAAGAAGGCCTGATTTATTACAAGGGTTTCGCCAAAGACGTTCGACCTTTTCTTGAAAATTCGGATTGCCTGGTATTTCCCTCGTTTTACCACGAGGGCGTACCACGTTGCCTGATGGAAGCATCAAGTATGGAACTGCCCATTATTACTTCTATGAACAGGGGATGTAAAGAAGTGGTGCTAAACAATTCCACCGGATACTTTTGTAATGTGAATGATCCCTTCGATCTGGCCGATAAAATGGAACGAATGGTGAACCTTTCTATTGAAGAACGAAGCAGGATGGGAAAGAACGGAAGACTACTCATTATCAAAAAATTCAATGTGGCCAAAGTAATAGAGGAGTACGAGGATACTTTAAATCATGATTTACCTGATTGAAGGTTTAAAGTTTAAGGTTGGATGCGTTACAGTTGTTGGTTTTTTCACCAACAACTGTAACGCATAGATTTTATGTATTTCGTAACTTGTTTTTATTCAACATTCACTTTTCTCTCTCCGCGTGTTGCTCGTAAAAAACACCAACAACAGCATGAACTTAAACCTCAAACCTAAACTAATACCCCGCCGCATGATCATCACCGCGTTTATCCGCGACGGCTTCTATTTTTCCGTCTGTTGAGATGACTATTAACTCGACCCGTCCGATCTGGTTCGCCTGGCTGATCCTGTATCCAAGTTGTTGCAATTTTTCGCGCACGTTATTAGGAAAATCTTTTTCTACCAGTATTTCATCAGGCAACCATTGATGATGAAATTTTGGTTTGTTTACCGCATCTACGGGTGTCATATCAAATTCAAGAATATTCACCAGCGTTTGAAATACCGAAGTGGGGATCGTTGTTCCTCCCGGTGTGCCCACCACGATATAAGGCTTATTGCCTTTCAGTACAATCGTAGGTGTCATTGAACTCAGCATGCGTTTACCTGCCGCAATCGCGTTGGCATCTGCCCCAACAGCTCCATACATGTTAGGCACCCCTGGTTTTACACTAAAGTCATCCATTTCATTATTCAACAAAAATCCGGCGCCACCTACTACGGTGCCGCTTCCATAGCCGCCATTCAATGTAGTTGTCACTGCTACGGCATTCCCATCTCTATCGTATATGCTTAAATGAGTTGTTTCCTCGCTTTCTGCAATTATACCGGCTTGTATATTTTTACTGCTTCCCGCTTTGTCTTCACTATAATCTGTCATTCGTTCTTTTGCATAATCTTTACTGATCAATTTTTTGACAGGCACTTTATAAAAATCAATATCTCCCAAATATTTTGCCCGGTCAGCAAATGCCCTGCGTTCTACTTCTGTCATCAGTTGTACCGTTTGCCAGTTTTGAAAACCATATTTTTTTACCGGCTTGTCTTCGATCATATTCATCATCTGAGGCAACATAATTCCTCCACTGCTGGGCAAGGGCATGGTAACGATCTGGTAACTCTTATAATCAAATAATACGGGCTCTCTTTTAATAGCCTTATAATTCTTCAGATCATCATAGTCAATGATTCCCTTTCCTCTTTTCATTTCCTCTACTATCAGGCGTGCTGTTTCACCTTCATAGAATCCTTTCTGGCCATTATCCCGGATCCTCTTTAATGTATTACCGAGATCCTTTTGAAATAATGTATCTCCTGCTTTCCATTTTTGTGTATTTACAAAAACAGGGATCACCGTATTATGACTGAGAAATCGCTGTTGGGAGTTGTTCAGGCTTCTTGCTTCCGCTTCCGTGATCACAAAACCTTTGTCAGCCAGGTCGATGGCGGGTTGAATAAGAGAAACAAAAGAGAACTTTGCATATTTGTGTGCTGAAAATAACCCGGCTACCGTACCCGGCACTCCTGCTGCAAGGTGGCCATGCTGGCTTAATGAGGTTTGGGCATCGCCATTGGAGTCCAGGTACATATTACGGGATGCATTTCGCGAAGCTTTTTCCCTGTAATCGATGCTGATCGGTTTACCATTCGCCAGTTGCGCTACCATAAAACCTCCGCCGCCAATATTACCGGCCCCGGGATAAACAACCGCTAGAGCCAGCTGCGTAGCTATGGCAGCATCGACGGCATTGCCACCTTCCTTTAGAATAGCCAATCCAACTTCGCTTGCCAGGGGATGGGCCGATACCACAGCCCCATTTCTGCATTCAACTTTTTTTTGAACAGCGTACTGATAAGCATTCAGCTGGATGGGTGCTGCTATCTTCTTCCCTTCCGAACACCCGATGATCAATACAGCAGCAGCAGATACATAACAAATCGATCGTTTCATTGCCAGTTTTTTAAATAAAAATAGTAGAAAGCAAAATCAGAGCCAGCGTTTTGAAAGAACAAACTGTCTATTTAAGTGTAAATTATGCTGTTACGCTTGCCAATCAAACTGTAAAAACCAAAAAAGATGAGAAAATTTAGAAATGCGTATGTAAGTTCTGTGATTCTTGTAATGTTTCTTTTTTCAAGTATTTACTCATTTGCTCAAGCCACAGGTACAATTAAAGGTACTGTGAAGGATGCCAATGGGCAGCCTTTACAAGGCGCTTCCGTGCAGGTGCAGGGATCAAGAGGAGGCACAACCACTGATAATAGTGGAAACTATTCGCTGTCTGCACCCACAGGAAAACGTGTTCTGATCATTTCATTCGTAGGCTTTGGCACACAAAGGATGGATGTGGTGGTCACTGAAGGCACAACCTTACAACAGGATGCCGCGTTGTCAGATGTCGGAGATCTTACTAATGTAACTGTAATAGGATCCAGAAACGCTTCACGTACGCGGGTGCAAACACCTGTGCCGGTGGATGTCATTCCGATCTCACAGGTTATTAATGAGATCGGTCAGGTTGATGTTAACCAGATACTCAATTTTATTGCCCCCTCATTTCAATCAGCCAGGCAAACCATTTCTGATGGCACTGACCACGTGGATCCCGCACAATTGCGTGGTTTGGGTACAGACCAGGTTTTGGTGCTGATCAATGGCAAACGTCGCCATCAATCGGCCCTGGTGAATGTCAATGGAACGGTAAACCGTGGCCAGGTGGGCACTGATATGAGTGCCATTCCTGCTACTTCAATAGACAGGATCGAAATACTACGGGATGGAGCCGCCGCACAATATGGGTCCGATGCCATAGCCGGTGTTATTAATATTGTATTGAAGAAAAGAACCGGATTGCTTGAAGCCGGGATCAGCTACGGTGGTTATGTTACCAACTACGACAAGAATTTTGCTTTATATAAGATTACCAATAAAGCCGATGATCCGTCGGTAAAAGTAACCGATGGCAATACGCTGCAGGGTTCTATTGGTTATGGATTTGGTATTGGAAAAGGCTATCTCAGCGTGACCGGCGAATTCATTAACAGGCTTGGAACAAATCGTACGGGTACGTATACGGGTGCCGTTTATCCAAATGTAGGCGGAGTGAACAGGGATGATTCAATTATGGCCGCGAGGGGCCAGACCCGCAACACATTTGATATGCGCGTTGGCAATTCTGCCATGAAGGGCGGTGCAGGCTTTTACAATTTTGGTTATCCCATAGGCGCAAACGGCGAATTGTATGTATTTGGAGGTTATAGTAAAAAGAAAGGGGAAGCCACGGGTGTTTATCGTTACCCAAGCGGAATACCCGGAAATGCAACAACTTATGCATCGAATGTTTTTGCACTTTATCCGAATGGATTCTTACCCGAAATACATTCTGATATTATAGACTTCTCAACGGCTGCGGGATTCCGTACAAAATTCAATGATTGGAATTTCGACATCAGCAATACTTTTGGCATGAACAAGTTTGAGTTCGGTGTTGAAAATTCTGTTAACTACAGCCAGTTTGCAGTCGCCGGTAACAATCAAACGAAATTCGATGCGGGTGGATTAAAATTCCTGCAAAATACCGTGAATGCGGATATTTCAAAAAAATACAATGTACTACAGGGCTTGAATGTAGCCGCCGGTTTGGAATATCGTTTTGAATCATTTGGACTGATAAGCGGTGAGGAAGCCTCCTATAAAAACTTTGATGTCAATTCAAAGGCGGCAGCAGCAGCGCAGGTATTCCCTGGATTCGTGAATACGATCGGCGATGATAAAACAAGAAATGCAAAAGCTATCTACATTGATCTTGAACAGGATTTTACGGATAAGTTTTTGCTGACAGGTGCATTGCGTTTTGAAAATTACAGCGACTTCGGGTCCACGCTTAATTATAAATTCTCCAGCCGGTATAAATTTAGCGAAGCCTTCAATATTAGAGCTTCTTTGAGTTCAGGTTTCCGTGCCCCTTCTATGCAACAACGCTTTTTTGCAAAAACAAATACATTGTTCGTATCTCAGGGAGGTATACTGGTTCCGGTTCAGGCGGGAACTTTTACCAATGACAGCGATCCGGCCCGAATTTTGGGAATTCCGAAATTGAAAGAAGAGACAAGCCAGAATTATTCTGTTGGCTTCACAGCCCGGCCTTTTACCGGATTTGAATTAACTGTGGATGCTTATCAGATCGATATCGATAACAGGATCATATTGACCAATAATTTTACGGGCGGAAACAATGCCCAGTTGAAAGCACAGCTCGATGCCGTAGGCGCAAGTACCGCAAACTTCTTTACCAATGCTATTGATACACGCGCAAGAGGATTGGAAGCAGTTGCGTCTTACAATGTGCGTTTTTTGAGAAAGCATTCATTGCGCACAACATTGGCCATGACTTTTATCGACAATGAAGTTAAAAAAGGATCTGATGGAAAGCCGATCATTCACGCTTCAGATATTTTAGTCAGCAGCGGTCAGTTAGCAAATTATTTTAACCGCGAAGATCAAAGTCGTGTGGAAGTTGCCAGTCCGAAAAATAAGATCAGCCTTGCTTTTAATTACAAGTACAGCAAATTTTCAGTGATGCTGCGGTTTGTGAATTTTGGCAAAGTCATCTATTTGGATCCAAGTATAGATCCGGCCAATCCCGGTGTATTTCCAATGAATGCTTTTAATGGTAATCAAAGAGAAACATTAGACCAGGAATTCTCCGCAAAAACCGTAACAGATCTTTCGTTGTCTTACCAGATCATTACTCCTTTGGCAATCACTATCGGTGCGAATAATCTTTTTGATGTCTATCAGGATAAGCATACGCACAGTGGAAATATGAGCACGGGTCGTTTTGTATACAGCAGACGTGTTCAACAAATGGGTTTCAATGGGGCCTATTATTTTGCACGATTAAAGCTTACCATCGATACCAAAAAATAGAAATAGGTATAATTCTCTTATTAGAAAAAGTAGCTCCGGCATGAGCTACTTTTTTTTGCCACGAATTGCACGAATTATCACGGATTAAGTCCGTGGTAATCCGTGAAATCCGTGGCTAACTTTTTTTTGTTTCTTTCCTTTTGGTACATTCACAGCTTATAATGGTAGTATGAATAGAACTTTGTTTTTTCTCATTTTTTTGATCATATCCGTTATTGCGCATTCACAGCCCCAATCACCTGATCAATTCCTTGGATATAAATTAGGCAGCCGTTACACACCACATTTTCAGGTTGTCAATTATTTCAAATATATCGCAGCATCAGTAACGGGTATGGTGAAACTGGAGCAGTATGGTGAAACCAATGAGGGTAGACCGTTATTACTGGCCTATATCGCGTCTTCTGAAAATAGCTCGCGTTTTGAAGCCATCAGAATGAATAACCTGCGACTGGCAGGTGTTGCCTTAGACAAAATGGCGCCAGATATCAACGGCCCGGCAATTATATGGCTGAGCTATAATGTTCACGGAAATGAAACGTCCAGTTCTGAGGCTGCCATGCTTACAATTTATGAATTGGTCAATCCGGCAAATAACCGTGCAAAAGAATGGCTGAAAAATACGGTAGTTATAATTGATCCGTGCATTAACCCGGATGGCCGCGACCGGTATGTGAACTGGTACAATGGAGTGATTGGCAAAAACGCCAACCCGCAACCGTTCGTGCGTGAACATATCGAACCGTGGCCAGGCGGCCGTTCTAATCATTATTATTTTGATCTTAACCGGGACTGGGCCTGGCAAACCCAGGTTGAAACGCAAAGCAGGATTGTCAAATACAATCAATGGCTGCCGCATGTTCATGTCGACTTTCATGAACAGGGCTACAATGCGCCCTATTATTTTGCTCCTGCCGCTGAACCCTTTCATGATGTGATCACGGCCTGGCAGCGGGAGTTTCAAACAATGATCGGCAGGAACAATGCAAAATATTTTGATGAGAACGGGTGGTTATATTTCACCAAAGAGCGATTCGATCTTTTTTACCCGAGTTATGGTGACACGTACCCCACCTATAAAGGAGCAATCGGAATGACCTACGAACAGGGAGGTAGTAGCAGGGCCGGCACAGCGGTTATCAACGGTGATGGTGACACGCTCACCTTATGGGACCGGTTATATCATCATTATACAACAGGTATTGCGACCATCGAGATCACTTCATTGAATGCGAACAGAGTAGTACAGGAATTTAAAAAGTATTTTGATAAAGCAAGGTCTGCTCCCGCAGGAGAATACAAGGCGTATGTCATAAAAACAGACGAAGGCGATAAGATCAACCGCTTAAAAAAATTATTAGATCGTAACGGCATTGATTGGGCCTATTCCAATGCAGCAGGCCTTTCGGGTTTCAATTACTTTTCCTCAAAAATTGAAAATTTCAAGGCAGGAGTGGGCGATATCGTTGTTAATGCAAACCAGACGCATTCAAATTTATTAAACGTATTGTTTGAAAGGAATTCAAGGCTGAGTGATTCGGCTACTTATGATATCACTGCCTGGTCCATTCCTTATGTGTATGGATTGCAAACTTATGGACTGGATAATTACGTAACTGCAACATCAAAAACAGATCCTGCATTATTAAATGATCCATCATCATCCCGGGTGGCTTATGCGTATGCAATTAAGTGGAATGGCTTGCACAGTGCGCGGTTTTTGTCGGAGCTTATGAAAAAAGGGATCAAGGCCCGGTACGCAGAGCAGCCTTTTTATATGAAGGGAAAAGCTTTCGAAAAAGGCACTTTGCTGGTGACAAGAACAAGCAATGCCGGCTATAATAATATTCTTGAAAAGCTTGTCAGGGAAGCTGCTCAAATCGCCGGCATAGAGTATACGCCCGTTGAAACAGGGTTTGTAGATAAAGGGTTCGATGTGGGATCCGATAAAGTCAGGATCATAAAAGCACCGAAGGTGGCATTGATTGCCGGCGAAAATATTTCTTCTTTAAGCATGGGCGAAATATGGCATTTTTTTGATGTACAGATCCAATACCCTGTCAACATCGTTTGGGTAAATGATCTTAACCGGAACATCTTAAAAGAGATCGATGTATTAATTTTCCCGGATGGGAATTATCGGTATTTTATAGAAAAACAAATGAATGATGCCCTGAAAGAATGGGTGATAAGCGGAGGAAAAATTATTGCCATGGAAAATGTAGTTGCTCAAATGGCCAGAAGTGAATGGGGCATAAAATTAAAAGAGACCGATGATAAGAAAGATTCTAAAAAAGACGATAAAAAAGAAGACTATAGTACTTTAAAAAGATATGAAAACCGGGAAAGAGATTACATTCCTAACAATAACCCGGGATCTATATTTAAGGTAGAACTTGATAACTCACACCCGCTCGCCTTTGGTTACCCGGATTACTATTACACCATTAAGCAGGATGATAATATATATGAATTTTTTAAAGAAGGGGGCTGGAATGTCGGCTTCATTAAAAAAAACAATTTCGTTACCGGCTTCACCGGTAGTAAAACGAAAGATAAACTCAAAGACGGCTTGTTATTTGGTGTACAGGATATGGGTCGGGGTTCGATCATTTACCTGTCTGACAATCCCATATTCAGGAGCTTCTGGGAAAATGGGAAATTGATGTTTGCCAATGCCGTGTTTTTAGTTGGACAATAACTGCAGAACCGCCTCCGATGACCGGATATGTTTACAAATTCCCAAATTTGATAAGTGGGGGGCATTCATTGACAAGGTTTCATTTATTTTAGCGTCTTAACAGGCCTTAAAAAGGCATTATTGCAGCTCTTTAATGAATTTAATGATTTCTATGTGCATAGAAAAAACATAGTAAAAAAAACCATTTGATTGATTTTAAAGATTTGTAAATAGCACGCATGTTTGATATAATGATACAGGGCAGATAGTTTTGATGATGCGGCCTTGAATAAACCACACGACATGAAGATTATTTACACGAAGATTTTTATTGTATTCTGTCTTTTCTCTTTGTTGCCATCAGGCAACGTTGCGCAAACTCCGGCTTCTTATACATCTGCAGAAATATTATTACAATTAAAAAAAGTCAACACACTTGGTTCAGTGTTATACATAGCGGCCCATCCTGATGATGAGAATACCAGGCTATTGGCCTATCTCTCTAAGGAAAAACTTTATCGCACAGGATATTTGTCGCTCACAAGGGGAGACGGAGGGCAAAACCTGATAGGGGATGAACAGGGTATTGAACTGGGGTTAATAAGAACGCAGGAACTGCTGGCAGCGCGAAGGATCGATGGTGCAGAGCAATTTTTTACGAGAGCATATGATTTCGGTTTCTCTAAAACTACTGAAGAGGCATTGCATATTTGGGATAAAGAAAAAACGCTGTATGATGTAGTATGGGTGATCCGCAAATTTCAGCCGGATGTAATTATCACGCGTTTCCCGGAAGACAGCCGCGCGGGCCACGGACAGCATTCAGGTTCTGCTGTATTGGCTCATGAAGCATTTAAAGCCGCAGCGGATCCCAATCGCTTTGCTGAGCAATTCAAATATGGCGTACAACCCTGGCAGGCCAAGAGAATTGTTTGGAATACTTTCAATTTCGGAAATACGAATGCAACATCCGAAGATCAGTACAAAATTGACGTAGGCGTATATAACGCGATCCTGGGCAAAGGGTATGGAGAGATTGCAGCTGAAAGCCGCAGTTTGCACAAAAGTCAGGGATTTGGCGTTGCCCGCAGCCGGGGCCAGGCCTTTGAATATTTCACCTTTGTTGAAGGTGAACCTATCGGCAATGACCTGATCAATGGTGTCAATACCGGGTGGCAACGCGTCCAAAACGCGGAGAAAGTTCAATGGGCGATCGATCAGTTGATAGCTTCCTACTCTGTCACGAACCCGGAAAAATCTGTTCCTGCACTGGTGAATCTTTATAAAGAAATAGCTTTATTAAAAGAAGGAAATTGGAAAAACCAGAAATTAAAAGAAGTTCAACGCCTGATAGAGATATGCAGTGGCTTGTGGATGGAGTCGACCACGAATAATCCTTATGCGGTATTGAATGATTCAATCAGGTTTAATTTTCTGTTGAACAACCGTCTCGGAACTAATATTGTTCTTCAAAAAATATCGGTTGGCATTTTTGACACCGTTTACCAGCAAACATTGGGGACCAACCGCAATTTTAATTTTAGTAAGACGATACTTGTGCCTGCCACCAAAACCATTGCCCAACCTTATTGGCTGGAACAGGATATGAATGAAGGAAGTTTTAATGTCGGCGACCTTTCTCAAATCGGCAATCCCGAAAGCAAGCCATCTTTTGAAGTGCAGTTTGACGTAAGGATAGAAGGTCACGATTTTAATTTCACGCGGCCTGTTCTCTATAAATTCACAGACCCGGTGAAGGGTGAGCTCTATCAGCCCGTAACTCTTTTGCCTGCCATCACCGGGCGTTTTGAGCCTTCGGTCGTGCTGCTGAATTCCTCGCAGGAAAAAGCTTTTGACGTGATTGAAAGGGTTCAGAGCAGGAGTAAGGTTACCGGCAAACCTGTGCTGGAGAATACTGGAAATGTTTCTATAAATTTTCGCGGCAATTTTGCCAATGCAACGTATTCATATGGGGCTAAAAGAACCAGCGCTGAAATGCAGGTGAAGACTTCCAGGCTTTCATTTGAACAAAACGGGAAATCGCAGACGGCTTATGAACTTCGAACCATATCGTACGATCATATTCCCCGGCTCGACTATTTTCATACACCCGCAATTAAACTGGTTACGGCCGATATAAAAATTGTTGGCAGGCGGATCGGTTATATAGAAGGAGCAGGCGATAAGGTTCCCGATGCATTATTGCAAATGGGCTATGAAGTAATTATTTTAAAAGAAAAAGATATCACGCCTTCTTTTTTGAAAACACTGGACGCCGTTATAACGGGCATTCGCGCTTATAACGTTCATGAATTTATGAACGATAAATATGAGATTCTGATGGAATATGTGAAAGAAGGGGGCAACCTGATCGCGCAATACAGCACGAGTAATTTCGTCAGCTCGTTGAAATCGAAGATTGGGCCCTACCCATTTTCTATTTCAAGAAATCGTGTTACTGAAGAAAAAGCAAAAATCAATTTTTTAAATCCTTCTCATATTGTCCTTAACTATCCGAACAGAATAACAGATGCTGATTTTGATAACTGGATACAGGAGCGGGGAATTTATTTTGCAGCCGACCTTGACCCGAAATATGAAACGATTTTATCCATGAAGGATACAGGTGAGCAGGAACAGAAAGGAAGTCTTATTATTGCTGAATACGGGCGGGGAAAATTCGTATATACAGGATTGGTTTTTTTCAGGCAACTGCCTGCAGGCGTGCCGGGAGCCTACCGGTTGCTTGCCAACATCATTGCATTGAATAAAAAGAAGGGTTTTTAATATGAGTATTCGACCAGGAAGAAGAAATGTGGCTTTGGCTACCGCCATTGTAGTAGGATTGATCGTTGGTATTGTACTTAAGCGTGTAGCTTTTGGGATGCTGGTAGGTATTTTGATTGGAGTATTGGTTGGTGGGTTATGGATTGGTAAAAAATAGTTTAAGGTTTAAAGTTTAAGGTTGACAAATAATTATTCATTTTCTTCTGTTGAGAGGACTAAATTTTAAAACATTTTCACCACAAACCACAAACTTTAAACTTTAAACCTTAAACATTAAACTTGCCAAAAGCACCACAAAATCATGAATTCTAACGATCACGAAAAAGTTCCGGTCTTCAAAAAATGGACGCACTGGTATTTACTGGTGATTATGTCTCTTGTGGCCTGGATTATTTTCTTTTACCTTTTTACCAAATACTTTTCATGACCTTGCCAGACTGGATTGTATTGGGATTAACGCTTGTATGCATTATTGGCTATGGCTTGTATAAAAGTCGTACAACAAAAAACCTCGAGGGCTATTTTCTCAGCAACCGGGAACTTCCCTGGTACATGGTGCTATTAAGTATTATGGGCACACAGGCGAGTGCCATCACTTATCTTTCAGGACCAGGTCAGGCATACACCGACGGGATGCGTTTTGTGCAATATTATTTCGGTTTGCCATTGGCCATGGTAGTCATCTGTATCACCTTTGTTCCCATTTTCCACAAACTGAAAGTCTATACGGCTTATGAATTTTTAGAGCAGCGATTTGGCATCGCGACAAGCACATTCACTTCTTTTCTTTTTTTATTGCAGCGCGGACTGTCTACGGGCATCAGTGTGGCAGCACCGTCGATCATTCTTTCTTCTTTGTTGGGTTGGGATTTGTGGTGGACAAACATTTTTATGGGAGGAGTGCTGATTGTTTATACAGTCATGGGTGGCGCTAAAGCCGTTGCATATACCCAGACACTTCAATTCATTATCATTTTTGTAGGAATGTTTGCCGCGGGTTATATGGTAGTTCACTTGTTGCCGGAAGGTGTTGGATTTTTCGATGCATTGAAAACCACCGGGCAATCTGGGAAATTAAATGTGATCACTTCAGGCGTAAATGAAAACGGCTTTGACTGGACAGATAAGTACAATATATGGAGTGGAATAATAGGAAGTTTCTTTCTTATGCTTTCTTATTTCGGAACTGACCAGGTGCAGGTCGGACGTTACCTGGCTGCAAAATCCACGACAGAAAGCAAGTTGGGATTGTTGATGAATGGATTGATAAAAGTTCCAATGCAGTTTTTAATATTATTAGTAGGAGCCATGGTATTTACTTTTTATCAATACAATAAGGCGCCGTTATTTTTTAATCAGTCACAGGTAGAAAAGATTAAAAAGACTGAATATGCTGCCCAGGTGAATCAGATTGAAAAAGAATATGATTCGGTGAATGCACTTAAAAGAAATTATCATATTACTCCGGGAAATTCTATAGAACGGGCGAAGGAAATAAATGTTTTGCAAAAGCATTCCGACAGCCTTCGTTCATCCTTCAAAACACTACTTAAAAAGCCTGGTATCAATGGTGAATCAAACGATACCAATTATATTTTTTTACGTTTCGTTGTGGATTATTTACCTAAAGGGTTAGTCGGACTATTGATAGCCGTTATTTTCCTGGCCGCTTGGGGCGCAATCGCCGCAGCATTGAATTCGCTCGCATCCAGTACAATGGTTGACTTTCATAAAAGATTTTCAAAAAGGGAGTTAGGCCATAAACAGGAATACAATTATTCCCAGTTTTATACTTTTTTATGGGGTGTATTTTGTGTGATCGTAGCGCAGTTTGCGACCTCCATTGGCAATAGTCTTATTGAAGCTGTGAATGTACTTGGTTCTTTATTCTATGGAGTTATATTGGGCATCTTCCTTGTTGCTTTCTATCTTAAATACATTACAGGCAAGGTTGTTTTTATCAGTGCCCTGATCGTCCAGGTATATATTATTCTTTCTTTTTTATGGCCCTGGATAACCATGCAATTTCCGACCCTGGCAAACATTCCTGATCCGGTGACTGCCATTATGAGTACTGCATCAACCATCGGATTTCTATGGCTTAATGGAATCGGTGCACTGGGCGTGGTCTTGTTAAGCATTCTACTCCACCCGCTTCTTAAGCAAAAACTGGTTACAGTCATCAAATAAGTTTGCCACGAATTTCACGAATTATCACGAATTTAATTCGTGGTAATCCGTGAAATTCGTGGCAAAAAATCAGTTCAATCAATTAAATCCGTAGTTATTTAAGTGTTGCCAACAGTTTTTGATTCAACGCGACATAATCATCATTTTTCGCTTCTTTCGCTAATTCGATGGATTTGTTAGCCGTAGTGATAGCTTCCTGTTTTTTGCCCAGTTTAGCAAGCGCATTTGCTTTTTGATGATATACCCAGAATGCTTTCGGATTTTGCTCGATGGCCTTATCGAACCAGGTCAGGGCCTTGGCCATATCCTTTCCATTGTCCATATAGTACATGGCAGCATTGAAATAGGGACGGTTATCTTTATTCATCAGGTTATCGATCTGAGTCATCACTTTTGTTTCTACATCTGACGTAATAGGAACAGTAACCGCTGTGTTTTGCCATAAAATCATCAGGTCCATTGAAGAAGGCTTGATATTATTAAATACCATCATGAAACTTTCGATAGCAAATGGCAATTCATCGGCCTTCACTTTTACTCTTGCAACATCCTGATCCTGTTTATAGGCCGCAGGACTTGTCACATCTAATTGTTTGCTGAGAATGATTGTCCACTCATTAGCATCTGGTATGGTTAAAAGTCCATATTTACCGGCCGGAACTTTCTTATCACCGAAAGTAACTTCTTCACCAAAACTAATGGTTGTGGCCTGGTTAGCTCCGGTACGCCAGACCTTTCCGTAAGGAACCAGATCACCAAACACTTTTCTTTCTTTTACGCCGGGGCGAGAATAAGACAACTCAACAGAAGTCAATGCAAAGTCTTGTTTAATTGTTTGGGTAGGAGAGGGTGCCGGTGTTCTTAATGTTTGTGCCTCTGCTGCACACATAACGGCGCAAATAGCCAATACTGAAAAAAACTTTTTCATTTTAGTAATTTTTTGTTTGTTGGGATGAATTGCATGAAATGCGGTTTGCAATCATGGCAGGCAAATTTCGCTAAAGTTATGTATTAAGAATTTAATGACTGTTCTCGGTCGATGGTCGACGGTCGAAGGTCGACCGAAAGACTGCCTTACTAGAATTTAACAATCACCGTAATACGGGTTTTGCGGCCGTTTAATAATTTCCATGCCGGGCCTTCCTGAATAAGGCGGATGGCCTCGGTGTCGTAATCTGTAGATAAGCTTTTATCTATTTTAAAGTCAGATAGTCCCCCCTGCCGCTTAACATGAAAAGAAACAACTACTTCACCCTTCATCAGCGGATTGTTCGCTGGAGGCTTTTTATTTTTTTGGAGATATTTTTCATATTCCAGCCAGCCAATCTGTGGAACTGCATCCTGCACTTTTCCGGTAATCTTGGAGAGATCTTCTTTTCTCCGGGTTCCATAGCCGGTAACAACCACCTCATCCAGATTCTGTTTACTGGGCTCGAGTACAAGATTATTCGATGCAATGCTATTTTGTAAACGGAAGTTGCGTTGTTCAAATCCAACGAGCGCCACCTGTACATCTACAACTGAATCTTTGGTAGTAAAATTAAAATTGCCGCTTTGATCGGTCATCAAATTCGTTCTGTTTTGTAATATCTGGAGATTTGCATTCGATAAAGGCTTATTATCGGGATCTACCACGCGTCCTGAAAAATTATTTAACCGGGCGATGGATTGCTTTTCTCTTCGAACAATTGGCTCGTTACTCGTAACGGCAGCCACTTCAGTTTGCCGTTCACGGCCCTCTTTTTCTACTTCTACACCCGAAGCTTTCTTACTCAATTCCTCTTTTACTTTTTCCGATCTTTCCGGGTTTTGTAAGGCCTGATCATCAGTTTCCTTATCATCTTTTACCGGCGAAGAATTTTTTTGTTTAGCTATTTTATTACCCGGTTCATTTTCTGTTTGTACGGGTACTTGTGGAGATACAATGGGTTTTGAGGAAGTAGACGGCGCTGCTGATCTTTTATCCTGATCTCTTATTGTATCAAGCAAGGCCGCCGATGCGTTTGATCTTTTTGCTTCCGGTTTTTGCGAGCCGGCAGAATCATCTTGTTTGTTTTCATTCACCGCAAGCGCATCTGCATCCTGTTCAGGTTTTATCCAATTGTTGTAAAAAGCAACACCCATAACAATGACTATTGCTGCCGCCGCCGCAAATTTCCACCAATTGCGTTGAGTGATAGGAACCACCTTACCCTGCTGCATCCTTTCCCCAAATTCCCTATTGAGTTTGCCCAATTCTGTTTTGATAGAGTCTTCTTTAGTGTCGGCGATAGCGGTCTCGAACCCTTCAATGGCATCTGCCAGAAATGGGTCATCCAGGGCTGCAGTTTCTATTGCATGCATGTCCTGAGCAGACATCTGCCCCTTTAAATACCGTTGAATATCTTCGGCTGAATATTGTTTGCTATGGTTTTTATTTTCGTTCATTCTTTTGGTTCCAGTTCAAAAGTTTAAAGTTTAAAGTTTAAAGTTTAAGGTATAAGGTGTAAGACTTAAGGTGTAAGGCTTATGGGGTAAGGTCTATTCAAAGTTCAAGCCATGCGTTTCAGATCAATTAACCTTAAACTTTAAACCTTAAACCCTAAACCTTCCCCTCCATACATATTTTTAAATTCCTTCTTCCATTCTGTATATAACTACGCACTTTATTCCATTCTATTCCGGTTACATCTGCAATTTCTTTATAACATTTATTTTGTAAATAGAACAATTCCACCGTCATTTTTTGCTCCGCTGATAAAGTTTGCATGCATCTCTCCAGTTTATGGAAATTTTCTTCTTTCTGCATGATGCCATTCAGATGCACTTCTTCTTCCGATTGCATAAGTTCACCTTTAAACTCAACCGTTCTCATGTTTTTCGGGGTACGCAATTGCATCAGGCAGTAATTTTTAGCCAGCGTATACAGCCAGCTTTTAAAGTTATCTACCTCATGATTATTCAATTTTTGCACCAATTCCTCGAATATCTGCATAACGGCGTCTTTTGCCGTTTCCGGGTCTTTCAGGTATTTAAGGCATACCCCATACAACAGATCCATATAGCGTTGAAACAAGCTAGCCAACACATCCATGTCCTCCGACTGCTTGTATAACGCCACAAGTTCATGATCGGGGAGATCGGTTCTTGATATGTTTTTGATGAACGCCAGCTGATTGAATTTGATTCAAAAACAAGATAGCTTAAAAATAACAGTTGGTTGCGTGTGTAAAAATAAAAACGGCTGCATCAATAACAAAATTGATATTATGCGCTACCTATTATTTATCAGCTTCACAGTAGTTATGGCTATCGTTGCATTTCGCTCACCACAGCAATTTGTAGTAAAGGGAAAGGTAACCGATGCTGCAACGGGCTCGCCTCTTGCAGGTGTTACCGTTTCTGTTAAAGGAACAAAGACGTCTACAATAACCGGTACCGACGGAAAATTTACAATAACCGTGAATAAAGAAAATGCCACGCTTGTTTTTTCTCAGGTTGGGTACGATAATATTGAAATGAAGGCGGCCAGCACGGGGCAGGAAATGATCATTAATCTGAAAATCGATTCAACCTCACTGGACGAGGTGGTCGTAACAGGTTACGGTACTCAAAGAAAAAAAGAAATTACCGGTTCAGTTTCTGTTATCAACGGCAAAAAAGTACGCAGTAGCCATGATGATAAACTAAGCAGGCAACTTTCAGGAAGTTCGCCAGGAATATATGCCGGCGAACCAAGGCGTGAGATCAGAAGGAAAGACAAACCGGATACTGATCCATGGCGAAACAACAATAATTATGAGCGTGAAGGATACGACGGTATTGTAGAGAACCGCTTTTTAAAAGCCACTGACAATCCGTTATCAACCTTCTCTATTGATGTGGATGCTGCGTCCTATAGCAATATCCGGCGAATGCTGAACGCAGGGAATCTTCCTCCGGCAGGAGCCGTTCGCATTGAGGAGATGATCAATTATTTTCAATACGATTATGCACAGCCTGAAAATAACGATCCGTTCTCTATAAATACAGAAATATCAGAATGCCCGTGGAATACCAAACACAAACTGGTAGTGATAGGCCTGCAAGGCAAAAAAATCCCAACAGAAAATCTTCCTTCGGCCAATATTGTTTTTCTGGTAGATGTATCCGGGTCAATGATGGATGAAAACAAATTGCCACTTGTAAAGCAATCACTAAAATTACTGGCCGATCAAATAAGAAATGAAGATAAGGTTGCCATTGTGGTGTATGCCGGTAATGCCGGTTTGGTATTGCCATCGGTAAGTGGCGAAGAGAAAACAAAAATCAAAGATGCGATTGACCAGTTGGAAGCGGGTGGATCCACTGCAGGCGGTGCAGGCATCCAATTGGCATACAAAGTAGCCAAAGACAATTTTATTAAAAACGGCAACAACAGGGTAGTGCTTTGTACCGATGGAGATTTTAATGTGGGCACAAGCAGTGATGCGGCATTAGAACAAATGATCGAAGAAGAAAGAAAAAGCGGCGTGTTTCTTACCGTATTGGGATATGGAACCGGAAATTACCAGGATGCAAAAATGCAGAAGCTTGCGGATAAAGGAAATGGTAACCACGCATATATTGATAACTTCCAGGAAGCAAGAAAAGTTTTAGTAAATGAATTCGGTGGAACCTTGTTTACAATTGCCAAGGACGTAAAACTGCAGATTGAATTCAATCCCCACAAAGTGCAGGCGTACCGCCTTGTGGGTTATGAAAACAGGATGCTGAATAAGGAAGATTTTAACAACGATCTGAAAGATGCAGGCGAATTGGGGAGCGGCCATACCGTAACGGCCTTATATGAAATTATTCCAATTGGGGTTAAAAGTGATTTTATTGAATCAGTTGATCAACTCAAATATCAAAAGGAAATGCCAACCACCGTTCCCTCTGGTACTAATGAGATCATGACCATTAAATTCAGGTACAAGAAACCTGATGAACTTAAAAGTAAGCTGATAGAACATGCGGTGATCGACCGGGAGATAAGTGTTCAAAGAACTTCCGACAATTTTCGGTTTGCCGCAGCTGTTGCACAGTTCGGGATGTTGCTCCGTCGTTCAGAATTCAAACAATCCTCTTCTTATGAAAACTCATGGAAGCTTGCCAAATCTTCGCTGGGTGATGATAAAGAAGGGTACCGCAGTGAATTCCTGAAAATGATCAAGAATGCTGAATCGATTGCAACGAAGAGCAGTCCTTCCGGTCAGGAAATAAACACAAGAAAATAAATACAGGAAATAATATCGTCCCATTGTTACCAAATAAACTTTAATCATGTCTACCGCTCTTCAAATTAAAACACCGGCTATTTGCGTGCTAAACAAACTGTTCCTTTCTGTTGTATTTTTCGTTTTTATCTTCTGCTTATCAGCGCAGGGGCAGAACAAAGAAAGGAATGAAATAAAGATAGGAGTTCTTTGTCGCCAGGATAATTCTATGCTTGGAAAATTGCCATCGGGCGAGCCATTGACATTCAACAACGAAGATTCAACCAATACGGAAATTTTAACTAAGGAAGGGATGGCTGTTTCCGATAAATCCGCAAATGCTAAGAGGATCATGTCTGATAGGAAAAAAGCTAAGAAGTCGTAATTGTAGATACACCGCGTATGATTTTTTTTGCCACGGATTCCACGAATTAGCACGAATAAATTCGTGCTAATTCGTGGAATTCGTGGCTATCATTTTTGACGATATCGTGAATCATTGCCGTTAAAGTTTTGTCAACAACCTGGTTTTGGTGAAAAAAGTTTTGGAGATGCCCTGAGAACATCCCTATATTTGCTAACGGTGTTAGGAAAAAACAATTTATGGGAATTGCAGAGAGAAAGATAAGGCAGAAAGAGGAAGTGAAATCAGCCATTCTTGAGACGGCATGGCAGTTGGTTAAGAAAGAAGGTTGGCAGCAGCTCTCCATCCGCAAAATTGCGGATGCTATTGAATACAGCGTGCCCGTGATCTATGATCACTTTGAAAATAAAGAAGCGATCTTATTCGAGATCGGTAAGCATGGTTTTCAATTGTTATCAAAAAAGATGCAACAGGCCAAGGATAAATTCACAGATCCTGCCGAACAGCTTAAGGCAATGGCCGATGCCTACTGGAATTTTGCATTTAAAAACAAAGAATATTATCAGTTGATGTTTGGGCTCGGTATGCCTTGTTGTGAAATAGAGAAAAATATGCCTGAAAAGTCTTATTTCAGAAACCTGGTAATGGGATCGATTGATGAAATAATTAAGAAGAATAAAGTTCCCGTGACAAATGCCTGTTTAAAGTATCATACATTCTGGTCTGTTATCCATGGTTTAATCTCTATTAAAATGATGCGTGGTGCGGATACAACAGATGACTTAAATAAGCTGGTGCTCGATGATGCTGTGGCGGGAATAATTAAGAATCTGGAACGATAAATTTTTTTTCAGAAAAAACTAACAATGTTAGAAAAAATAACATTGAAATAATACTGCGATTGCCGCCTCTATTACTGCAAATATTTACCTGCAACACAGTGTAACATTAGCAGTCATTCAAGTATCACTATTAATTTTTAATCGGGAAGCCCTCGCTTCTCCCAATAACACTGTTATGAATAATATCAATCAAAAATTCCCCCGGCTGGGTGCTTTCCTGAGTAAGTATGCGATTCTATTTATTGGAACAATGACGATAGGGCTTTTAGAAGCCTGCAATTCAACGTCGGGCAGCGAGGGGATGGCATATCCTCCACAGTCTTTGCCCGTGATCACGCTTGTGCAAACACCGGCAACTACTTACCAGGAATACAATGCATCCATTGAGGGAAGCAAGGACATTGAGATACGTCCACAAGCAGATGGAATACTCGATAAAATTTATGTGGATGAAGGCGCTCACGTCAGAAAAGGACAGCCTTTATTTTACATCAATAGCAGGATATACCAGGAGCAGGTAAATAATGCAAAGGCAAATTTGTCGGCTGCTAAAGCAAATCTTGCACAAACGCAGATCAATGTGAACAAACTTGCTCCACTGGTTCAAAACAATGTTATTTCGGACGTGCAATTGAAAACGGCGCAGGCAGCATATGATGTTGCAGCAGCCAATGTTTCACAGGCACAGGCAATGGTGCAACAAGCGCTGATCAATATGGGTTATACAGTGATCAAGGCTCCGGTAGAAGGATATATCGGGAGAATACCTTTTAAAATAGGAAGCCTCGTTGGAACAACAACGGTCGAAGCACTCACCGTTTTGTCTGAAACAAAAGAGGTATATGCTTACTTCTCATTAAGTGAAAACGATTTTCTTCGATTTAAAAATCAGTTTGCAGGTAATACCATTGAAGAAAAAATAAAAAGCTTACCACCGGTTGAACTGATGTTGCCAGATGGTAGTATTTATCCGCAAAAAGGTAAAGTGCAAACGGTGGCAGGACAATTTGATAATAGTATTGGCGCTATCAGCTTTCGTGCTACGTTTCCAAACGCAGAAAGATTGTTACGCTCCGGCAATACGGGCAAAGTGCGGATATCGCAACTGCACAAGGCTGTACTGGTAGTTCCCCAGGAGGCTACGTTCGAAATACAGGATAAAGTGTTTGTATTTGCTTTGGGCGATAGCAATAAAGTAATGAGCAAACCTATTGTTATAGCTGGTAAAACTGCCGGTTATTATTTTGTTGAAAGTGGTTTGCAAGCCGGAGAAAAAATTGTTTTTACCGGCGCCGGTAACCTGAAAGATGGAATGGCAATCTTGCCACAGCCAATATCTATGGACAGTTTGCTTAAAGTAAAATCGTTGTAAACGCAAAGACCAAAAGAAGTCAGTGAAGTAAATAAAGTCAGAAAGATCTGAAGAAATATTTATTACTAATGATGGTAGTAATACCGTAAGAACATAAGAAAGTTTCCTTCTACCACTACTGTACCATTTCTAATTTTTGCCCGCAGAAAAAATAATCTCATGTTTAAAAGATTTATTGAAAGACCGGTTTTATCAACAGTTGTATCTATCATTTTGCTTTTGTTAGGCGGTATATCACTATACTCATTACCGGTTACGCTGTTTCCGGATATTGCGCCGCCGAGTGTACAGGTGACCGCTTTTTACCCGGGCGCCAATGCCGAAGTAGTGGCGCGTTCTGTTGCTACTCCAATTGAAGAAGCCATTAACGGTGTAGAAAACATGAGCTATATGACTTCCAATTCAAATAACGATGGGAGCATGACGATCACCGTTTATTTTGAGCAGGGAACGGACCCGGATATTGCATCGGTTAACGTGCAAAACCGTGTATCTAAAGCTGTAAGCCAGGTACCGCAGGAAGTGGTACAGGCGGGTATTTCCACGCAAAAGGTACAGAACAGTTTTATTATGTTCGTGGCGGTTTCAAGCGAGGACAGTGCTCAATACGATGAGCTTTTCCTGGAAAACTATATCAAAATAAGCCTCATTCCGCAGGTACAGCGGGTGCCCGGCGTTGCCCAGGCATTAGTATTTGGTGCAAAGGACTATTCTATGCGTATCTGGTTAAAACCAGATCGCTTGGTTGCAAACAATCTCTCTCCGCAGGATGTTTTGGATGCCATCAGAGATCAAAACCTCGAGGCGGCTCCGGGACGGCTGGGACAAAACAGTAGTGAAACGTTTGAGTATGTTCTTAAATACAAAGGAAAATTAACCCAGGGTGAAGACTATGAAAACTTTGTGATAAAAGCCAACACGGATGGTTCTATGCTTCGGCTGAAGGATGTGGCCCGCGTTGAGTTTGGGTCTTACACCTATTCTTCCAATAGCAGGATGGATGGAAAGCCTGTGTCAGGTTTTGGCGTACTGCAAACAGCCGGATCTAATGCCAATGATATACTTACAGAAGTTGAGAAGCTGATCGCTGACTTTTCTGCCAACCTGCCCAAAGGCGTTACCAGCACTGTGATGTACAATTCAAAAGAGTTTTTGGATACCTCCATTGAACAGGTGAGGGAAACGCTTGTAATTGCATTCATACTGGTATTTTTGATGGTATTTTTATTTCTGCAGGATTTCCGTTCTACGCTTATTCCGGCTATTGCCGTACCGGTTGCCATTATCGGAACATTTTTCTTTTTACAACTATTTGGTTTTACGCTTAACCTGCTTACTTTATTTGCCCTGGTGCTGGCTATTGGGATTGTGGTAGATGATGCGATAGTGGTGGTAGAAGCTGTGCATTCAAAAATGGAGCGAACAAAACTTTCGGCAAGAAAGGCAACAATAGAATCCATGAATGAAATCTCCGGCGCCATTATTTCCATCACACTGGTAATGGCGGCTGTATTTATTCCCGTGGGATTTATGGAAGGACCCGCCGGAGTTTTTTACAAACAGTTTGCATTTACACTGGCGATCGCCATTTTAATTTCGGCTGTAAATGCGCTAACCCTAAGTCCCGCATTATGCGCTTTGTTCTTAAAAAACCCGCATAGCGAAGAAGATGGGGATCATAAAACTAAAAAAGGTTTTGCTACGCGTTTTTTCAATGGATTTAATGCAGGCTTTACAACCATAACAAACAGGTATATTAAAAGCCTCCAATTTCTTATCGGGCATAAATGGATAGCATTAACAGGGTTGGTACTTATTGCGGCTATCAGCTTTTGGCTGATCCAAAAAACGCCAACCGGTTTCATCCCTACCGAAGACCAGGGCTTTGTATTGTATGCTGTTAATACACCTCCGGGCAGCTCATTGGACCGAACCCGCCAGGTTACCGAAGCAATAGACAGCATTATTAAAAAAGAACCAGCTACTAATCATCTGTATGTGGTAGACGGATTGAACTTTATAAGCAATGCTAATGCCTCCCCGTATGCTGCCGGTTTTATCCGGTTGAAAGATATTGATAAAAGAGGGCCCATGAAAAACCCTGATGAAATTGCCGCTATGTTAACACAAAAAGTAAGTGAAGTAAAAGGTGCCAATACTTTCTTCTTTAATTTTCCTACGGTACAGGGTTTTGGTAATGTAAGCGGTTTTGAATTTATGCTGCAGGACAGAACCAATGCTTCATTTGATAAGCTTGGCAATACAACGTCGGCATTTATCGGCGCTTTAATGCAGCGAAAAGAAATTGCTTTTGCTTTCACAACTTTTGCTGCAGCTAACCCGCAATACATGATTGAGATAGATAATTTAAAAGCAAAACAACTGGGCGTATCTGTCAGTGAACTGATGCAAACGATGCAGATTTATTATGGCAGCAGCTTCGTATCGGACTTTAACCGTTTTGGAAAATATTACCGCGTTATGGCGCAGGCCGACATTCCTTATCGTACGGATGCGGGTTCCTTAAATGGCATTTATGTAAAGAATAATCTTTCCGAAATGGTTCCGGCCAGTACGTTGGTAACATTAAAACGGGTTTATGGACCAGAGACGGTTACGCATAATAATCTCTATAATGCTGTTACTATAAATGGGCAACCGAAACCAGGTTATAGTACGGGTGATGCGATAAAAGCAATTGAAGAAACAGCAAAACAGGTTTTGCCACGAGGATATGCTTACGAATGGACGGGTGTAACAAGGGAAGAGATAAAAACAGGTGACCAAACGACATCTATTTTTCTGCTAAGCATCGTATTCGTGTTCTTCCTACTGGCCGCACAGTATGAAAGTTATATTCTGCCATTTGCCGTCATACTCACAGTGCCAACAGGTGTTTTGGGTGTATTTGCCTTTATTGGTTTTGCCGGCATTGAAAACAATATATATGTTCAGATAGGATTGATAATGTTAATTGGGTTGTTATCTAAAAATGCCATTTTGATTGTTGAGTATGCGGTACAAAGGCGAAGGGCGGGCATGTCATTGATTGCCTCGGCATTGGAAGCATCCCGATTGAGGCTCCGCCCTATTTTAATGACATCATTTGCATTTATTGTGGGCTTACTCCCCTTAACCTGGGCAAGCGGTGGTTCTGCATTGGGTAATCGCTCTATCGGTACCGGAGCCGTAGGTGGCATGCTTACAGGTGTGCTGCTTGGCGTGTTTATCATTCCTGTACTGTTTGTAATCTTTCAATACCTGCACGAAAAAGTGGCAAGAAAAACCAGGGAGGTTGAAAACCCGCAGGTGGCCTAATAGCTTTTTTGTAATGAATAAATTAATGAGATCATGATACATCGTTTAAACAGAAAGTCCTATACAATATTACTGTTGCTGATCGTTTTTCTTTCAGCCTGCAGGCTGGGAAAAGAATATCAGCGGCCGCAACTTGAACTACCGAAACAATTTAATGCAATCAGTTTTTCGGATACCAGCAGCATTGCCGATATAGAGTGGAAAAAGTTTTTTACAAATACTGAATTGCAGGGATTGATAGAAAAAGGGATCAGTTATAATCACGATCTATTGATAGCCATCAAGCGGATCGATATTGCCCGCCTGCAGGTAAACCAAAGTAAAGCTTTGGCCTTACCACAAGTTGATCTTCTGTTAATCGGACAAATCAGTCGTCCTTCCAACAACAGCCTTAATGGAATTAGTCTTAAAAATTTTATTGGGAAGAGCTATGTTGAAAATTATTCAGCCGGCGTTAACCTTTCTTGGGAAGCAGATATATGGGGAAAGATACGGGCACAGAAAGAAATTGCCTTGACAGAGTATTTGCGAACTACTGAGGCGGCAAAGGCCGTACAGACACAATTGGTTGCAGACATTGCACAAGGATTTTTTAACCTGCTGATGCTGGATAAGCAATTGGATATTGCCCGAAAAAATCTTTTACTAAGTGACAGCTTCGTAGTAGCCACCCGTTTACTAAAGGATGCAGGCATTGGAAATGCATTGGGAGTTCAGCAGGCAGAATCACAAAAACAGGCAACTGCTTTGTTGATACCGCAACTTGAACAAAGCATCGCTTTGCAGGAAAACGCTTTACAGGTTTTAACCGGGCAACTTCCTGGTTCAATAACACGCGGAACATCATTGAATGAATTTTCGATTGCTGCTGATCTTTCTACGGGCTTGCCCCTTGCAATGGTAAGCCGCCGGCCTGATGTTCGTTCCGCAGAACTTACACTGATTAGTGCAAATGCCGAGATAGGTATCGCACAGGCAAATATGTATCCGGCACTAAGTATAACTGCCGGTGGAGGTCTCGAGTCATTCAAGAGCAGCAACTGGTTCAATATCCCTTCTTCTTTATTTGGCCTTGCTGCAGGCTCTATTGCGCAACCAATTTTCAGAAGGCGGGAATTAAGAACAAGGTTTGAAATAGCGAAAATTGAAAGAGAGCAATCTGTTATTCAATTCAGGCAATCCACATTGCAAGCTGTCGGAGAAGTGTCCGACGCACTGGTACAGGTACAGAAATTAGAATCACAAGAGCAGATTGCCGAAGCGCAGGTTGATACATTGAAGCGTGCAGTCTTCAACGCGCAGCTCTTATTCAAAAGTGATATGGCGAACTATCTCGAAGTGATCACAGCACAAAGCAATTCACTCGAAGTAGAACTTGGTCTTGCCGATATCCGCCGCCAGCAACTGAATGCAATGGTTGAATTATATCGATCGTTGGGGGGAGGATGGAAATAGTATGTACGAAGTTAGATGTACGAAGTACGATGTACGATGTAGATTTTTATCAGTTATACTTTCGAATACATTCAAAAGTATGTGGTATGTAGTATGTAAGATGTGAGATGTAATATGGTATGTTCTTTAACAGTCATTCTTTTCAATTCAGTCAAATATTAGATAACATCAAACTTCGTACATCGCACTTCGTACTTTTTTATGTTATCATTCTACTGTTTTGGAGCCGGTATTATCGACAGCTTTGCACTCTATCACAGTTGGTTGTTTGTAGGCGCAAATGAATTTGCAGCAATTCACCAGGCAGGTGGGCAAAGGATCGTTTTGTTTTTTGTATTCCCTATGGTTATTCTTACTATTATCACCATCCTCTTGTTCTGGTATCGTCCTCAGGTTATCCCCAAACATTTATTATGGTATGCTTTTGCATGCCAGCTGATTTCCTGGCTGTCTTCTGCATTTATACAAATTCCTATACAGCTGCAGCTCGATCAGGGGAAGGATGAGGTTCTTTTGAGCAGGCTTATTACTACTGATTGGATAAGGATCATCGCGTGGGTGATCTATATTGTGATTGTTGTGCAGATGTTTACTTTTTTATTTTCAGGCGTCGACAGTCGACCGACGACCTTTTACCGACGACCATCAACCGATGGTCGATGAACATTGAAAAATATTTTATCCTTTTTCGGTCGACGGTGGACGGTCGACGGTCGTCGGTCGACGGTCGTCGTCACCAAATGCAGGATGAAACCTTTGCAATGTATCCCTGAGGAATTCGCGGTCTATATGCGTATAAATTTCAGTTGTAGTAATACTTTCATGGCCAAGCATTTCCTGCACCGCCCGCAGATCGGCGCCGCCTTCTACAAGATGCGTGGCAAACGAATGACGGAAAGTATGAGGAGAAATATTTTTATTGATACCGGTTTTTTTTACCAGGGCTTTCAATAACAGGAATATCATGACCCTGGTTAGTTTTGATCCCCGGCGGTTCAGAAACAAAATGTCTTCCTGTCCTTTTTTAACAGGAACATGAACGCGGATCTCATTCTTATAAATCGTTATGTATTTAATGGCTGACTGCCCGATCGGAACCAATCTTTCCTTATCTCCTTTGCCGATCACTCTGATAAAACCAACATCCAGGTAAAGATTAGAGAGTTGCAGGTTCACCAGTTCCGTAACGCGCAATCCGCAACTATACAAAACTTCAAGAATGGCTTTATTTCGACCACCTTCCTGCGTACTCAGGTCAATGGCATTGATAATGCTTTCAATTTCTTCAAAACTCAATACATCAGGCAA
>JACMLY010000102.1 GCA_014379345.1 Chitinophagaceae bacterium
ATCGCCGACTATAAATTGCCTGGCACAGCGAGTTGGGACTGGCAATCTTATCTGTTTATCAAACCATTTCTCAGCTCTTGAGCCGTCAGGCCACCATAGTCTATAGTGGGCTGACATCTGATGAGAGGGAGCCTCCCAGCGCAATCGTGATGTTCATAAACCCATCCCAGATATTATGTCATCGGGCCACAATAGTGCCTGATGATTTAGGGGAAAACTTTAAACTTCGAAAGAAACCTTCGATTGATTATCACCCATATCAGCGCTATCGAGCCGTCAGGCCACTATAGTGGCCTGATGAGTAAACTTTGGACATTTAAGCTATACTCTTTAATTGCTTCTACGAATCATTAAACCAAAACATGACACCCCGTTACTGCTTAACAATAAACGTTCTCTTCTGACTGCCTACTCCGGTAACAGTCAGGCTTTTCCAGTTTTTTGGTAAAGCCGATCGAACCTGTGTAATGCCTTTCGGCGTAATCTCCAATCCCCCAAAACCCATTACCACAGCCTGGATCAATCCCCCCGCACCTGTAGAGAAATAGGGATTCGTTCCCCCTTTGGTTTCCGCAATTACCCGAAATGGAGGATTCAGATTGGGCAGATAACCATCTTTGAAAAAATGAAAAGCCTTCTCACCGTCTCCTAGTCTTGAGTATAATAAGGAAAATATTGCCTGGGTCATAGCAGGTGTTCCTTCATTGGGCACCCGGGTTGAATAGTATTCAAGATCCTTCCTGATCAATTTGGGATCGGTAATTTCTTTTAATGGGTATGCCAGTAAATTAACATCGGCCTGTTTAATTCCTTCTCCCTTATAACTCGCGTGTTCTCTGGTTACCCCATCCTCCATTTTCAAAATCGGAATGTTTCCTGCCACATGCATCCAATCCGGGTCGGGCGTTACCCCAATTAATTTTGCAGCTTCCGACGCAAATTGAAGATTTGCCTTTGCAGCCGCATTCGTAAAAGCATTGTTATCTACATTCTCTGCCCACTCATCGGCCGCTACAACGTTTCTGATATCATACCTGCCGGCGCCATTTCTTTCCACACGGCTCGCCCAGAAATCGGCTGTTGCTGATAAAATAGGATATCCTCTCTCACGCAGCCAGTTTTTGTCCTGAGTAACACAGTAATAATTCCATGCGGCCAAGGCAATATCGGCCGTAATATGGTGTTCGAAAGGACCGCTTAATGCCCAAACGGGTGTTTCTTCAACCCCTGTTTCCGCGCTCTCCCAGGGAAACATAGCGCCTTTGTAGCCGTGCGCAAATGCATTTTTCCTTGCAGCTTCCAATCTTTGGTAGCGATATTCAATCAGCGATTTTGCTATTTCAGGATGCAATACCAGAATAGATGGAAACATCCATAATTCTGTATCCCAGAAAACATGTCCATTATACCCCAGGCCGCTCAGCCCCATTGGCGATAATGAAAACGCTGAACCTTCTCTCGAAAAGGAGTACAAATGGTATAACATACTGCGAACATCCTGTTGGCTTTGCTCATCGCCTTCAATGATGATATCGCTTTTCCATAAATCATCCCATGAATTGTTGTGAAATCTGATCAACCTGTCTCTCCCTTCCAGCTTTGCAAATATGGTCAGCCGTTCCGCTTCATTGAGCGGATCTTCATGATGCGCCGAAGTAATAGAAGAGCCTGCAATGGAAAAGCGATAGGTTTCACCCGATTTCATTTTCCGATTGAATTTCATCAGGTGCAAATTATTATCCCACATTTCATGGATCACCCGCGGTTCCTCTCCATGATGCTCGCTGAATAAAAATGTATTTGAAGCGCACATCAATAATTTCCCGGTGGGGCTTTTAGCCGAAGAGGTAAGCAGGCTAATTACTACATGCGGTCTGTCTATCTCATTGTAATAGTTTTGTACATCTCTTAATGCGTCAGGTGCTTCCATCACACTTGAACCGCCTAGCAAAATATCTTTATGTGCTGTGATGTTAATATCCATCAATACGGTGAAAGGCAAATGCCGCAACGAATAATAAGTATAAGTAACGGTAGCCTTGTCTGCATAGTCGAAAGATGTTGTAAAGCTGGCGTGCTTCATATCCAGTTCCTGCATAATGTTTTTTGCATCGACGCCCGTGATTCGCCGGCCATCGATATCCAGGTACATATTCAATAGGTTGAAGCTGCGTAAGAAATTACTGACCCGTCCACGGCCGTATTGATCGTAGGCCCCGGCGAGTACCACATCCTTTATTTTGAAAACTTCCGGCGAGGAAATGATTCCGATCATACCATTCGCTACCGTAATTCCATAATAATTCCCGGCATCAAAATTTTTTGCTGATATTTTCCACGGATCTATCGCAGGATTTGCGGTTGACGATTGTTCCTGAGCAAGAGTGGACTGGTTGGCAGTCAATACAAATAAATAAAAAAATAAACACAGCAATCGGTGTAGCATAATATCGGTTTAGAATAATCAAATTATCATTTCGTAAAAAGAATTGTTGCAGTTACTTCATAAATTATAGAAAGAGGCGGCATTCAAGCCAAAAACTTTTTGCTTCTCCTCTTCAGAAAAATGCTCCATATATTTCTCAAGCAGGCTTTTCCATTGAACATAGATCCCAGCTGCAAGCATTACAGGCCAGTCGCTTCCAAACAGTAAACGATCGGTACTGAAAGCTTCAAACACGGTATCGAGATAAGGGTAGAAATCACCCGCGCTCCATTCCTTCCAATTGGCTTCCGTGAACAACCCAGATAGTTTGCAATAAACGTTTGGGTAAACGGCCAGGGTCGATATAAGCGACTTCCATTCATCTATTTTTTTGTTTTTGATATCTGGTTTAGCGCAATGATCGATCACGAATGACTGATCTGGAAATCGGGATACAAAATCTAATGCTGCCTTTAATTGGTGGTGATAGATCAAAACATCATATGTATAATTGAATCGCTCAAGGGCGCGAATACCTCGTTGAAATTCCTGTCCATACAAAAAATCAGCCGGCTCACCCTGTACAACATGCCGGTATCCCTTAATGATCTTATACTGAGAAAAATATTCCAGTCGTTCTTCAATATTCGACGCCCGAAGATCTATCCATCCAACAACTCCCCTGATAATAGAATTTGTTTTAGACAATTCAACCAGGAAATGCGTTTCCAGTTCTGATTGATCTGCCTGAATGGCAACACATCCATCCACTTCATTTCTCTTGAATGTAGCAGCAAGAGTTAAAGGCAAATAGTCCTGTTGCAGCACTTTCATATCCTTCATCCAGGCATCTCTTTTTTTGTCATACTTCCAAAAATGAACATGAGAATCGATCACCATAAAGTAGAATGTTTGAATGAGGGATAGAATAATTATTGATTTATGCATTCTAAACTTAGCGTATTTAGCAACACAAGTTCTTAGATTTCTACCAATAATAAACTAACAGCCATTAGCTTTTTCAGCTAAATTTGCCCTGTTCACAACGCTTGCGCTTTTATGGGTGATACATTTCAAAACAAAGTAAGGATCGTTACCGCTGCTTCTCTGTTCGACGGCCATGATGCCGCTATCAATGTTATGCGTCGGATCATGCAAAGTAAGGGAGCCGAGATCATTCACCTTGGTCATAACAGGAGCGTTCATGAAATTGTAGAATGTGCAATCGAAGAAGATGTGCAGGGTATTGCCATCACCTCGTACCAGGGCGGGCATGTGGAATTTTTTAAATACATGAGAGACCTGCTCGAAGAAAGCGGTTGCGGGCATATTAAAATCTTTGGCGGAGGTGGCGGTACTATTCTGCCTGCGGAGATTGAAGAACTTCAACGGTATGGCATTACAAAAATTTATAGTCCGGATGATGGCAGGAAATTGGGATTGGACGGAATGATTGAGGAGGTGATTCATTCTTGCCAGGCCATAACAATTACAACACCCTGTCCCCCCGGTGGGGAAGGAACAGGTACAGAAAGTGATTACTGGTCGGCTCCAAAAAAATGGAATGGGCAAATGCCATTGGGTGAGAGAAAAGATATTCGCAAAATTTCACGGGCTATTACTTTGGCTGAAAATGGATTAAACAATAAAGATCCAAAAGCCGGTTACGATGGGGCCTTGGAGGGGGCCGTCGCTGTCTTAGGTATCACCGGCACCGGCGGTGCCGGCAAGTCTTCTGTAACAGATGAAATTGTTCGCCGTTTCCTGAACACTTTTACCGATAAAACAATAGCGGTTATCTCTGTCGATCCGTCCAAGAAAAAAACCGGTGGGGCATTGCTGGGTGATAGGATAAGAATGAATTCGATCTCCAATCCCAGGGCCTATATGCGAAGCCTTGCCACGCGGGAAACAGATAAGGCATTAAGCGCTCATGTAGAAGAAGCCATCGGGATTTGCAAGGAAGCAGCGTATGATTTCATTATTCTTGAAAGTGCAGGTGTAGGACAGAGTGATACGTCCATTCTTGATTATTGTGATGTAAGCTTGTATGTAATGACACCGGAATACGGCGCCGCATCGCAGCTGGAAAAAATAAACATGCTTGATTATGCAGACCTTATAGCGATCAACAAATTTGATAAGGCAGGCGCATTAGATGCTTTGGCCGATGTACGAAAGCAATATAAACGCAATCACGCATTGTGGGCAGCAAAAGAAAATGAATTACCGATCATCGGAACGATTGCCTCACAGTTCAATGACGATGGTGTAAATCAACTCTTCGAAAAACTGATAAAGGTTATTGAAGATAAAGTAGGGGCAAAATGGGGAAGCTATAAGGCCTCGTCGTCTTCCGCGGCAGGAGCAAAATCACTTATCATTCCTCCTGCAAGGGTTCGTTACCTTAGTGAAATTACCGCCGTCATCAAAGAATATGATCAAGGGATCAAAGATCAATCGGCCATTGCAACAAAATTATACCAGGTAAATGGTGTATTAGAGATATTAAAAGAACAGGGCATAGAAACTTCCGCAACTGAAACCGGGTTACAGCAAATCAAAGCCAAGCTGGAGGAGCAATTGACACCCGTGTCCCGCACTCTCATTCAACACTGGCCTGAAAAATTACAGGCTTATCAGCAGGATTATTATGAATACAATGTGCGCGATAAAGTGATCAGGCAACCGATGTTTAGCACAAGTTTATCAGGCACGAGAATTCCCAAAGTCATTCTTCCAAAATTTAAGGATTGGGGAGATATTTTGCGCTGGCAGGCGCAGGAAAATGTGCCCGGACATTTCCCGTTTACCGCCGGTGTATTTCCACTGAAAAGAGAAGGCGAGGATCCTACAAGAATGTTTGCGGGCGAAGGCGGGCCTGAACGAACCAACAAGCGCTTTCACTATGTAAGCCTGGGTCAACCCGCAATCCGTTTATCCACTGCTTTTGATAGTGTTACCCTGTATGGGGAAGATCCTGATCATCGCCCGGATATTTATGGTAAGGTTGGTAATAGCGGTGTAAGCATTGCAACTGTAGATGATGCAAAAAAATTATACAGCGGGTTTGATCTATGCAATCCCAAAACCTCCGTCAGCATGACCATCAACGGTCCGGCGCCTATGTTATTGGCTTTTTTTATGAATGCTGCGATCGATCAATTGTGCGAAAAATGGATCGGGCTGAATGATCAATGGGCAACGGTGAATGAGAAAATTAATCAGAAATTTCAATCGCTTTTAAAGCCATTCTATAATAATACATCTTCACCTGATAGTTTGCCTGAAGGAAATAACGGGCTTGGGTTAAAGCTGCTGGGCCTAAGTGGAGATGAAGTGGTGCCTGCGGATATCTATGAAAAGATCAAGGCGGAAGCATTATCACAGGTACGTGGAACCGTACAGGCGGACATATTAAAAGAAGACCAGGCGCAGAACACCTGCATATTTTCTACTGAATTTGCATTGAAATTAATGGGTGACGTGCAGGAATATTTTATTGATCAGAAAGTCCGAAATTTTTACAGCGTATCTATCAGCGGGTATCATATTGCGGAAGCCGGAGCGAATCCCATCACTCAGCTCGCGTTTACGTTATCAAATGGATTCACTTATGTTGAATATTATTTGAGCCGGGGTATGAACATTGATGATTTTGCTCCCAATCTTTCTTTTTTCTTCAGCAATGGCATGGATGCAGAATACAGTGTGATCGGCCGTGTAGCCAGGCGTATCTGGGCTAAGGCTATGAAATATAAATACAAGGCGAATAAGCGTAGCCAGATGTTGAAATACCATATCCAGACATCCGGTCGTAGTCTGCATGCGCAGGAGATAGATTTCAATGATATCCGTACAACGCTACAGGCGCTGTATGCTATTTATGATAATTGCAATTCACTTCATACTAACGCTTATGACGAGGCGATCACAACACCTACGGAGGAAAGCGTACGAAGGGCAATGGCGATCCAATTAATTATTAATCGCGAGCTGGGTACAGCGAAGAATGAAAATCCCAATCAGGGTTCATTTTTGATTGAAGAATTGACGGATCTGGTAGAAGAAGCTGTTCTGGCTGAATTCGACCGCCTCACTGAAAGAGGAGGGGTACTCGGTGCGATGGAAAGAATGTACCAAAGAAATAAGATCCAGGAAGAAAGTTTACAATACGAACATTTGAAACATACAGGCGAGCTTCCGCTGGTTGGTGTCAATACCTTCCTGAACAAAAAGGGAAGTCCTACTATTTTGCCCGGCGAAGTCATCCGCAGTACAGCAGAAGAAAAAGAATACCAGATAAATAATCTTCATGCATTTTATCAACGCAATAAATCAAGAAGTGGAATGGCCTTAAAAAAACTACAGGAAACAGCAATCAACAATGGTAACCTGTTCGCTGAATTGATGGAAACAGTGAAGTACTGTTCGTTGGGACAAATCACCCATGCCTTGTATGAAGTAGGTGGGCAATACCG
>JACMLY010000103.1 GCA_014379345.1 Chitinophagaceae bacterium
AGCAATTTCTTGAGTGAAAAAATTGAATAAGCCCATTTTGAGAGGTCAGATTTTGGATTTGATTGTAATGCCCGCAAAATTGAAGTAAATAATCCGAATTAACAAAGGCAAACCATTGATTTGTAAGCATTTTTTCCACAGAATGCCAGCCTGCTCCCCCTCAGTATAAATACCCGTTTTGGCGCTTGCCTGCAAAGGTTTTCAATTATACTTTCGGCATCGATCTATTCATCCCCTGGCAATCTAATCTTCTCCTTACAAACTCTTAACTCCTTAAAATCGAAATTAAATGCTCATCTATGCAGAAGAGTACAACGTAAAACCTGTATGATTGTTATGACCGATCATGATTATTGAAAAATATTTGTCTGAGTTGTGAAAGTGTATAATGAGAGGCAGTGTGCCGGCAAAAAAAAATTTGTAGTTTACCGTATTCTAACAGATTCCCCTGATTGTAACCCCTAATCAATTTATGCAAAAAATATTTTTTCTCTTATTGCCCCTGTTTGTATTCTGTTCATGCATGCCAAAAGCCGAAACCAATGATACAAAACAGCCGTATGGCAATAACGCTGCTGTAGGTAAATATTACGAGATCCGTGGCTTTAAAATGTACTGTGAAACCTATGGAGAAGGTGATCCGCTACTTTTTATTCACGGAAATGGTGGATCTATCAGACATTTTGTAAACCAGATACCCTATTTCTCAAAAAAATACAAGGTTATTGTTGCCGATAGCCGAAGCCAGGGTAAGTCTTTGGATAATGGAGATACGCTCACGTACGAAATGATGGCGGATGACTATGCAGCATTGCTGGATGCCATGAAAATAGACAGCGCTTTGGTAATAGGCTGGAGCGATGGCGGCATCAATGGTTTGTTGCTGGCAAGCCGTCATCCGGAAAAAGTAAAAAAACTAGCTTCAACCGGCGCCAATCTCTGGCCGGATACAACAGCAATAGATCCTGATCTCATGGATATCATAGAACCGATGTATGCAGGACTGAAAAATTCTTCCTTAACATCCGATTCTGTAAAAACGAAACTGAAATTAATGCGGTTAATGTTTGAAGAGCCGCATATTCCATTAACCCAACTAAACACTATCAAATGCCCCACATTGATCATCGGCGGAGATCACGATGTAATCAGGGAGGCGCATACTATGCTCATTTACAAAAATATTCCGAAAGCATATTTATGGATTTTACCAAACTCGGGACATAGCACACTTATTTCTTATAAGACCGAATTCAATAAAACAGTAGATGATTTTTTTTCAAAACCCTATAGGGAGATTAAAGGTGAAGGAAGATTAAATTAAAACGCTACTGAACAAATCCCAGCCGCTTTTCCATCTCATGACTCAATTGCGGCAATTTTTTTCTCTCGATCAAAAAACTGGTAAGCTGTGCGATCTCTTTGAATATATAATGTTTATCAAGGGCTGATCTCAGGTAATCTTTTCCCGAACTTCCACCTGTACCAATACGCGTACCGATCATGCGATGCACCATATTCATATGGCGATATCGCCAGGTACTTAATTGTTCATCGATCTCTAAAAGATTATTCAATAGCTGAAAAGGCAACTGAAGAATAGGATAACCACGGTATAGCATGATAAATAGTGCAGCACGACAGGCTTCCGGAGATAATCTGCGATCAGGGTCACTGTCATTATCTTCAAAAATCAAATCAAAATATTGCCTGTTATCTTTTTCTCCATCAGCCAGTCCGTTTATATATATCTGCTTATACTCCTGCCAAAAAACCGGCAGCCCCGACTTCTCATTTTTTGTGATCGCGAAAGAATTAAAGTTCTTCCAATTATCATCCTGGGCAAAAAAAGGCATTCTTTCGAGCCAGGCATTTAACAATTCGATAAACGACTTTTCCTGTTCAACTTTTTTGATCAGATCAATTTGCTCCTGTCTCAACTGAGAAGTATAGTAATCCTGTCCATGCCTATTCGCGAATTTTAATCCGAGTTTTGCCTCAATGATCTTAAACTGCCAGCTTTGGAATCCGGAAGCAGGCCGGAGCATATCCCTGAAGTCAAGAAAATCCATTGGCGTCATCGTCTCCATGATGTCGATCTGGTGCACGAGCACTTTCAAAATAGTAACTACCCGGGACAAGCGATGAACAATGGTTTGGAGTTCCGGAGAATTGTCATTGACTGAAGGCTTCTGCATTATTTCCAAAACAGAGTTCACCTCATGCAAAATTTGCTTAAACCACAATTCATAAGTTTGGTGTATGATGATGAATAAGGTCTCGTCATGAGACGGCGAATTGTGTTTTACACTTTCAGGAAACTGTGTATGCAGAATTTTATCCAGCTGCAGATAATCACCGTAGTGAACTTCACTTGGGGCCATTTTTTTAACGCGAAGGACGCAAATTGTAACGAATTATCGCGAATAAATTAAAGCAATCATTTTCACGAATAATTGGTGCTAACGACTAAAAATTCGCGCCCCGCATTATCGTCAATTCGCTCCTCCCATTAGCGTCAATTCGCTTTATAAAAATTCGTACCCAATATCCTGCCGGTAATAGATTCCATCAAAACTGATGGTAGCCAACTGGTCAATTGATTTATGTACGGCCTGCTCTATATCTTTTCCAAGGGCGGTCACACACAGAACCCGGCCTCCATTCGTAACAATCTGACCTTTTTCTTCCTTAGTGCCTGCCTGAAATATTAAACAATCTTCATCCGGCTTATTTCTTAATCCCTCAATAACATATCCTTTCTCATATGAACCCGGATACCCGCGGCTGGTGGCCATGATGGTTACTGCTTTTCTTCTATCAACGTTGATCTGGATTTCATGCAAACGCTGTTGTGCTGTTGCGATGAACAAGCCTACCAGGTCGTTTTCAAGACGTGGTATTATAGCTTCCGTTTCCGGATCGCCCAAACGGCAATTGTATTCTATCACCCATGGATCATCGCCGACCTTTATCAAACCGAAAAAGATAAAGCCTTTGTAATCTATATTTTCTTTTTTAATTCCTTCTACGGTGGGTATGATGATCCTGTTCTCAACTTTTTGCATAAATGAAGCAGTAGCAAAAGGTACCGGGCTTACCGCGCCCATCCCACCTGTATTCAGTCCAGTGTCACCGTCTCCAACCCGTTTATAATCTTTTGCTTCAGGCAAAAGAACGTAATTGATTCCGTCAGTAAGCGCAAATACGCTTAACTCGATCCCGTCAAGAAATTGTTCCACCACCACTTTTCTGCTGGCTTCACCAAATTTTTCCTGGTGTATCATCAATTCAAATTCGGCAATGGCTTCTATATGTGAGTAAGCAATAATTACACCTTTGCCGGCGGCCAATCCATCTGCTTTTAATACAACTGGTAATGATTGTTGCTGTATATATTGTACCCCTTCGTCAAAACTGGATGCATCAAATTCGCGATACGCGGCAGTAGGAATATCATGACGAAGCATAAATGCTTTTGCAAATGCTTTACTGCCCTCCAACTGCGCGCCAAACTTTGACGGACCTATAAAAAATATTTCACTGAGTGCATCATTCGATTTAAAAAAATCATACAAGCCATTTACCAACGGTTCTTCGGGTCCTACCACCACCATCTCAATTTTCTTGCCGATACAAAATTGGCCAATGCCTTCAAAATCGTTCAACGCCAGATCTACATTGTGACCGCAGGTCGCTGTGCCGGCGTTACCAGGTGCTATGTACAAAGGATTGGTCCAGACGCTTTGATTGAGTTTCCATGCAAGCGCATGTTCACGTCCTCCGGAGCCTAACAGAAGAATATTCATACAGGGTTTGTAATGTTTGCGGGGCAAATTTCGTGATTCGGTATTGCATTATCCAATTAAAGTTTCTGCGTTCCATGCAAATTGGATTTTATCTGTATTTTACGGCGGGTATAAATACAGCTAGTAAATTTTATTTATGAGTCAGATTGAACCTCCACTTTCCTTTCCAACAAAAGGTCATCCAAAAGGCCTTGCAGTATTGTTTACAACGGAAATGTGGGAGCGGTTCAACTACTACGGAATGAGGGCCATTCTGGTACTCTTCATGACAAAGGCGCTGATGTTCGATCAGGTTTTTGCGTCAAATCTCTATGGCAGCTATATAAGTCTGGTTTGGCTAAGTCCGCTCATAGGTGGATATATTGCAGACCGGTATTGGGGAAATAAGCGATCAATCATTGCCGGTGGCTTGTTAATGGCATTGGGCGAATTCATATTATTTTTTTGCGCTTCCCTTTACGAAACTTCTCAACAACTATCCTTGCTGTTATTCGTTTCAGGACTGGGTTTTGTGATCGCGGGAAATGGCTTGTTTAAACCAAACATTTCTTCGCTGGTGGGTCAGTTGTATCCGAAAGGTGATCGTAGAATAGATTCAGCCTATACGATATTCTATATGGGCATCAATACTGGTGGAGCTTTAGGTCCATTTGTATGCGGACTGGTTGGTGAAACAGGAAATCCCGCCGATTTTAAGTGGTCCTTTCTTGTAGCCGGAATTGGAATGCTGCTGAGTGTTATTATTCAAAAAATTTACCAAAATAAATATCTTGTAGCACCGGGAGGTAAGCCTATAGGCGGAGTTCCGGAGAATTCTCCAAAGATGGTTTTTAATCCGTTTTTCGTTAGCATCGGGTTAGCATTTTTATGCATCCTGATGATCGGGATACTTTATCTTGACGCGAAGGTTTTTAGTTTTCTCTCTTATATACTACCCGCTTCGGTATTGTTAATTGCTTTTATCGTTTTTTTTGACAAAAGCCTTAGCAGATTGGAAAAAGAACGCGTAGGGGTGATCTTCATTCTATCCTTTTTTGTTATCTTTTTCTGGAGCGCTTTTGAACAGGCGGGCGCTTCACTTACTTTTTTTGCAGACACACAAACACAACGGGATCTGGGATTTTTTACAATTCCTGCCAGTATATTTCAATCGCTCAATTCAACATTTGTCGTACTCTTTGCTCCTCTTTTTGCGTGGCTTTGGTTAAAGCTTGGAAAGTATGAACCCTCATCACCTTTAAAAATGGCGTTCGGGTTATTTTTTCTGTCGATGGGGTATTTGTGGATAGCTTTTGGTGTAAAAGATGTGCAACCTGGGATTAAAGTGAGTGTGATATGGCTGACCGGTATGTATGCCTTACACACCTGGGGTGAATTGTGTATATCGCCTATTGGGTTAGCCCTGGTTAATAAACTCGCTCCCTTGAAATTTGCCTCATTATTAATGGCCGTATGGTTTTTGTCGAACGCAGCCGGCAACAAACTGGCTGGTGTGTTAAGTACATTATATCCTGATAATGGAAAAACGACTTCTTTCCTGGGATATGACATGAACAATATGTACGAGTTTTTTATGTTGTTTGTTTTGATGTCCGGAGCGGCTTCAATAATCTTATTCTTCCTGGCAAGAAAATTAAAAAGGGTGATGCAGGACGGCAAATAATTTATCCCAATCCGCAATCGATCCACGTTTTCATTTTAATGAAACTAATTTTCTTATCTTTCTTTACTAAACTAACACTGCCATGGCGGAAAAAACATTTCAACCCTTTGTTGCAGCCGAAACCAAAATGAAAGAATTTACATGGAAAGCTATCCTGATGGGTAGCTTTTTTGGTATTCTTTTCGGAGCGTCTACCGTTTACTTAGCCTTAAAGGCCGGTTTAACAGTCAGTGCATCCATACCCATAGCAGTATTGGCGATCACTATTGGCAGAAGATTATTCAACACAACTATTTTAGAAAACAATATCATTCAAACAACGGGTTCCGCCGGAGAAAGCATTGCGGCGGGAGTTGTTTTCACTTTGCCGGGATTTTTATTTTTATCAAATGTGGAGTCAGCAAATTATTTTGACTATGGAGTCATTTTTATCCTTGCGATTTTTGGAGGTATGCTGGGAACGCTGATGATGATTCCTTTACGAAGATCCTTGATAGTAAAGGAACATGACACCCTTCCATATCCTGAAGGCACCGCATGTGCATCAGTTTTAAAGGCAGGTGAACGTGGGGGGGAGTTTGCTAAAACAGCGTTCCAGGGCTTGGGATTTGCTTTCGCGTATGCTTTGTTACAGAAACTTTTTAAGGTGATCGCCGAACAACCATTATTCAGTACGGCTGCCAACAGCAAGTATTTTCCTGCAGCACAAGTTGCAGCAGATATAACCCCCGAATATATGGGCGTGGGATATATAATAGGCCCAAAAATCGCAGGTGTTCTGGTTGCGGGAAGTGTTTTGAGCTGGCTGGTAATGAATCCCCTGCTTGGTTTTCTTTTTATGGATAACCATACAAATATTGCCTTGCAGCAGGTAAAGCTTGGATTTTTGAAAGACCTGAATACACCGGGAGGATACGGTGGCTGGGATCCTGTTACTCGTCTGTTTACTGATCCTGCAACCGCTATTTACAGAGCGTATATACGTCAGATCGGGGCAGGGGCTGTGGCAATGGGGGGATTTATTACATTGATTAAAACCATTCCTACCATCATCTCATCTTTCAAAGAAAGTGTAGGTGCTGTAAAAGGAGTGGGCGGTGAAAGCCGTAAGCGTACCGAGCAAGATCTTAGTATGAAAGTAGTTTTATTTGGTAGCCTCGCATTGATCGTATTGATCTCGTTGCTGAATTTTATTCCGGGAGATTCAATTTTTAACCGCCTGCTGTTGGGTATAATGGTAGTAGTGTTTGGTGCTTTTTTCGTAACTGTATCTTCCCGCATTGTAGGATTGATCGGAACAACAAATAATCCAATTTCAGGTATGACGATTGCCACCATTATGGCCACCTGCCTACTTTTCATTGCAGTTGGCTGGAGTGGAAAATTATATGAACCGATGGCGTTGGTTGTAGGCGGCATGGTATGTATTGCAGCTGCAAATGCAGGGGCTACTTCGCAGGACTTAAAAACCGGATACCTGGTAGGAGCAACACCCAAATACCAGCAACTGGCTTTATTCATTGGGGCTATCGTGTCATCAATCGCCATTGGCTTTACTGTTAAAATACTGGATATCCCTACAGCCGAAATGGCTGCGAAGGGAATCAAGCATGCAATTGGAAGTGTATACAACGCTCCTCAAGCCACTTTGATGGCCACTCTTATAAAGGGAATTCTATCTTTTAATCTTGACTGGAGTTTTGTACTGGTTGGTGCGTTCATCGCTTTGGTTGTTGAATTATGTGGAATCAGAGCTTTGAGCTTTGCTATCGGTGTGTATTTGCCTTTATCAACAACTTTACCGATCTATATAGGTGGCGCTATCAAGGGTATGGTCAATGCAAGGAAAAGAAGCAGGGGAATTGTTGCAAAAGAAGGTGAAGAAGATCTGGAAAAGGGCAGCTTATTTGCAACCGGTCTTGTTGCCGGGGGAGCGTTAATGGGAGTGTTGTTTGCCATGCTGAATATTCCGGAAGTGATTGCCAATTCATTAGGCAGGTTCAGCATCGAACACGGATTGGCCAATAGTATTGGCACCTTAGGGTATTATTTGCTTGGCGTTGCTTTCTTTGCATTTATGGGATGGATGTTATATCGGAATGGCATGAAAAGGTCAACATTGGATGATAATAAATGATTGTTCGATGCTGCAGGATATCATATAAGGTCATCCAAAACAAGATATGCTATGCATGATGTGCAGGAATGGAATTCCCGACAAACGGCCGTTGCCTATTATAATTATGGTACCCAGTGGCATCCAAATTCAACCGAAGGTCGTATTACCTGGGATAGACGGCAGAAGTAGTATGAACATACTATCCGGGGCCGATGACTCGTTAAATGTCGACTAAGTATTCAATATCTAAATAAATAAACTGCTGCGACGAAATATGAAACTACTATTTGCTCTTCTGAGTTTATTCTCTGTCCCGTCCACAGGCTGGCTGTTGGATTTTGAAAAAGCAAAGCAGGCAGCACAAAATGAAAATAAATACATCTTATTGAATTTTTCAGGTTCCGACTGGTGTGGCCCGTGTATCCAGTTGCACAAGGAAATATTTGATGCTGAAATATTTGAGAAATTTTCCATGGATCATCTTGTTTTAGTAAATGCAGATTTTCCGCGGTCAAAAAAACACGCCCTATCGATGGATCAGCAAAAGAAAAATGATCAGCTTGCTGATAGTTATAATAAAAAAGGCATTTTTCCTTTTACCATCCTCTTAACGGCTGAAGGGAAGGTCGTAAAAACATGGGAGGGCCTGCCCTCGCTTTCTGCCGATCAGTTTATTAAACAGGTACAATCCATCATGCATGCAGGAAAATGATACTTCTCTGGCTGCCGGCTGTATATACAAAAAGGTTGTAAAACTGATGGGCAACCGTTTTGAGATCAGTGTAGTTGCTGCAGAAGAAGAGTGGGCTGAAGAGTGTATTAAAGAAGCAATCGATGAAATACGTCGTATTGAAAAGTTGTTTACGACTTTTGACGATGAAAGCCAGGTCAATCTTATTAATAAACATGCAGGGATAAATCCCGTTAAAGTAGATAGAGAAGTATTTGAGCTGATTGATCGCTCAAAAAGAATTTCCAACCTAACCCAGGGTGCTTTTGATATTAGCTACGGATCGATTGATAAAAGTTTGTGGAATTTTGATAATTCAATGAAAACTCTGCCTGACCAAAAAACCGCCAAACAACTTGTCCGGCTGATCGATTACCGAAATGTGATTCTTGACAATGAAAAATGCACGGTATTTCTTAAAGAAAAAGGGATGAGGATTGGGTTTGGAGGAATTGGTAAAGGCTATGCTGCAGAAAAAGCTAAGAATTTGTTACAACAAAGAGGTATAGAAAGCGGAATTGTGAATGCAGCGGGCGATCTTACTACCTGGGGCAGCCAACCCAATGGTAAACCATGGACCATCGGTATCGCGGATCCAAATTCCTCCCGACATTTATTCTCTTACCTCGATATAACAAATACTTCCATCGCCACCTCGGGCAATTATGAAAAGTATGTGTTGATTGATGGAAAAAAATATTCCCATACCATCGATCCAAAAACCGGTATGCCTGTAAAGGGAATAAAAAGTGTTACGGTCATTTGTACGAATGCAGAAATAGCTGATGCAATGGCTACACCGGTAATGATCATGGGAGTTCGCGTGGGATTAGATATGATCAACCAGATAAACGGAATAGAATGCATTATCATCGACGACAATGATATTATACACACGTCGAAAAATATACATCTGCGATGAAACCGAAAATAGTTCGCTATTTATGCTTGCCAACTTTGCTGTTAATGAGTATGGTATTCACTTTCTCTGCCTGTGAAACCGTAAAAGAATACCAGAAGAGTAAATTAAATGATGCTGAAATGTCATTATCAGCCAGAAAAATAGAAAAGACCGAACTCAACTTCCAGTCCTACCGCGAAGGAGCCGCCGGGGCCAACGGTGGCAAAACAGGCGGTGGGTGCGGATGCAACTAGTAGAATGAGAAAAATTAGCCTTGCAGTTCTGGGCATGTATGTCGGCATACTATCTGCTTTTTCGCAAAATTCGCAGGTAGCAGATTCTTCTTACAAAAACAGGAAGCTGAAATTTGAAGAAGCAAATATTGTTTCCAGCTACTACCGCCAGGATGGTAATAATGCCACCGTGACCGGAGGCATAGGCTCACAAAAACTGACGGATATTTCAGGTTCAGTTGATCTGAAATTAATAAAATATGATAAAAAGGATAGAAAGCATGCTTTTACAGCAGAAATAGGAATAGATCATTACACCTCCGCATCGTCTGACAACATTGATCCATCAACGATTTCCTCAGCATCAAGGAATGATAGAAGATTTTATCCTTCTGTTGGTTGGACAATGGAGAATGAAAGCAAAGGATCAACGATAGGGGCAGGCCTCTATTATTCCACCGAATACGATTATCAGTCTGTCGGAGGCAATATCAGTTTTTCCAGGAAAACAAAAGATCGCAACGGCGAGTTCTCTGCAAAACTGCAGACATATATCGACCGGATAAGTCTTGTTTATCCGATTGAATTACGAACAGGAAGCAATATAAAAGATGGCAATCTTGCACGCAACACATTTAGTGGAACATTTTCCTGGTCGCAGGTAATAAATAGAAGTTTACAATTAATGCTTGAAGCAGAGATTGTTTATCAGAAAGGATATCTGAGCCTTCCATTTCACCGCGTCTATTTTGAAGATAACTCTGTACATATTGAGCGTCTTCCCTTCTACCGCTTAAAAATCCCAATAGGTGTAAGAGCCAATTATTTTTTAGGCGATAGGATCATTTTCAGAGCCTGGTACAGATATTACAACGATGACTGGAATATCCGATCAAATACAATGCAATTGGAAACTGCTGTAAAAATAAACCCTTTTATGTCGGTAACCCCTTTTTACCGGTTCTATCAACAAACGGCTGCCGATCATTTTGCTGCTTATAAAGTTCATACAGCAGGCGATAAATATTATTCCAGCAACTATGATCTCTCAAAATTCAATAGTAACTTTTATGGGGCAGGGTTTAGAATGGCGCCACCCGGCGGTGTCTTTAATATTCAACATCTGAATACAATTGAGATTCGTTACGGCCATTATCAAAAAAACATTGATATGAATGCAAATATTATTTCGCTTTACATAAAATTCAAATAACATTATACCGCTGGTATGCCATACATTAAACCTCATCATGTTTCGTTACTGAACGGGTATGGCATACCTGTTGACCGCTCAGTTCATCTTGAAAGGAACGATCATTTCAAAAATGGGGATATTTACTTCAAAGGTGGATTTATTAAAGAGGTTCTCCATTTCGTAGGTGCCGTACATTTTACCCAACTCAGTACGGAGGTTGCAGCCGCTAACATACTGGTATTTTTCACCCGGTTGAAGAATGGGTTGAACGCCCACCACCCCGTCTCCTTCTACCTCGCGGTGTGTGCCATTGCTGTCGATAATATACCAATGGCGACGATGAAGTTTTACAGGAAAGTTATTGTGATTTTCAAGAGTAATACGGTATGCAAACATAAATTCTCCTGCTACAGGATTTGAATAATCCGGCTGGTAATACGTCTCTACACTTACTTCAACGCCTTCAGATATTTTAGATACCATGTATCGCGGTTTATAGGCTAAGTTAATCAAAATACAGGCCCCATATAATTAAACAACGACAATTTAACGGGAATTGTTACAGGGGTGCTATTTTTGTGTCCTTCCTATTTCATTCATTCAATTTCATTTATGAGAATAGCTGTTGCTAAAGGAGATGGGATCGGCCCCGAAATCATGGACGCCGTTCTGAAAATTTTTGATGCTAATAAAGTACCGTTAGAGTACGAGTTTGTTGACATGGGCAAATGGGTTTTCGATAAAGGTTTTTCCAACGGCATGACACCTGAAGCAAAACAGGCCATTGAAAGGTTGGGACTACTTTTTAAGGGTCCTATGGAAACCCCCAAAGGAAAAGGGGTTAAAAGCATCAATGTTACCGCCAGGAAAACCTGGAATACGTATGCCAACAAACGAGTGTTTCAGAGCCTGCATGGTGTTGATACCGTTTTTTCAAAGGCAGGCATTCCGATCGACATTACGATCGTTCGCGAAAATATTGAAGATACCTACGGAGGCATTGAGCACATGCTCACGCATGATGTGGCTTTGAGCCGCAGATTTATCACCCGTCCCGGAAGCTTACAGGTGATCCGGTATGCTTTTGAAATCGCCAGACAAAAACATGCAAGGCGAATTACTTGCGGACATAAGTCGAACATCATGAAACTTACCGATGGTCTGTTCCTTGATTGTTTTTATGAGGTGGCAAAAGAATATCCTGATCTGAAATCAGATGATGTTATCGTGGATGATCTCTGTATGAAACTGGTTGTTCGGCCGGATACCTTTGATGTTGTTGTGCTTACGAACCTGCAGGGTGATATCGTATCTGATCTATGTGCAGGTTTGGTTGGTGGGCTGGGTTTTGCTCCCTCGGCCAATATCGGCGACCATATTTCGATTTTTGAAGCTGTTCACGGAACAGCACCCGATATAGCAGGAAAGAATATCGCAAATCCGACAGCGCTCTTATTAAGTGGCATTTCGATGTTGCAGCATGTTGGTCTCACGGAAAATGCCGCTATTATTGAAAACGCTTTGCTATTTACATTGGAGAGCGGCGTACATACCGGAGATTTTGGTGACAAGACCAAGGCTTCAGTAAATACCACTCAATTTGCAGAAGCCATAATTGGCAATTTTGGAAAATCACCAGAACTAAATCCAAAGCCCCTGGTACCAAATAAACCCGGCACTCCAGCGCCACTTAAACTGGAAAAAAATGCAATGATGGTATCGAAGGAAATTGGGGAAGAAAAGATTGTGGGCGTAGACCTTTTCATTGCGAGTGATGAACAACCTGATATGATCGCAAAAAAATGTCAGCGCCATGCAGGTGTAAAGTTCAAGCTGGTAAGTATCAGTAACCGTGGTACACAGGTTTGGCCTACGGGTTCGGTTTATACTAATCTCGTGAATCAGTACAATGTGCGTTTTGAGGCGATTGATGAAGACCCGTTGAATCAGCAGGATATCGTAGGATTGTATGTAAGCTTAAGCGGAAACTTCCATATCTGTTCTTCCGAATTGTTGTTGATGTGGGGGGATAAGAGAGCGTATAGTCTTGCGCAGGGGCAATAAAATTCAGATACTAGATACTGGATACTGGATACTGGATTCTAGATTTAAAACATATCCCATCCAGCATCTAGTATCTAGTATCTAGTATCTAGTATCCGATTCACAGTTTCCTCGTTTTAACGTACCCATTCTTAACCAGCCACTGTAAAACTTTATCCCGATGATCGCCTTGTATGATGATTTCTGCATCTTTAACAGAGCCGCCGGTTCCGCAAAAATTTTTTAGTTTTTTACCTAACTGCTCAAGATCATCTTCCTTTCCGATAAAACCTTGTATTAGTGTCACAGCCTTTCCTGCCCGCTGTTTTGTGTCTAATTTAATTTTTAGCACCTGCTTCGTTTCTGGTAAGGTTTCTATAGATGGCTGCCCGTTGCCAAATGAAAATGAAGGGTCTGTAGAAAATACAATTCCGCTGGTATTAGTAACTGGTTTTGTTTTCTTTTTCATTGCTTAGTTAATTACTGCTTTCAGGCTCAAATCTAAACTTTGTGCCTGGTGAATCAATGCGCCTACGCTCACATAATCAACGCCTGTGTCGGCATACTCAATAATGTTATCAAGATTAATACCACCGCTTGCTTCCGTTTCAAAACGGCCATTAATAATAACCATTGCTTCCACGATAGCAGCAGGAACAAAATTATCTAACATAATTCTTGTAACCCTGCCTTCGCCGGCAGCAATCACTTTCTTCACATCATCCACGCTCCTCGTTTCCACTTCTATTTTCATCGCCGGCTTATTGCTTTGAACATACTCATATGCAAGTTGAATCGCTTTCGCTATACTTCCGCAGTAATCAATATGATTGTCCTTTAACATGATCATATCATACAATCCCATGCGGTGATTTTCGCCTCCGCCAATGCGCACAGCCTCCTTCTCGAGTACGCGAAAATTAGGGGTGGTTTTGCGGGTATCGAGGATTTTTGTTTTATACCCTTTTAACCTGTCACTGTACTTTCTTGTGAGGGTGGCAATTCCGCTCATACGTTGCATGCAGTTTAATACCAGCCTTTCACATTGGAGGATCGTATGAACTTTCGCTTCCACCTCAAAAGCCTTATCTCCAAATTTCGCCGGTTCTCCGTCTTCCAGGTATTTTGTAAATGCTACAGCATGCTGAACCTGCCGGAAGATTTTTTCCGCTACTGTTATCCCGGCAATAATACCATCTTGTTTGATCTTTAGCACTGCTTTGCCGCTTACTCCTGCGGGTATGCAACATAAAGTAGAATGGTCGCCATCGCCGATATCTTCCTTAAGCGCAGCCGTTACCAGTGCATTCAATTGTTCATCCTCGTTTAGCATGCTCAAAACTAAAGAAACCTGCCTGAAAACAAGAAGGGCCATCGGGGAAGTACATCAAAAAAAATAACCCCCGGTTTTCCCAGGGGTTATTTTATCTCAGAGATAATCACTTTAATCAGCTAACTGAAACCCAATTTCCTGCAATACCTGGCGCTCTCCTTTTTGTTTCATATACAGCTTGGTTCTGTAATTGCCATTTCGTGTCTGTAATAATCCTATGCAAAACTGAGCGCCATTATTTTCTCCTTTATGTTTGACCTGGAAATCTTTTACCTCATTGCTTGAGAAAAAATCTTTCAGGATCATTTCAGCCTGTGTTCTGCTGTAATTGTCACTTTTGCTGGGAAGTTGTATGTCTATGCGATCGTCGAAATATCTTGACAATTGATTTGCATTTCCGCTTCGCATTGCGGTTACCACTTCCTCAATTGAGTATATTGGCTTGTAAGAGGTAAAAAGAAGGGAAGAAGTTGCAAGCACAATAAGTAAAAATTTTTTCATTGCTATATAATTTCATCTCACCAAATTGCCAAAAACATGCCAAAGTAAGAGTCCATTGAAAATACCACCAATGCTGTATTATATTACCTTTGGCGCGTTTGTTAATTAATTTAATAAAAGTTGGTTATATGCCTTATAAGAAAGTAATTCTTGTTATCATGGATGGGTGGGGGCTTGGTAGCGTAAAGTCGTCGGATGCGATTCAAAACGCCAGGACCCCTTTTGTAAGCTCACTGTATTCAAAATATCCCAATACAACGTTGATTACCTGCGGAGAAGCAGTAGGATTACCTGAAGGACAGATGGGTAATTCCGAGGTTGGCCATCTGAATATCGGCGCCGGCCGCATTGTTTACCAGGAGCTGCAACGCATCAATGTTGCAATCCGCGATTCCAGTTTTTCACAGAATCCTGCCTTATTGAATGCCATTAAGCTTGCTAAAGGAGAAAATAAGCCGCTTCACTTACTGGGTTTGGTGAGCGACGGAGGCGTACACTCCCATATTAATCACCTCAAAGCCATTATCGACATCTGTCACCGTGAAAAACTAACAGCTGTTTTTATTCATGCGTTTACAGATGGAAGGGATACCGACCCTAAAAGCGGGCTTGAGTTCCTCAAAGAGCTGCAAAAACATTTAGACAAAACCACCGGCAGGATTGCCACCGTAAGCGGACGTTACTATGCGATGGACAGGGATAAAAGATGGGAACGCGTTAAACTGGCATACGACGCCCTTGTGAAAGCTGAAGGAGAAAAATCGTCTGATGCAGTACGGTGCCTTGAAAAAGCATATCAGAGTAACATAACCGATGAATTTATAAAACCAACAGTCATTATTAAAGAGGATCTGCGACCCGTTGCTACCATACAGGAGGGCGATGTAGTTGTTTGTTTTAATTTTCGTACCGACAGGTGCCGCGAAATCACACAGGTGCTATCCCAATCAAATATGCCTGATTTTGGTATGAGAAAATTATCCCTTCATTTTACCACAATGACTGAATATGATAAAACGTTTGACAATATATCGGTGATCTTCGAAACAGACAATCTCAACAAAACTCTTGGAGAAATCATCGAGAACAATGGTTTGCGCCAGATAAGGATTGCGGAGACGGAAAAATATCCCCATGTAACCTTCTTTTTTAGTGGCGGAAGAGAAATACCCTTTGAAAAAGAAAACCGGATAATGATATCATCGCCCAAAGTGGCCACCTACGATCTTCAGCCTGAAATGAGTGCCTATGAACTCACCGATGCACTTATACCAGAACTTGAAGGCGAAACCGCCGACTTTATTTGTTTGAATTATGCCAATGCAGATATGGTAGGCCATACAGGTATCTGGGAGGCCGCAATCAAAGCTGTTGAAACTGTTGACAGTTGTGTTGCACGTGTAGTAACAACAGCGTTGCAACATGGGTACACGGTCTTTTTAACGGCCGATCATGGGAATGCCGATTACATGATCAATGAAGATGGTACGCCCAATACAGCGCACACATTAAACCCGGTGCCATTTTTTATTATAGACAACGAATGGAAAGGAACGATCAAACCAGGCAAACTGGCCGATATTGCACCTACCATACTGACCGTTATGCAATTGCCCATCCCCGCAGAAATGACGGGAGAAATCTTAATTTAATATGTGATCAGCGCAAAAAAACATATTGCCCCCTTATTCTTAATTACCATCCTTTGCTTTCCTGCATCGATCTGTATTTGTTTTCAGGTACAACAAAAAATTATTCAGCATCAAATGGCAGAGAGGCTTGAACGCACAGAATTACAAAAGATCACCCTGCATAATAGCGATGTTCACTGGTATAAAGAGGGCAAAGAAATTGTTGTGAACGCAGAATTATTCGATGTTCATCGTTATTCAGTTAAAAAAGATTCAACCGTGTTTACAGGATTGTTCGATATCAGGGAAACCGAGCTGAAAAAACAAGTAAAGGAACTGATAGAGAAGAAAGATCAGAAGAGTTCTGAAAGGAACATGGTTATTGCCAAACTACTACTGCAAGTATGGGTAACCGATTCAAAAAAAGAGTACGAATTCCTGCAAGAGGATTTAACTGGTATAAGAAGTTTCATTGATTCTTATAGCTTATCATCTGTTTATATTTCCATTCCTTTTCCACCTCCGAAGGTGTAATAAATCTATTAACACCTTAAGCTTGTCTGGAACATTTTATGACTGGATAGCGACGCTATTTCCGAGAGAAAAAATATCCAAAAAATACCAAATGAAAAACACATACATGTGTATTGTTATTTGCTGCCTCTCCGTGCAATTAAAGGCGCAGCAAAATAATGGAAGAGACAGTACCAGAAAAATACAGGAACTGGATGAAGTGGTACTTTCGATCAACAAGTGGGAACAAAAAATAAACGAAGTCCCGAATAAAATAGTCAAGGTAAATTTCAGGGAAGTACGTTTACAGAATCCACAAACCGCGGCAGATCTGCTGGGGATGACCGGCCAGGTATACATTCAAAAAAGCCAATTGGGGGGTGGAAGCCCAATGATACGGGGCTTTTCGACGAATAGAATATTGATCGTGGTCGATGGTGTGCGCATGAACAATGCGATATACCGAAGTGGCAATTTGCAAAACGTTATTTCGGTTGACCCGTTGGCCACAGAAAGCGCGGAAGTCATATTCGGGCCGGGCAGTGTTATTTACGGAAGTGACGCCATTGGAGGTGTAATGGATTTTCATTCGTTGCAAGCGGCATTTTCTTTAGATAACAAGTGGAGGACTAAAGCAAATGCACTGATCAGGTATTCAAGCGCTAACGATGAACGTACCGCCCATATAGATTTCTCAGCAGGAAATTCAAAGATCGCGTACCTGGGAAGTATTACGTATAGTGATTTTGATGACCTGAAGATGGGAAAGAATGGCGGGGAGAGCTCTTATCTGCGCCCCCGTTATGCAGCCCGCATCGGCAATAAAGACAGCGTGTTGATTAATAATGATCCCAGGATACAGAAATTTACGGGATACAGCCAGTTAAATGTGTTACAAAGGTTGCGTTTCAGGCCTGTTGAGAAACTGGATCTACAATACACTTTTCATTATTCAGGGACCGGAAATACTCCGCGATATGACCGCCTGATCGAAACATCGGGAGGCACTCTCTCTTTTGCCGAGTGGTATTATGGTCCGCAATTATGGCGTATGCATGCGTTGCAGGCAACGCATAACCGAAAGAATAATTTTTATCATTCGGCCCGTTTGGTCGCCGCTTACCAGAACTATGAAGAAAGCCGTCATGACAGACGATTGAATAATGCCCGTATCCGGAACCAGGTTGAACAGGTTAAAATTTTTTCCGCAAATGTTGACCTCAATAAACTCATTAATGAAACCAATGAGTTGTTTTATGGAGTTGAATACATAACCAATGATGTAGGATCTTTTGCAAACAGGATCAATATAAATTCAGGCGCTATTGAGCCTACAGTTACACGTTACCCAAATAATTCCGATTGGAGTTCGTATGGCGTGTACTCAAATTTCAAATCGAATATTAAGCAATTCACATTAAATGCAGGTCTCCGGTATAACTATACAACTGTTCAAACCCCGTTCGACACGTCGCTTTTCAGATTCCCGTTCACGAAAGCTGAAATAAAAAAAGGAGCGTTTACCGGCAATGTGGGATTGGTGTTCAGACCTTCTTCAACATCGCGGTTAAATTTCAATGTTGCTACCGGCTTCAGAGTACCGAATGTAGACGACCTGGGTAAAGTATTTGAATCTGCCCCCGGCCAGTTAACAGTTCCTAATCAGGACCTGAAACCAGAGTACGCGTACAATTTCGATATAGGCTATGCGATAAATATTTCTGATAAAGTCAATTTCGATATAACTGCATTCTATACAATATTAAATGACGCAATTGTTAGAAGGACGGCTACTTTTAATTCACAGGATTCTGTTATATATGAGGGAGTAAAAAGCCGGGTTTTTTCATTGCAAAATGCAGCAAAAGCAATAACGTATGGTGTGCAGGCTGGCATTGAAGTTTATTTTGATAAAAATTTTTCGTGGCTGGTCCAGGGCAATTGGATTGAAGGCAAAGAAACGGATGATACAAAAGATGTGGACGTTCCTCTTCGTCACGCTCCTCCATTTTACGGGAATACGCATTTTAAATTCAACTCAAAAAAAATCAGGATTGATCTGTATGTGCTTTGGAATGGAGAAATATCAAACAAAAATCTTGCACCATCAGAACAGGCAAAAACTTTCATCTATGCAACAGATAAAAACGGGAAGCCTTACAGCCCATCCTGGTACACCCTGAATATCAAAACAAGTTACCAGTGGAGCAATCATCTAACGATAACTGCGGGATGGGAGAATATTACCAATCAACGATACCGGTCTTATTCTTCGGGCATAGTGTCTCCGGGGAGTAATTTCATTTTTTCACTAAGAACTACTTTGTGAATTTTAGAGTCTTCAAAGCTTTATTTGCCGTGAAGCCACGAAGGCTAAGAAAATGTGAATTGAAATTTACGCTTCGTGGCTTCACGGCAATTTTTTAACTCAGGCCCGCTACAGCTATTTTACATTTTTCTATATGAATAACTTTAAAGATCAGGCCAGTTGGATAAGAGCCTTTCGCTGGCTACATCGAAAGATTGCAATTATATCATTCTTATTCTTTCTCATATTGTCATTATCGGGCCTCTTATTAGGTTTGAAAAAGAATACCGGTTTATTGGCGCCTACTAAAAAAGGAATCTCTTCGGATTTAGCAACCTGGCTGCCGATCGATAGTTTGCACAGTCGGGCTGTAACGGTATTCAAAGATTCCGTTTCAAAAGAACTTTCTGCAGAAATAGACAGGATAGATATACGCCCCGATAAGGGAATCGTAAAATTCATCTTTAAGAAGGCATATTGGGGAATTCAGCTTGATGGCACGACCGGGGCAGTACTGCTTATTGAAAAAAGGCATAGTGACCTGATTGAAGACATTCACGATGGCTCAATTCTCGACAATATTTTCGGAACGGATGGAGAACAGATTAAGTCGTCTTATACCACGATCATGGGTTTAAGTTTATTCTTATTGGTCGCTTCCGGTTTTTGGCTTTGGTACGGACCCGGAATCATTCGGAGGAGAAAGCGCTCAAAGCCTATTTGACCTGCATCATTTAATAAATTTTTTAAGATTTTACATAAAGGAAGCAGCAGTAACTTGCAAAAATTGTCTAAATTACAGGGCCACCAACGCGGTTAATATGACCGAAGAAGCCATTTTACAAGGCTGTTTACACAATGACCCGGGAGCTCAACGCGAACTATACCAAAAGTATAGCTCAAAGATGCTGTCGGTTTGTTACAGGTTTGCCCACAACCGGGAAGATGCAGAGGATATGCTTCAGGAAGGATTTATTAAAGTGTTCTCGCAAATACACACTTTTCAGAATAAAGGAGCATTCGAAGGCTGGATAAGAAGAATCGTAGTACAT